>JAFGED010000386.1 GCA_016931785.1 Anaerolineae bacterium
CACGCAGGTGCGGTCGTCGGCGATGATCACGCCGCCGGTGCCCATCATCGACCCGGCCTCGGCCAGCGTCTCGTAATCCATCGGCATATCCAGCAGCTCCTCGGGCAGGAACCCGCCCGAAGGCCCGCCGATCTGCAGCGCCTTGAACTCGCGTCCCTTGGGGATGCCGCCGCCCACGTCGAACACCAGCTCGCGGACGGTGACGCCCATCGGCACCTCGACCAGGCCCACGTTGTTGACCTTGCCGGCCAGCGAAAAGACCTGCGTACCCTTGCTCTTTTCCGTGCCGATGGCAGCGTACCACTCGGCCCCGCGGTTGATGATCTCGGGCACGATGTTCAATGTTTTGACGTTGTTCAGGCAACTGGGCTTACCCCACAGCCCCACGTCGGTGGTGTGGATGTGCTTGGGACGCGGCTCGCTGGCATGGCCCTCGATGGCGTGCAGGATCGCCGTCGATTCGCCGCCCACGAAAGAGTGGGCGCCCAGCCTGAGCGTGACGCCAAAGTCGAACCCCGAGCCCAGGATGTCCTCGCCCAGCAGGCCATACTCGCCAGCCTGCTCGATGGCGTTTTTGACGCTCCTGACCGAGAGCGTGTGCTCGAAGGGAATATACCAGTACCCCTCGTGCGCGCCGATGGCGTAGGCGGCGATGATCATCCCCTCCAAAACACTGTGAGGATCGGCCTCCATCAAAGCGCGGTCCATGAAACAATTGGGATCGCCCTCGTCGCCGTTGACGAGCATGTACTTGGGTTCGCCCTTGGCCTTGCGGGCCGACTCCCACTTGCGCCCGACGGGAAACCCCGCCCCACCCCGGCCTCGCAGCCCTGACGCTTTGAGCGTCTCGATGACCTCCTCGGGCTTCATCCCTGAGAGCGCATGCGCCAAAGCCTGATAGCCGCCGACGGCGATGTACTCCTCGATAGACATCGGGTTGATCAGCCCGCAGTTGCGCAACACCACGCGCATCTGCTTGCCGTGGAAGGGCAGGGCGTCGTAGTAAGGAACGCGCTTGCGCGTCGCCGGCTCCCGGTAGGTCAGCCGCTCGACGACGCGGCCCTTGACCAGCGTCTCTTCCACCAGCTCTGGCACGTCAGATGGCTGCACCCTGATGTAGAACACGCCCTCTGGCTCCACCAGGATGACCGGCCCCATCGAGCAAAAGCCCCGGCAGCCCGCCTCGACCACGCGCACCTCCCCTTCGAGGCCGCGCCGCTTGACCTCCTCTTCGAGAGCAGGCACCAGGTCGGGCGACTTGTCGTGCAGACAACTGACCAGTACATCGGCACGATATTGTTCACCCATCACGCCCCTCCTACCCTGCCGACGACCCACTCGTCGACCACGTTGCCGTTGACCAAGTGTTCCTCGATCAACTTGGGCACCATCGCCGGCGTGATGTTGCCGTAGGTCACCCTTGGCTCGTCGCCCTGCTGGATATCGACCAGCGGCTCCCTGGAGCACATACCGATGCAGCCGACGGTGGTCACGTGCGCGTCGATGCCGCGATTCTCCAGCTCGTCCAGGATCGCGTGCATCACCTCGCGCGCGCCGGCGGCGATGCCACAGGTGCCCATCCCCACCGTGACGGTCGTGGCCGTATCGGTGCGTGCCTTGATGTCCTTTTGCAGTTGCTGGCGCAACGCTTGTAGATCGTCCAGACTCTTTAGTTTAGGCATCGTGACACCTCCTCACTTATCCTCCGGCAGCTTGCACCGGCACTCGAACACCACGTCGGGCACGCGGGCCGCCGTCATCTGTGGATGCGCCTCGTCGTTGACCATCATAATGGGCGCCTGCGCGCAGGCCCCCATGCAGCCGGTGGCCTCCAGCGAGAACGCCCCATCTTCGGTGCTGCCGCCCGCCTTGACCCCCAACTCGCGCTCGCACGCCTCCAATATGCGCGGCGCGCCGTTGACGTGGCAGGCCGTGCCCATGCACACGCGGACGCAGAACTCGCCCCGCGGCCTGAGGGTAAAATGCGGGTAAAACGTGGCAATGTGATACACCTCGCTGAGGGGAATCTCCAATCGCTCGGATACCTGCTCCAGCGCCTCGCGCGGCAGGTAGTTGTACTCCGCTTGAATCTCCTGCAGCACGGCCAGGCTAGCCGCCCGGTCAGCGCTGTAGCTGTCGATGATTTTGTTAATCCGATCTGCGCTCAATGTACTCATTGACATCATCGCTCTCCAGGCCTCCTCTCCCCCACGCTCATATCGCCCATCTTGATCAGCTTCAAGCGCGGGACGCGGCGCGTCATGCACTCGGTCCAGCAGATACCGCAACCGGTGCACTTGTCCTCGTCCACGTAGCGCGCCTTTTTGCGCACCTTGACCTTGAAATTGCCCACGTACCCGGAGACGTCCTCGACCTCACTATAGCTCAGGAGCGTAATGTTGGGATGCCGACCGGCATCCATCATCTTGGGGCCGAGAATTCAGGTACTACAGTCTAGCGTGGGAAAGGTCTTGTCGAGCTGGGCCATGTGGCCGCCGATGGAGGGCTCCCGCTCGACGAGGTAGACCTGGTAGCCCGCGTCGGCAATGGTCAGCGCCGACTGGATGCCGGCGATCCCCGCCCCGACGATGAGGACCGCCGGGGTGACCGGCTCCTGGCGCGGCTCCAGCGCGTCCTGATACGCCACCCGCGCCACGGTCGAGCTCACCAGCCGCTTGGCCTTGTCCGTGGCCTGGGCCGCGTCCTTCACCACCCAGGAGACGTGCTCGCGGATGTTGGCCATGGCAAAATAGTAGGGGTTGAGCCCCGCATCGGCCACGGCGGCCTGGAACGTGGGCTCGTGCATGCGCGGCGAGCAAGAAGCCACCACCACCCGCGTCAGCCCCAGGTCGCGGATATCGTCCTTGATCATATCCTGCCCCGGCTCGGAGCACATGTACTTGTGCTCGCGGGCGACGGTCACGTGGGGCAGCCTTTTTGCGAACTCGACCACCGCGGCGACGTCCACCTTGGCGGAGATGTTCACGCCGCAGTTGCATACATAAACACCAACTTTGGGGTCTTCCAAGATGCACCTCCTTGAGCGAATATGCGAATGAGCGAATAAACGAATCAGCGAGTAATTCGACGGCACCAAACTTTCCAGGACGCGGCTAAGCCGCCGAGCGCGACAGCCGTCACGATTCCCACTGCCAACCGTGCGCCACCCTCCCTTACCGGACGTGTAGCTGCATCCCGCAGCACCACTGAATTGGGGTTATCCGACCGCACATATCTCAAACCATCGTCAAAGGTACCACCCCAGTAACTGATAGCAGGATGGTTGTCCACCACCGCCAAAGACGGACCCTGCCCAAAATACAAGTCGCCGCTGTCCACCGTCGTCGAGACCCAGGCTGTGCCCGTGGCATCCGTCGCCCGCGCATACTTGACACCATTGCTCGTGAAACTCCAGTAAGCCCAGTAACCGATGGCCGGGTTGCCGTTCACCACCATCAGGGATGATGACCCTCCAAGAGCCGTGCTGCTCGGACCATCGTCCACCGTCATCAAAGTCCAGGCCGTTCCCGTGGCGTCCGTCGCTCGGGCATACTTTAGTGCCCCGTTCAAATTGTCATAATAGCTGATAGCCGGATTGCCGCCCACTACTGCCAGCGAAGTTCCCATCAAAATAATCGAGCCGTCATCTACCGTCATCGAGACCCAAGTTGTGCCTGCGGCATCCGTCGCCCGTGCGTACTTGAGGGTGGTGTTGGTACCATCTATATAGCTGATTGCAGGAGTCCCACTTATCACCGCCAAAGACGTATACTCACCCACATCTGCCGAGTTGTCCACTATCGTCGAGACCCAGGCCGTGCCTGTGATATCCGTCGCTCGGGCAAACTTCAAAGCGCCATTAGTGCCATCGTAGTAGCTCATGGCAGGGTTGCCGTTCACCACTGCCAAAGACGTATGCTCACCCACATCCGCCACCGAGTTGTCTACTGTCATCGAGACCCAGGTTGTACCTGTGGCATCCGTCGCTCGCGCGTATTTTAGAGCCCCATTAGTGCTATCATAGTAGCTAATGGCGGGGTTGCCGGCCACCACTTCCAACGATGTGTAAGCGCCAACAACCGCCGAGTCATCTACCGTCATCGAGACCCAGGTTGTACCTGTGGCATCCGTCGCCCGTGCGTACTTTAAGGTTCCATTGGTATTATCAAGGTAGCTAATGGCGGGGTTGCCGGCCACCACTGCTAACGATGCTTGTATACCCGCGCCCGCCGAGGCATCCACCACCAGCGGGCCTGGAGAATCCCAGGCGGCGTGTACGAGGAGAGGGACGCTAAAAAGCAACACCCAACCCAACGCTCCCACCAATCTCCAGATATGCTTATTCGCCCACACGGTTTCCTTTTCCACTTTTTCTCCTCCTTTCCACATTGAAAATCGCCGGTTTTTTCACACCAGGCGTATGACGGTACTGCAGTGCTCGTCGCCGTACAGATAGGCTTCCGTGATCTCTACCTCGACCTTTTGGCCCAGCAGCATGCCGAACAACTCCTGCTGAAAGCTCTTGCAGCAATAATCACACAACGACCGAGTTGGTTCTGCACAGTCAGCGAACGCACATGCACAGCCCAGCACCTTTTTCCCCGTGAGCACCAATGCCGTGCGATCCGCATTGAACTCCAGTCGCTCCCAATATCTCGACTTGCGGTCGACATTCACATAGTCCAAGAACGCCTGAACATCCCCCGCGTACTGCCCGATCCACTTGTCCAGATTGCGCGCGTGAAAACACTCGTATCCCAATCGGCCAAAGACGCTCTCTTTGACCGCCTCGCTCTGCGAGGAATCGACAAATTTGAGCAGGTTCCTGACTTGCTCGTGGTTCATTTCTTGAGGAAGGTGCTTCTTTTTATCAGGTTGCATTTGATCGAGCCCTATCGACAACCTCGCCGCACACTTTATCCATCTATGTGCTGGGCAAAGTGAAACTGAACACGCACCCTTTTCCCGGCACACCCTGGCTTTCTACTCCCACCTGCCCGTGCATCTTTTCCACGATCCGCCGCACAATAGAAAGCCCTAGCCCGTGCCCCTCAACTTGCACCTGGGAAAGCCGCGTAAAAGGCGTGAACAGGCGCGACTGCGCCTCCACTGCTAATCCATCGCCGTTATCACGCACCCAGAAGCGTACTGCCCCGTCTGCCTGCTCCGTACCACCCAACTCCACTTGCGGCGGCCGCCCGCCGTACTTGATCGCATTGCTCACATAGTTGATCCACACCTCTTCGATCCACTGGCTGCGACCCAACGCCGTCGGCCATCGTTCCGGCGCGACAATTTCAGCCTGGTGCTCTTGAATCAAACCGGCAAGCCGCACTTGCACATCGGCCACGATGGCGGACATATCCACCGGCTCCAACGCGACATCCTCTGCTTGCCGTACACTCGCCAACAGGAGCAGCTCATCGATGATGGCGCTCATCTTGATTCCATTGCGCTCGATGACCTCTAACCCGAAACACAGGAATTCCTCGGTGATCTCCTCACGCTGCTCGCGCAACAAAGTGCTGTACCCCACCAGCGTCGACAGTGGATTCTTGAGATCGTGAGCAACAGTGTGCGCAAAGGCATCCAATTCCTCGTTGCGCTCCCGGAGTTCAAGGTTCGATAGCTGTAAAGCCTCCTCAGTCCGCTTGCGCTCGGTGACGTCGTGCATTACGATCAAGTGCCCGGTCAGTTGCCCACGCCGGCTAGATAATGGCGAAACGCGCAAATCATAATGACGCAAAACACCGTCCTGTGTTGTCGTGATCTCGGCCCGAGCCGTTGAGGCATCCAGGAAACGCCCAACCTGCTCAGGCAAATTCTGCAACACAGCCTCCCTCGGCCGTCCGACGGCTTGCCCGGCCTGCAGGCCCAGTATCATTTCCATCGCCGGATTGAGGTCCACAATCCGGTCATGTGCGTCCAGCACCAACATGCCATCGCTCATACTGTCAATCAGCGTATCTCGCGCGACCGGGACGACATCGAACAGGCGGTAGCGGAAGAGGTCCCAGGCAAACACCATCCCCGTGAACGTGAAGCTGAGTGGCATAGCCGATGGGTCTGTCTTCATCCATCCGAACGTCCCCAGAACGTTAACGACCAGCGGCGGAAAGGTGCCCACGAGCAGCACGACGGCCTGTCTGCGATACAGTGCATGCGAGCGCATGATGGTCAGCAAGATCAGGAGCACGCCCCAGGCCAGCAGCCCGTAGCCGTACACCAGATGCACCCAGAACCAGGGGCCGGGATTTGACTCGGCCCAGTTAATCGCAGCCAGTTCCCGGTAAAACAACTTGTGCGCATCGTTCGTCCAAACCATGATCTGTGTGATGATCGTGATGATGAACATCGCTATCAGCTTCCAGCGTCCCAACCATCTTTCCCGTCCGGTGTATTGAATGACGAAAACCAGGTAAGCCACCGGCACGATGGATGCGCTCAAGAACATCGCATTGAACCAGAATCGAGTGGCGGATGGCGAATCGCTCAAGCTCCTCAAGCCGCCAACCAGCGCCCACAGGGCCACAGCCAGCATCAGCCCAGCAAAAGCCACGACGCCCGGCTTCCCGCGCCGTCGCCAGGCATAGAAGGCCAACGCCGCCGAAACCACAGCCGCGATCAACACTAAAGCGCCGTAGACGTACTGCCCCATACCGTATCCCGGTTCACACCTGCGCGAGAACGACCATTCTCACTGCACACGTCGCCGCTCAATAATACGCCACCGAAACCAACTTCCCTCGCCCTTCCAACACGCGCGCCAATTCCTCCACCACGCCCTTACGCATGGCGACACCGCTTTCAGCCACCTGCTGGGGATTGACCGCCAAACCGACGATAAAGTGCACTTTGTCTGCTGCCAACAGCGCCTGCATCAGCCGCATCGCGCCGTCCAATCTCCAATCTCCGATCTCCGATCTCGAACCCCGCAACTGCTCACCGCTCTCCATCTGTTCGCTGGCCTTACGCAGCGTGATCAATCCCTCCGTGACCAAGTCCACTCCCTCCAGCTGAAACGTGGGCGGCACCTCTTCCCAACCACCGGCGGGCTTGGGCTCCGTCTCCAACTCAGCCTCCAACAATCTTGCGGCGATCCGAGCCGTCGTGCCCCCGCAGATGATGCGCTCGCCCGGCTCGGCCATCAACGATCGCAGCATTGCTTCGTCCTGCGCCGGATCGGCTGGCGGGCCGGTCCACACGGTCGCCGTGCGCATCGGGCGGACGTGCATGGCGACGACGGTCACGTCCTGCTGCGGTGGATCGGGATTCAGGCGCTGGTAGGTGTGCACCAGCGCCTCCAAAAGCTCCTCGGCGTCGCAGCCCGTATCGACCCAGCGCCGCGCGGCGACGGCGATATCGGGCCAGCCCCAGCGCCGGCCGCGCGGCCGCAGAAATCCCTCGCTGACCATCGCCAGGTGGCTGCCATCCTGCAGGGAGAACCGGCACTGGCGGACCAGGTAGCCGCCGATGGTTTCCTCAGTTACCGGCAGCAGGGCCGGCTGCCCATCCTGCACCAGGAACAGAGGCGGGGCATCGCACTCGACGACATGCGCTCCGCACGCGTGCGAAGCACGCGCGTGCGCCTCTTGCGCCCGTTCCACCTGGAGGACGGAGAGGGAGACATGGACGCCCTGAGGCAACTCGACGAGCGTGGTCTCCGCCGCCGCATCGGGCAAAGCCCCCTGCCGCAGCCCGGCGATCACTGCATCCGCCACATGCGTCGCCCGTTGCTTATCTTGAGCTCCGCTGACAAGCACGACGGAAAAACGATCTTCGGTTGTAAAGGTCCTCAGCGCATCGGCGCACGCATCAGTCCCTGCCCTGCTCAAGCAACGATAAGCAACCTCGACCCACTGCTTCAAGACACCCCCACTGATCGAATGCCGTCCACCCAGATGCCCCTGTCACCATCCCCTGACAATGCCAGAGCGATCTCGGCAACCGTAGGCCCGGCCATCTTGAGTGTCGTGCGCTTGGACATGCCGGAAAGGCGATGCGCGTCGCCATTGGCGATCAGGCTGTAATGTTCCAACTGCGGAAAGCGCTCGCGGGCCTCTTTCAGTCCGATCAGAGAAGAAATTTCCACACCCGCGATCTCCAAATCCGGTGGAATAAACCCCAAATTGGAAATGATGCTATAGGCAGGCCTATCTACGTGAGCGGGGATACACAACCCATCCAGCGCGTGAACTCTTTGAACGGCCTCCTCCACCGAAAACGACGTCGCGGTCAGGAGCAGCCGCTCGTTCGTTCCAACAGCCTCCCCACTCGCATCCAGCACGATCTGCGTTCCAAAGGCATCGTCATCGTTCTTCAAGGGTGGCAGGCGAGCATACACCTCTTCCTGCCAGCGCTCGACCTGCTGCAGCGCATCGAACAGGCAGACCAGATGTACTTCCTCTCGCGTCTGCAGCTCCATCCCCGGCAGCACGGTGATACCGGTTCCCTTTGCCGCGTTGACGACCGACGCAGCGTTTTCCGCCGAGTTGTGATCGGTGACAGCGATGATGTTCAACCCCAACTCCTGCGCCCGCCCCACGATCAACTCGGGAAGCATCTCCACCTCTGCACAGGCGGAGAGGACAGTGTGAAGGTGCAGATCGGCAAGAAAAAAACGCAACGACATCGTAAAACGTAAAGCGTAAATCGCGCCTTACGTGTCACCTCTCATTTCCCGCCGCATTGACGGATTGCAGCACAAGTTCGACAATATCGATCGCCTTCACGCGAACCTTGTTCTGGCGCGCGCCCTCCTGGAGCGTGCGCTTGCACTGCTGGCATGAAGAGACGACGTAGCTGGCGCCAGTGGCCGCCGCCTGAGCCACGCGGTTTCCCGCCACGCCGTAAGAGACGCTTCTGTCGGAAATCTCTACATCGCCGCCGCCGCCGCAGCACATTGCGTTCTCGCGACAGGCCGCCATCTCCCGAAAATCCAACCCGGGGATGAGGCCCAGCACCTCTCGCGGCGCGTCGTAAATCTCGCTCTTGCGCCCCAGGTCACACGGATCGTGATAGGTGACCACCTCCTCCACCGGGCCGAGGGCCAATTTCTCGCCGGCGAGGAGCTCGGCCAAGAACTCGGTGGCATGCATCATTTGGATGCCGGAAATGTCGGCGTATTCGGGATAGAGATGGGCCCACGCATAGTAGCAAGAAGGACAGGTAAAGACGATCTTCTTGGCCCCCACCTTGCGCGCCTGCTTGACGTTGTGCTTGGCCAGCGCGGCCATCCGATCGCCCATCCCGGCGATGTGGAGCGGGTAACCACAGCACCACTCGTCCCCGCCCAGCGTGGTGAACTCGACGTTCGCCTTTTCCATCACCTGCACGAAAGATTGGGGGATAGAGTATACGCGGGGATAGAATGAGCTGACACAACCGATAAAGTAGAGAACCTCGGCTTTTTTCCGTCGGGGCTCGACGCCCTTCGGCTTGTGTTCGAGGTTCTGACTCCAGATCTGGCGTTCCTTGTTGTCATCGCCAGAGATGTTATAGTCGGCGGCAATCGCATCCCCAAACGCCATCATGCCTTCAGGGACATTCACAGCCTTCTCGACAGAGTACTCCTTCAGGGCAATCATGCTCTCCATGATATTGATGCCCCTTGGGCAACGCACCTGGCATGATTTGCAGGTGGTACAAAGCCAATAAGTGCGACTGTTCAACACCTCATCCCGCAATCCCAAGTTAACCATGCGCCACACCTGCCGTGGCGAATAATCCATTGCAAAAGCCGTGGGACAGGTAGCCGAACACGTGCCGCATTGAATGCACGTCCTCAGCTTTTTCAAAGGATCAATGGCTTCGAGGAACGAGCGGTCAAGCACCTCACTGGCAAGATCGAGCTTATCTTCCGCCATCACGATAGCCTCCTTATTGAGTTTGTCTAGTCAGATCGATAGACTGACTGATGATCCTCTCGCTATTGCAGTGATTCTTCCCCTTCGATGATAAAATCTCGCAACCAATTTCGTACCGCTGGGTGCGTCAGTGGGATATCGCCCAATTCGGACCGGATGTCTTTTGTCGAAAACGCAAACTCGCGCCCGTCTATTTTGTGAATGTAGCGCAAATCACAGGAGCCTGAAAGGATCACGGCCATCAGCGTTCCCGTGATGTCCCCCAGGGGCGCACGATCGATGTGACTGTGTTGAAACGTAGCCCGAAGCGTGGTGCCCTTCTCCAGTTGCGACTCGATAGTCAGATCCCCATTGCAGCGCCCTGTAGCCGCCTTGAAAAGGGGAATCCCTAGACCAACGTGGCGTGTCTCGCGTGTAGTGAAGAAAGGGTCAAAGATGCGCGCCAATTGATCCACGCTCATTCCCAGGCCGTCGTCCTGAATCGTGATCGTCAGCCAATCCGCCGCCAGATCCTCCTCGATGGTCAGCCCAACGACGGTCGCTCCCGCCTCCAGCGAGTTTTCCAGAGCATCCAAAATGTGCAAACTCAGCTCGCGCATGCAGGCAGACCAGTCCTTCAGATCGGGAGATGAAATACTTCTAAGCTCGCACTGGCCTTCCACAGGCCTAATCAACTCCCGGTATGCCCAACTTTGACAATTCGCCCACGACAGAGTACGTCGTGAGCGAAGTCGTCAGTATAGGAATACCCTCTTTTTGGGCCTTTTCCAGGGTGGCGGCGTCGATGGCCATCCCCTCGGTGATGATAATCCCAGCCAGATCGAGCAGGCTGGCTACAGCGACGATGTTGGGGTGTCCCTGGATCGTCACCCATACATTGCCCGCCTGAGCCTTGGCCATCACGCAGCTCAACAGGTCAGAAGCATAACCACCCGTAACTTCTTGATCCAACTTCCCCGTCGAAACGAGCGTTTCCAGCGAAAGTCGCCGACTGATTTCTTGCAGTTTCACAGACCTACCCCCTGATTTCACACGGGAACGACACGCAAGCCAATCACCAGACCGTGTCACACCCAGGGCTTTCTGTCAAGAGCAAGCAAACGAACGATCGTTCGCCACAACTGCCCCTGCAATCCATCGCGAAGCTGGTGTTTGTGATGTAACCCCTTCGTGAGCACACACCGGGCGTAAGTGTATCACAAGAAACAAAAATAGGCAAAACCGCCTAAGCAGTTCTGCCTATCAGACCGACGCGACTTCAATGGATCCATCGATCTTAGAACTCGTACGTCGCCAAGTCCTGTCCCAACTCCACCGGGCCGCCAAAGGTCTCGGCCGCCTCCTCAATCCAACGATCATACTTGTGCGGAGCAGGACGGTAGTGAATCAGCACCAGCCGGCGTGCGCCAGCCCGGTGAGCGACCTCTCCCGCCTGAGCCGCGCTGGAATGCCCAGGGGTGGATTCCGCCGCTTCGTGGATCAGAATGTCAGCATTCCGCGCCAGTTCGACCATGGTGTCACAGGGTGAGGTATCACTCGAATAGGCCACCACCCCGCCGCTGTCCTTGTTCTCGATCCGCAGGCCTATATTGGGCACCACGTGCTTGACCGGCGCGGCCGTGACGCGAAAGTCGTCATCCTCAAAGACCAACGCCCCCGTCTTCTCAGGTACAACGCGGCAGGGTGTGTCGAAAAACCCGGGCCACTCGTCCCGCCGAAATAGATCCATCATTATATTGTATCTATCCACTACATCTTGAAGACCATATATTGGCAGCGGCGCCCTACGTCCCAGCAACCAGGTATCCATCAGAAAAATCGGGACGGTGGCCACGTGATCGGGATGGAAGTGTGTCAGGATCAAACCGCCAAGCCGATCGAGATCCAAACCCGCATCCCGAATGCGCAGGATAGGGTTACACCCGCTGTCAATCATAAAGAAACCAAACTCGCCCTCAACTGCCAGGTGAGTAGTAGCGTGGGTCTCATCAGGCACAGCCGCGGCGGTACCCAAAGTCACAACTCTGGCCAAAGACTCTATCCCCCCAAGACTCGTAACACAACCAATGGTGTCACATGAACCTCAAGCAAAGCCGCCAGCACCAGCAACGGCACGACGAGCGCGAGGAATACTTTGACGAAATCGGCCAGCGCCCAAAGCCATCCCTCACCCACCGTCATACCCTTCGGCGGTGACATAAAGACAGCTCCCAGACGGACGGATAGAGCCGTCGCGATTATCGCCGCCGGCAGTTCCAGCACGCCGTGCGGCAGTACGGCGGCGGAAAAGAATACTATTGGATTATACACGCTTGCGGCCTGAACGACAAGAAAGAAAATGACCGCCATGGGAAGCATCAAAAGCGCTATCGCCAGCGTGCCGAAGGAAAACACGGCCAAAAGCGCCGCCGCAGCCAGCACCCTGAGATTATGCACAAAGACATCCCAGGTAGTGAACGTAAACAATCCCAGGTTCTGCGAGCGGGTAAACGTCTCAGAAGAGACCTCGCGCTGCAACACATCCAGTGGCAGTTGATAGCGTTCGGCAAAGGCATAACCAACGTACGCCGAAAACAGCAGCGCAACAAAAACCGTCAGCAACGCCCACCGCGAGCGGCGTAGGATGGCCGGAATATCAAGCCTATACAGCCCGCCCAATGCCCCCAGCCACCGCAGCCAAGGCGGCATCTTTGGCACGTCCACCCCAAAGAACCAAAGTTCCCATCGCAGGCGGGCACGAAAAGAACGCCACATAGAGGCCAGGTTCAGCTCGTCGATATCGCGCCCCAACAACTCCTCGCGGTTGAACGTGTGGACCCCCATGCGTATAAGGACGACGTCTGTAACCAGTAGGAGCAAGACGATCCACCACAGGACGCTATAGTTGGCCCAAAACATGATGAGAGCCTCGCCCTGCACCAGGAGAGCCATCGGGATGATGATAAAGCTGGCCAACAGATTGGCCGCTCGCACGCTCGTCGTTTGGCTCGAAACCACCACCGCGCCGGTCACCATCACCAGCCCCTTTGCCGTCGTCAGCACGATGGTCAGCACCAACAAAATCGGCGATGGCGTCCACCCTTCGATAAAGTACAAGCCGGCCAAATAGACCGTGATGCCCAGATAGGCCGCCAATAGAGGCGGAATCATCGCCGCCAACGTCTTGCCCAGATAGAGCTGTGTGTCGCTCAGGGGAGTAGCCAGAAGCGGCTCAAGGCTCCTGCGCTCCTTCTCTCCCACAAAGGTCTCCAGCGCGATCACCAGCGAGAACGAGATTGGAAAAAACCCCACCACCAAAAGCAAGAAAGGAATCATCCGCTCGCCGACGATCTCTGCACCGTACCTGGCCACTCCTCTCAAGGCGTAGTTTGCCACCCAGCTCATCAGCGCAGGGAAAAAGAGCGTCAAAACGATGATGGGCACGACCATACGCCAATCCCGCAACGTATCCCAGATTTCACGCCTGACCAGCGTGGTCACCAAGCGAATCGATTCGTTCGTCGCGCGCCTACGTTCAGATATCGCCGCCATCTTACACCTCCTCGACCACGCGCAGATACACATCTTCCAGACTGCGTCCCACTTCACTCAGGGTGACAACCCCCACCCCATGCGTTGCCAACAGGCCGAGCAATCGCGGATTCACTTCCTGCGGATTTGGCGTAAAGTAGCGGACCCAACCCTCGCCGTGCGCCTCGACCTTGACCAGGTCGGAGACAAGCTTGACGACGCCGTTCTGACGGGGATCGCCAATCGGCCGGGCCAGGCGCAGCTCCATCAGTGGCGCTCCCAGCAGGCGAGATTTCAACTCATCCGGCTTTCCCAGAGCGATGATGCACCCATGCCGGATGATGGCGATACGGTCGGCGATGACCTCGGCCTCCGGCAGGTTGTGCGTACAGAGCACGATCGCTCGCCTGTGGTGGCGCAGGCCGACGACCGCATCGCGAACCAGCTTGGCGCTGTGAGGATCCATGGCCGATGTAGGTTCATCAAGCAGCAAGACCGATGGATCATGCAGCATCGCACGCACCAGGGCTATTTTTTGCCGCATGCCCTTCGAGTACGTGCCCATACGGCGATCCCAGGCATCCGCCATCCCGAAGCGGGCCAACAACTCCCTGGCTCGGCGCTCGCGTTCCTCGGCATTCAATCCCATCAAGCGCCCAAAATAGTCCAGGTACTGGCCGCCGCGCATACGGAGATAAAGACCCGGGTGCTCGGTCAGCACTCCGACCCGACGGCGCACCTCCCGAGCCTGCTCGGTCACGCTATACCCTGCGACGCGCGCCTCTCCCGCCGTCGGGCGCAGGATTGCCGCCAGCATGCGCACTGTCGTCGTCTTGCCGGCTCCATTGGGACCCAGCAGCGCCAGGATTTCTCCAGGCTGCACTGAAAGCGTCAGCCCGTCCACAGCAGTAAAATCGTCAAAGCACTTTGTCAAACCCATCAATTCGATCATCTCTGGCCTCTCCTGTGATTTTGCTCTTACTCTGCACCTAATACTGTGATAGCATACAAGTATACCGTACAAATATAGAGATCTTGTCACGCAAATGCAGAGATTTTGCAAACTCCGAGCAAAAAAAAAATCTTCCTAGGCCACGAGACTTGACGGGTGACGCTGGGACCAGGGATGTAATGATTATACCAATTTTACAGTCTTCTGGCAATGAGG
>JAFGED010000051.1 GCA_016931785.1 Anaerolineae bacterium
CGCAACGCGCATAGGATCATACAAAATGCACGCAGAGATCACATTTCTCTAAAGCAGGCAAAAGTGCCCCAAAGTACAAACGCACCCGCACCGGACTTGTCCTACTCCGGGTTTTCCACTAAAATGACTTTAAGCTGATGCTGATTGCACACGCATGCTTAGCCACGCTGGGCGATGATCCTCAGTTGGTCAGAGATGGCGCGCTGCTCGTCACCGATGGATTCATCACCGACCTGGGCGCCACCGCTGAACTGACCGCGCGTTACCCCGGCGTCGAGTGTTTGGACGCGGCGGGGCAAATGGTTTTGCCGTCCGCCATCTGTGCCCACACCCACTTCTACGGAGCCTTCGCTCGAGGGATGGCCGTGCCCGGTGCCCCACCCGCCGATTTTCCCCAGATTCTGGAAAATCTGTGGTGGCGGCTGGATAAAGTGCTCACGCTGGAGGACGTGCGCTACTCGGCTCTGGTTTGCCTGGTGGACGCGATCCGCCACGGCACGACGACGCTGATAGACCACCACGCCAGCCCAAACGCCATCGCGGGCTCGCTCGACATCATCGCTGAAGCGGTGCAGGAAGCGCGGTTGCGGGCGTGTCTGTGCTACGAGGTCACTGACCGGGACGGGCCGGAGCGGGCGCGGGCGGGGATCGCGGAAAATGTGCGCTTCGCGAAATCTCAAATCTCAAACCTCAAATCTCAAATCGCGGCATCGTTTGGTCTGCATGCATCGCTTACATTGTCCGACGAGACCCTTGCCGATTGTGTTGTCACTGCAAGCGAGTTAGGGCTGGGCTTTCACATCCACGCGGCGGAGGGCTTGGCCGACCAGGAGGACTCTTTGCGCAAATACGGCAAGCGCGTGATCCACCGCTTGCGCGATGCGGGCATCCTTGGCCCGCGCAGCGTCGCCGCCCACTGCGTCCACGTGGACGAAGGGGAGATCGAGGTACTGGCCGAGACCGGCGCGTGGGTCACACATCAGCCACGTTCAAACATGAACAACGGCGTGGGGGCAGCGCCGGTGGAGGCGATGCTGCGTTCGGGAGTGAACGTGGCGCTGGGCAACGACGGCTTTTCCAATCAGATGTTTGCCGAGATGAAGGCTGCCTATCTGGTGCACAAGCTGGCCCAGCGCGATCCCCGCGCGATGCCGGGTGGCACAGTGGTGCGCCTGGCGTATGCGAACAACGGTCGGCTGGCCCGCGTCTTTTGGCCCGAGTTGGTGGTGGGCGAGCTGCGCAAGGGCGCGATGGCAGATCTCGTCTTTTTGGATTATCATCCCACGACGCCGCTGGCGGCGGAGAACTTGCCCTGGCATCTGCTCTTTGGCGTCGAAGCGTCGATGATCACTACGACTGTCTGCGCCGGGCAGGTGCTGATGCGCGATCGCAAGCTGCTCACGCTCGACGAGGAAGCCATCACCGCCCGGTCGCGAGAGCTGGCGGCACGGGTGTGGAAGCGGGTCAGCGGATAAAGACACGGTTGACAGCCTGGATTGACTTGAAGTACAATAGGTTTATGTCCTATTTGGTTCAGGGTTCCCAATCACAGATCTGAGGAGGCGCGACGATGCTGGTAGGTGAAAGAATGACCGAACGTCCCGTCACGGTGACAGAGGATACCCCTGTCAGTAGAGCGTTGGAGTTGATGAGACGCGAGAAGGTGCGGCGTTTCCCGGTGATCGACAAGCGCGGCAAGCTGGTGGGCATCGTTTTGGAGAAGGATCTGATATACGCCGCGCCCTCGCCGGCCACCACGTTGAGCATCTTTGAAATCCACACGCTGCTGGCCAAGATCAAGGTGAGCGACGTTATGACGCGGGAGGTGATCACCGTCACCGAGGACACGCCCCTGGAGGAAGCTGCCCGCATCATGGCCGACAACAACATCGGCGGCATGCCGGTGATGCGGGATGACCAGTTGGTGGGTATCATCACCGAGACGGACATCTTTAAGGTCTTTTTGGAGATGCTGGGCGGGCGTGACGACGGCGTCCGGTTGAGCGTCCAGGTTCCGCACGAGAAGGGCGTGCTGGCCGGGATCGCAGGCGAGATCGCCGGGATGGGAGGCAACATCGTCGCTCTGGGCACAGTCCACGGCGACGATCCGGCTCACTATCAACTCACGATCAAGGTCGCCGACGTGCCACTGGACCAGTTGGTCTCGGCGATGAAGAAGCTAAACCTGGAATTGCTGGACGCGCGCGAGTGCTCTTGGTCGCAGTGTGTGGGCGAGTAAGTCGTCTTGGCCGATCCCAAAAGACTCGGGCGGTATGGACGTATCTATGCCCAATTGCAGGGTTTGATCGAGGGCAAGTCGCCCAGCCTCGTGGCGGCGATGGCGACGCTGTGTGCCGTGCTGCACGCCAAGATGGGCCACCACTCGTGGACGGGCTTTTACTTTGTCTCCGATGGTGAATTGCACGTGGGGCCCTATCAGGGCCCTGTTGCCTGCCAGGTGTTGAGGGATCGCGGCGTCTGTCTGCACTGCGTGCGCACCGGGCAGCCGGTGGTCGTGCCGGATGTGGCGCAGTTCCCCGGTCACATTGCCTGCGATTCGCGTTCCAAGAGCGAGATCGTCCTGCCCGTGATGAAAGGGGATCGGGTGGTCGCCGTACTGGACGTCGACTCCCACAAGCTGGCCCAGTTCGACGAGGATGATGTCGCACCCTTGCTCAAGATTCTGGGTTTGTTGCAGCCGTATGTATAGCTGTAATTTTGTCGTAACTACTCAGGCTATTCGCCCGCGCAGTCTCTCTCGCTCGAAAAAGGGAGGGCAGGGGTTTGGAGAGCGGCGAAGCCGCTCTCCAAACCCCTGCCCCTCTCTTTTCACACGCGAAAGGCGACTGCGAAGCAAGGCTGAGTAGTTACATTTTGTCCGGACTTTGCTTCGAGGAGTCGCGCTGTACGAGAGCCAGGGCTAGAAAGAAGGCCAGCGCCAGGTCGGTGAAGAAGAGCGTGTTATCGACCAGGCCGTGGGCCAGCAGGGCGGCCATGCCGCCCACGAGTCCCAGGGTGAGCGCGTCACGTCTGGACTTGTGGCGCACCACTCGCCAGAAGGCGATTTGTGAGACCGCTCCCGCTATGACCCCCGGCACTCCCAGTCGCGTCCAGTGGTCCAGGTAGATGTTGTGCGGATGCTCCAGGTTGAATTCCTGCCAGGCGGAGTGCAAGACGTAACGGGTGCGGTAGGCCTCCAGGAAATTGCCCGGCCCGACGCCGAACCAGGGGCGCTCGCGTAACATGCTCAAGCTGCTGTGCCACAGCTCCAGCCGGAAGAACGTGCCTCCTCGATCCAGATCGAGCAGCGATGCGAAGCGCGGCACGTGCATCAGTGGGATCCATGCCAGCGCGCCAGCTCCGACGAGCGCCGCTGCAGCCCATCGCCACCGGCCTCCGGCCCGCCAGCCCATCGGCAGGAGGGCCGCCGGTATACCCAGCAGCAACGCTCCGCGCGAGAAGCTGAGCACCACCGCCAGCGTCGTCGGCAGCAGTGCCACTGCATAGAGCGTCCGGCGGCGTCCTCGCTCTCCCCACAGAGCGACGGCTACCAGCAGCGGCCACACCCGCCCCAGATAAAGCCCCACGTTGTTGGGCGAGGGGTAAACGCTCAACAGGCGCGGCAGCCCGCCTTCCGCGATGACGACGTTGCGCCCTGTGACGTACTGCGCCAGGCCCACCAGCGCGACCCCGACAGCGCCCAGGACGAAACTATCCACGGCTCGCCATGTGACTTGACCGTCAAGGCGCAGCAGCAGGTAGAAAAGGGCCGGCAGCAGGAAAACCGCCCGTAGCTCGAAAAGAGCCGCCAGTTTGTCGGCAGCGGCCAAGCCCGCCGATATTGCCGCGAGTACCAGCAACAGCACGGACCAATCGACGAGGGTGAGGTGGGGTCTCCTCTCGCTTCGCCGCTCCCCCGCTCTGTTGAGCCGTCGAACCGCCGCCCCCACCCCGCACAGCACGATCAACACCTCTGGCAAGCTCAGTGCCCGGTAGAGCATAGCGGAGGATTGGGTATAAAACGGCGCGGCAAAGGCCACTGTTGCCAGGCCGAGATCGGGCCGCCAGGCAAAGAGCGCGGCCAGTAAGGGCAGCGCCGGCAGGCTAAAGACGAACCACGGGCTGCCCCAGTCTCGTCCCCAGCTCGCGGCCGCCGCAATCCACGATAGGCCGACCAGCCCCGCCGTCAGCGCGACTTTAGACCATTCAGGCCATCCTAGAAAGGCGCGTTTCAGTGTGGTCCAATCCACCTGCCGCGCGTCGCGTATCAAAAGCGCCATCATGGCCAGGGCCGCTATCGAGAGCCCGGTCATCTTCCATCCAAAGCCGTCGCGGACCGGCTCCGTCCCCACGCGCCAGTCCACCATCGTCCATTGGTCCTGTCCTCTCTCGGCTACGACCTCGACGACGTGTGGCCCTGGGGAAAGCCCGGTCGCGAGAGGCACTGTGGCGATGGTGGGCTCGCTATCGTAAAGCACGATATAGGAGCGACCTGCCTTATCTTGCGGCAGCGCGTTGGCCGGTCTGCCATCCACTGTGACGTAGAGAAAGGCGCGGTGCGGCCCGCGGCGCACGGTCAGCGCCACTGACGGCCCGTCGAAGGAAAAGGCGGCCCGGTCGCCGTCCGGGCCGCTATCGGCGCCCAAGTCTCCCACTCTCCAATTTCCGAGGTAGGTCGCCCACGGGTTTTGCGCCGGGTAGCCCCCCGCTGGCGCTGCATCGGGAAGTGCAGCGGACCAGGAGGCCGCCGCGTCGTAGACTGGGCGAGGGGCGTCATCCTGCCCCACCAGCGCAAAGCCCCAGTGTGGGTCGTCGGTCGGGACGGCAGGTTGCAAGTGCTCCAGGATCATCGCGCCGACCCACGGCCACTCGGCGCGTGCGCGTTCCAGCGCGGCGACGGTGTAGGACGCCTGCGTCGCCGCGTCGGTCTGGCCCCAGAGGGAGGGGGCGCCTTTCCAATCGGGCGGCAGCGCGTTCCAGCCCCAGTGGCTGGCCCAGACCGCCTTGTCGGCATCGCCGTGTTTCACCATCACCTCGCGCAGCAGGATCAGCCGCGAAAAGTTGAGCACCGATTCGTCGGCGCGCCGGTCGTCGGGCCCGGTGTAAAAGCCGTAGGGCTTGCCGGCGACGATGTCAAAGTAGGGCGCGGCTCCTGCCAGGTAGAGTTGCTCCAGGTAGCGCACGTCGCTCAGGTTCTGTGGCCCGGTCTCGACGGTGGGGGCCAACCCGGCCAACAGGATGCGGGCGTCGGGATCGGCGGTGCGGACCGCGCGGGCGGTGCGGGCCAGCAGGTCGGCGTAGGCAGGGGGTTTGACGAGGGTTTCGCCCCAGTGATCGGCCAGGTTCGGCTCGTCCCACACCTGGTAATAGTCCACCTGCGCGCCGTAGCGGGCGGCGAACGCACCGGCAAAGCTGGCGAAACGGTCCGGGTCGGTTGGAGGAACGGGCGGATCATCACCGAGGACGGCCACAAGTCGCAGGCGCGGGTGGCGGGCCAGCGCGTCGAGGATGCGGTCGGAGGTCGCCCAGTCAAAGTCATCCTGCGACCGGCCCAGGCCGTCGCCTGCTTGCGGCGCGATCTGGCTCAAGCGGAACGACTGGCGCACCCAGGTAAAGCCCCCTTCTTCGATCCAGACCAGAGCGGCGTCCAGCGTATGGCCTTCGTATTGCTCCAGCGCGGCGTTGACGCCCAGCGTGGGCACGGCGGTTTCGGCCACGGGAGCGGGAAAGCCGCCGGAAACACCGCGGATGCGGGTCTGGTGAGCCGTGATCGCAGCCTGCGCAGCCAACGCGGCAGCCAACAGCAGGATCAGCCACAGGAGCGGGCGGATGCGGTTGACTTGGAAGAGTCGGTTCATGTGAAATTGCCTGGCGGCATTTGCCTCACGCGCGCAAACTCGGCGTGACGCGGAAAAATCGTTTTGTCCATTGGGAATTTTTCATCTGCGGCTCTGCGTGCGCTCCTTATTACACCAACTGGTCAAATCTGTCAACCAGTTGTTGACACGAAAACCTCTCTGTGCTATAATTCTTATTGAAAAAGTTTTTCATTAAGAAAAGGTGATGACGATGGATTGGGAACAACGTCTCGTCGACGCTGGCTGCCGCATCACCGCGCCGCGGCGGGTAGTGATGCAGATCTTGCAAAGAGCCAGCGCCCCTCTCTCGCCACAAGATATCTTGGGGCGTGGACAGCACGTCCATCACAAGCTGGGGCTGGTCACTGTCTATCGCACGCTGGATTTACTGGCCGAATTTGACCTGGTGCGCCGCGTCCATCGCGAGGACGGCTGCCACGGCTACGTGTTGGCCTCGCCGGGCCACCGTCATCACGTCATCTGCCAGCGCTGTGGTGGCGCGGCCGAGTTCCCCGGCGAGGGTGACATCCAGGCGCTGATTGAGCGGGTCGAGGTGGGGACGGGCTACCAGGTGAACGATCATTTGCTTCAACTGTTTGGTCTGTGCCCTAATTGCCAAGCAGAGGTGTGAGAAAGAAAACGTGAAGAGAAGCACCTGCTCACTACTCATCATAGGTATCCTGTATTTGCTCACCGCCTGTGGCCGCACGCCACCTGAGCTTACGACATTTGACGGCTGCTTGAAGGTTACGGTGAGTATCGTGCCTCAAAAATACTTTGTCGAACGCGTCGGCGGAGAGCACGTGGATGTGAACGTCATGGTGCTGCCCGGAAATAACCCGGCGACCTATGAGCCCAAGCCGGAGCAATTGATGGCGCTGGACAAGTCGGCAGCATACTTTAGTATCGGTGTGCCGTTCGAGAACTCGTGGCTGGAAAAAATCGCCGCCGCCAACGAGGACATGCCGATCGTCGATACGGCCGCAGGCATTGAACGCATGCCGATGGGAGAGGTGCACGATCAGGGCGAAGAAGAGCGCGAACATAGCGTGGGATCTCCAGATCCCCACATCTGGCTCTCCCCGGAGCTGGTAAAGGTGCAGTCGCAGAACATTTACGCCGCGCTGGCAGAACTCGATCCTGCCCACGAAGGCGAATACAAGGCGAATCTCGGCGCCTTCATCGCAGACATCGACAAACTGGAGACGGATATCAAGGAGACGCTTGAGGGGGTAAAGAGCAAAAAATTCATCGTGTTCCACCCGGCATGGGGCTACTTTGCCCGCGATTTTGGACTGGAGATGGTCTCCATCGAGATCGGCGGTCAAGAACCCAGTGCGCAGGAACTGGCACATCTGGTGGAGATGGCCCGCGAGGAAAACATCCGGGTCGTTTTCGCGCAGCCCGAGTTCAGCACACAGGACGCAGGAACCATCGCCCAAGAGATCGGTGGAGAGGTGATCCTCATCAGTCCTCTGGCGGAGGATTGGCTGAGTAACCTGCAGCGGGTGGCAGATACGTTTGCTGAGGCGTTGTTGAGGTAGGATGAACGACGAACGAACACCAGGACCGCCGCGAGAGGTGATTTCGGTACGGCACCTGTGGGCCGGATACGATGGCGAACTCGTTTTGGAAGATGTAAACCTCTCTGTCAACAAGCTAGATTTTATCGGTTTGATTGGTCCAAACGGTGGGGGCAAAACGACGCTGCTCAAGGTTCTGTTGGGGCTGCTCTCCCCGATGCAGGGCCAGGTGCGCATTATGGGCAAAGATGTCCCTGAAGGGCGGCGTTACATTGGATATGTCCCCCAGACTGTGGCGTTTGATCAGGACTTTCCCATCAGCGTCTGGGATGTGGCGCAGATGGGGCGCTTGGGAACGCGTCGTCTTTTGCAACGCTACACCGCCGAGGACAACGAACTCGTCGCGCAGGCCTTGCGAAACGTCGATATGCTTCACTTGCGCGATCGTCCCATCGGCGCACTTTCCGGTGGACAGAGACAGCGGGTCTACATCGCCCGCGCTCTGGCGGCAGAGCCCAAAATCCTACTGCTGGACGAACCACTATCCAGCGTCGACTTCCAGGTAAGCAAAGATATTTACGAATTGTTGAGCCTCCTGAACGAGTACCTGACCATCCTGTTGGTCTCCCACGATATGAATGCCATCTCCTCACACGTCAAGACGATAGGCTGTCTCAATCGGCGATTGTTTTATCACGCGCAAAGGCAAATCACGCCAGATATGATGCAGGCGGCATATGGCTGTCCCATCGATCTCATCGCTCACGGTGTTCCTCACCGGGTGTTTGAACAACACGATTCGAAGGAATCTCGGGAATGATCGAAGCATTGCAATTCGACTTTATGCGCAATGCCCTGCTGGCAGGCGTGTTCGTCAGCATTGCCTGTGGCATCATCGGCACGTTTGTCGTCATCAAACGCATCGTCTTTGTCAGCGGTGGTATCGCCCATGCGGCTTACGGTGGTATTGGGCTTGGATACTATTTCAAGTACAGTGTGCTTCCGATCTTGCTAGCAGATGCCGCACGAGCGCGGTTGGACCCCCGGCCGGGATACTATCCCCTGTTCGGCGCGATACTCTTCAGCCTCGTCTCGGCCGTGGCAATGGGGTTGGTCCAACGCAGAACGCGCCAGCGCGCCGACACTGTCATCGGCGCGATGTGGGCCATTGGTATGGCAACCGGCATCATCTTTGTGGATCTGACAGCAGGGTACAAAGTCGATCTGATGAGTTATCTCTTCGGCAGCATCCTGGCCGTGCAGCCGAGCGAGCTGCTCGTCATCCTGGGGTTAGATATCGTCGTTATCCTGCTGGTCGTTCTATTTTACAAGGAACTCGTGGCGATCTCGTTTGACGAGACCTTTGCTACAGTGGAGAACGTACCGGTGGATGTGATCTACATTGTGCTGTTGTGCATGATCGCGCTCACCGTGGTGATGATGATGCGTGTGGTGGGGTTGATTATGGTCATTGCCCTGTTGACGATGCCGGCAGCCATCAGTGGCCAGTTCGCCAGGGACATGCGGCGGATGATGATGTTGGCGAGTATCCTGGGAATTTTATTCACTACTGTGGGCTTGTGGCTATCCTACGCCTGGGACCTGACATCCGGTGCGACGATCATCTTGGTTTCGGGGGCGGCCTACCTGCTGAGTCTGGCGGTGAAATCGTTGGTACGACGGCAGCAAGCGGGTAATACGTCCAATGGGATGGTTTAGGGTGTTGGGCTGATTGGGCATGAGTCGCACCTATCTGGTCAGTGCGTGTCTTTTGGGCCTGCCCTGCGCCTACGATGGTCGGGGCCATCCTGTGGATGACCTGCTGGCGCTGGCGGCCTGTGGCCAGGTGGTGCCGATCTGCCCGGAGGTGGCTGGGGGATTGCCCATCCCTCGCCCGCCTGCCGAGATCGTGGGTGGGGATGGAGGCGACGTGCTAGACGGCCGCGCGCGGGTGGTGACGGTGGCGGGCGACGACGTGACCGCCGCGTTTCTGCGCGGGGCGGAGCGCGCGCTGGCCGTCGCGCGGCAGCACGGCATCGTCACGGCGATCCTCAGACAGCGCAGTCCTTCCTGCGGTAGCACGTGCATCTGCGATGGGACACACAGCGGGACGCTCGTACCGGGTCAGGGGGTGACGGCGGCGCTCCTGCGGCGGCACGGGGTGGAGGTTTTTGCCGATCGATTGCCGAACGGCTTTGTTACGGGGATTGTCGATACCTCAATCTGAGTTTATCGCCTGGTGGATGGCGCTTGCCAGGGTGTTTACCTCAAATGGCTTGTGAATGACGTCCAGGATGCCGGCCACTCTCATGCTCTGCACATCCTCTACCAGCGTGTAGCCTGTGATCGCCAGCACCTTGACGCGGGGAGTTATCTTGTGCAGCTCCTGCACCAGCTCTTTACCCCCCATCTCGGGCATCACCATGTCTGTGAGGACCAGATCTATTCGGCCCGCCGATTGGTATACCTTCAGAGCCTCCCGTCCGTTCTTTGCCGTCAGAACCTGGTAGCCCAACGACTCTAGTATCTCCTGCCCGGCCCTTCTCACCCTTTCCTCATCCTCTGCCAGGAGTATGACCTCTCCGTGCCCCTGTGGAGGGACCGAGGACGCTTTTGAGTCGTTTGGCAGCACCTTTGCCTCGTGGGCCGGGAGATAGATCGAGAAGGTCGTCCCTCGCTCTGCCTGGGTCTCCACCCTGATAGCGCCACCATGCTGCTTGACGATGCCGTATACCTGCGCCAACCCCAGGCCCGTCCCCTTTGGCCCCTTGGTTGTGAAGAAGGGTTCGAACAGGTGGGATTGAACTTTATCTGTCATGCCCACGCCTGTATCCGAGACGGTCATGCGCACCCATTTCCCGCACGCCATCTCGGCTGCCGGTGGTTCGGCTCCCGGCTCTACCGTCACATGGGATAGCCCGATACTTAACTCGCCGCCATCCGGCATGGCGTCGCGCGCGTTTAGCGCCAGGTTCATCAAGACCTGCTGGATACGCGTCGGGTCGGCGTTCACAGTGCACTCGTCCACGCCCAGTCCCAGGGTGAGTTTGATGTTTTCCGGGAGTGTGCGCTGCAGGATGTCGGCCGTCGTGGTGATGAAGGCGGCGAGGTCGAGGGGGCATGTCTCGATGATCGAGCGGCGGCTGAAATCCAGCATGCGCTCCACCAGTTGCGCCGCCCGGCGGGATTCCTGAAGGATAGTCTCGGCGACCGGGGCCAGTTCTGGCGACAGACTGGGTTTGCGTAGGAGGATTTGGGCATAGAGCATGATCGTCGTCAAAAAGTTGTTAAAGTCGTGAGCGATGCCGCCGGCCAATTGTCCGACGGCGGCTAACCGTTCTTGCAAGCGTACCTGCTCCTCGAGATGCTTGCGCTCGGTGATATCCTCCATAAAGCCATTGATTCTGAGTATCTCCCCGTTCTCGTCAAGCATGGGCGTGGCCCGATCCTTGACCCACTTGATGGTGCCGTCCTTGGTCACGATGCGATACTCGACGTCGAGAGGGCACTTGTTTTTACGATGCTCCTCGATTCTTTCCCACAGGCGCGCTCCGTCTTCAGGATGAAGGATCGCCGTCCACAGCTGCGGGTCCTGCATGAATTGCTCGGGGGGATAGCCTGTGAGTTCCTCCATCCTTCCCGAGAGGAAAAGGTTGGTGGAATATTCATCCGGCAGCGCGGAATAAACGGTCACCGGGATGTTTTCACTCACGAGCCGGTATTTCTCCTCGCTTTCCCGCAGCGCCTCCTCTGCCCGCATGCGTTCGGTGATGTCGGTGGCCACGCCGATGACGCCGGTTAACCCGCCGCTTTCGTCGTAAGTCGGCGAGGTCCAGATTTCAAATAAGGCGTCCCGCACGGCCATAACTCGGGGGGGGATTTCGCCCGCAATCGCGCGTGGAACGTTTTCAAGAATATCGGGCACGTCGGAGTACACGTCCAGGATCGACTGCCCCACGTGTTCGCCGGGCTGGAATCCCAGGGCTTCCAGTCCTTTCCCCTCGGAGAGTGTGAACTTGCCCGCGCGGTCCAGGGCAAACAGGACGATAGGAGCGTTGGAGACGACAGTTCGCAAGCGCTCCTCTAGGGCTGCTTGAGCCTGTGCGAAGAGTCGGGTTCTTTCGATGGCTACCGCCAACTGGTCGGCCATGATCTGCAAAGCGGCCACGTCGTCATCGCCGAAGGCCGCCTCGTGGACGCTCTGCACATCCAGGGCACCGATGGTACGGCCGCCGACCTTGAGCGGCAGGGCCATCTCGGAACGCGTCTCTGGCAAGAACGGATTCACAAAGTGGGCGGCGTCGGCGTCCACATCCAGGGAAATGCGCGGCTGGCCGCTGCCGGTGACGTACCCCACGATGCCGATCTCTCCAACTTTCAACTTGTGGCCGTGCTCCAGCATCTGGCGGCCCGCCTCGCCGGTGGCAGCCCGCAGGACGGCGTATTTGCCCGCCCGGTCGATCAGAAATATGCCGGCATGGTAGAATCCAAAGCGCCCGCGAATCAGTTCGACGGCGCTGTTCAGCAGATCGTTCAGATCGTGCGCTGTGGTAGCGTCACGGGCTACCTCGGCCGCTACTTGAAGCTGGGCAGTGCGGCGCTCCAGGTCGCGCGTGCGCTCGGTCACGCGCTGCTCCAGTCCCTCGGCGTGACGCTGCACCTGTTCGTGCAGGCGGGCTTGCTGGATGACGATCGCCAGGTGATTGGCCAGCTCGCGAGCGATCTCGAGCTGCTCTTGGCCAAAACATCCCGGAACGTCGCTGCTCAAGCTCAGTGCGCCGATCAGCTCGCCCTGGACCATGAGAGGCACGCCGGCGTAGGCGTGCAAGCCCGCCATCTGTTGAGCCTGGATGATCGGCGGCGGTTGCGGGTAGTCCGTAATGTCGTTTATCACGTGGGTTTCGCCACGCTGGAAATTGGCGAGAATGTCGCCGAAGGGTTCCAGGGATATGAGCGTACTTGGATCCAGCGGGGCGTCTATACCGGGAATGATTGCCAGAATCGATGCTTCGCGGGCATCGGGATCGAACACCGCGACGTTGGCTCGCTGGCAGGGTACCAGGAGCCGGATGTGATTTAGAGCCGCTTGGGCGATCTCTTCCGGCGATTGGGCTTCGAGGATGGCTTGGTCGATCTGACGGAAGATGCGCAACCGCTCGGCGTACTGACGCTGCGCTTCCTCTGCCCGTTTGTGATGGGAGATATCGGTAACTATTCCGAGGATGGCCTTTTCACCTTCATAATCCACGAGCCGTGTGGTTATAACTGCCTCAACCCTTTGGCCCGTCTTGGTAACAAGGGTATATTCATATGGCTCGATTTCCACGTTTGCCGAATGTTGAGCAAAGTTGGACCATATCAGATCCCAGTCGCTCGGGGCGATCAGGGTCAAAAAATCAAAATCCGGTGCATAGAATTTCTCTCTCTCATACCCCATAATCTCTTCGCACCGCTTGTTAGCGTATACGACCCGCCCCTTTTTGTTGATGAAAATCATGTTGGGCGATTGTTCTGCCAGCGTTCTGAATTTTGCCGCCGACTCTTTGAGCGTTTCCTCCGCCCGCTTGCGCTGGGTGATATCTCTCACGGTGGCGATGAAAGCTTGCGGCTTTCCCTGGGCATCCTTGATGACCGTTGCATTTAACTCGCCATTGAAGCGTGAGCCATCTTTTCTGAGAAGGGTATACTCCTGGTTTCTGACGATGCCTTCCGTCAGGGTTTTTTCCAGGTTCGCCGCTGCTTTTTCATGGTCTTCGGGGGCGATGAGCTCTAGGGCGGTTTTCTCCAGTAGCTCTGCTGCACGCTCGGCGCCATGAAGCTCGACCGCTTGTTGAGAAATGTAGGTGATACGACCTGCTAAATCGGTTACGGTCACCGCTTCGGGGGAGGCGTCGATCAGCGCCTTGTACATTTTCTCAGACTCTCGCAGTGCCTTTTCTGCCCGCTCTCGCTCGGCCTCTGCCGCTTCCAATTCCGCCGTCCGGCGTTCCGCTTCCAGGAGTTTTCGGCGCAGCTCGGCCAGCTCAGCTACAAGCTGGTCTTTGGTTTTGCGTTCATCTTTCATCCTGCATCTCCAAGACAAACGGTTATTAGCTGCTTTGATGACTTTTGATACCCTGAGCGCGTTCAGTATAGCGTAGTCTGGAGCATAAGTCAAAAAAAACCCGCAATCTAACGAAACGCTGATATTGCTCTTATACTTTTCTGATGCAGGTGGAGTATATTGGTAGCAAGTTATGCAAGGGTTTTATCAAACAGAATGCGTGATGCGTGCTGCGTGATTCATTGACAAAACGCAAAGTGTCAGAATCACGCATCACTCCTCGCGAATCACTTGCTAGGAGGAAATGAAATGGGAAAGATAATTGGTATTGATTTGGGTACGACCAACTCGGTGGTCGCCGTCATGGAGGGTGGCGATCCCGTCGTGATCCCAACCGCCGAGGGCGGCAGGCTGTGTCCCTCGGTCGTGGGATTCACCAAAAACAACGAGCGGCCGGTGGGGCAGACTGCCCGGCGGCAGGCCGTCGTCAATCCTGATAACACCGTCTTTTCCGTCAAGCGACTGATGGGCCGTCGCTACGACGACCCCGAGGTCGTGAAGGCGCGCGAGATCCTGCCCTACAAGATCGTGGAGGGGCCGTCGGGCGACGCGCGCATCCACATCCCGCAGACGGGCAAGACCTACACGCCGCAGGAGATTTCGGCGATGGTGTTGGGCAAACTGAAGAAGGATGCCGAGGCTTACCTGGGCGAGGAGGTCAAGCAGGCGGTCATCACCGTCCCGGCCTACTTCAACGACAGCCAACGGCAGGCTACCAAGGACGCCGGACAGATCGCCGGCCTGGAGGTGCTGCGCATCATCAACGAGCCCACCGCTGCCAGTCTGGCCTACGGGCTGGATAAGAAAGAGGCCGAGACGATTTTGGTCTTTGACCTGGGCGGCGGCACGCTGGATGTCTCCGTCCTGGACGTGGGCGAGGGCGTGGTCGAGGT
Organism: Anaerolineae bacterium; assembly: GCA_016931785.1. GTDB lineage: Bacteria > Chloroflexota > Anaerolineae > B4-G1 > B4-G1 > JAFGED01. The sequence continues at coordinate 14,378 of JAFGED010000051.1, forward strand.
GCGGTCCACCAGCGGCGACACCTTCTTGGGCGGCGACGACTGGGATCAGCGTATCACCGACTATGTCGCCGACGAGTTCAAGAAGGAGCAGGGCATCGACCTGCGGAACGACCGCCAGGCACTGCAGCGATTGAAGGAGGCGGCGGAAAAGGCCAAGATCGAGCTCTCCACTGTGATGGAAACCGAGATCAACCTGCCCTTTATCACCGCCGACTCCAGCGGCCCCAAGCACCTGCAGATGAAACTGACGCGGGCCAAGCTGGAGCAACTGACGGAGAACCTGGTGGAGCGCTGCCGCAGGCCCTTTGAGCAAGCATTGAAGGACGCCAAGCTCAAGCCTGCGGACTTGGACGAGGTCGTGTTGGTCGGCGGCGCGACGCGCATGCCGATGATCCAGGATTTGGTGCGCGAACTCACCGGCGGCAAAGAACCGCATAAGGGGGTCAACCCCGACGAGGTCGTCGGCGTCGGCGCGGCGATCCAGGGAGGCGTGCTGGGCGGCGAGGTCAAGGACGTACTGCTGTTGGATGTGACGCCGCTGACGCTGGGTGTGGAGACACTGGGCGGGGTGCTGACGCCCTTGATCGAGCGCAACACTACCGTCCCGGTGCGCAAGAGCGAGGTCTTTTCCACCGCTGCCGACGGCCAGACCGCGGTGACGATCCACGTGCTGCAAGGGGAGCGGCCTATGGCGAGCGACAACAAGAGCCTGGGCATGTTCAACCTAGAGGGCATCCCTCCCGCGCCGCGCGGTGTACCGCAAGTCGAGGTGACGTTCGATATCGACGCCAACGGCATCCTGAACGTGTCGGCCAAGGACAAGGCTACCGGCAAGGAGCAGCGCATCACTATTACCGCAAGCACCAACCTGAGCGACGATGACGTGGAGCGATTGGTGCGCGAGGCCAAGCAGCACGAATCGGAGGACCGGCGCGTGCGGGAACTCGTCGAGGCGCGTAACACGGCCGATCAGTTGATCTATCAGATGGAAAAGATGCTGCGCGACCTGGGCGATAAAGTGTCGGCTTCCGACCGCGGGCGCATCGAGGGAATCGTCGAGGACCTGAAGCGCGCCAAGGAAGGCGACGACGCCGGGCGCATCAAGCAGTTGATCGAGCAATTGCAGCAGGCCAGCTATGCCATCGGGCAGCAGATGTACGCCTCTCAGCAAGCAGCCGGCGCTCAAGGACCGCAAGCGGGCGGCTACCAAGGTAGCGCCTACCAGGGCGGCTCGGGCGGCAACGGCGGATCGCCAGGCTATGACGCCGGGACACCGTCCGGCGAAGAGGAAGTCGTCGAGGGCGAGTTCAGCGAAGTGTAGCAAGCCTGCAAGTTGCAAGCGGCAAGTTTGCGGGTGGGGGGGAGCGGAGAAAAACCCTGCTCCCCCTCTTTACGTTTTCAGTGTCTGAGGTATAATCCAGACCATTGGACCAGGGGCCTGTAAAAGAATGCCTTCCCGCAACGGCCCTTTTGGAAAGACTTGTCGCCAAGGGAGCGACCAATGGAACAAGAAGTGATACAACCTGTAGAGTCGGCTGCGTCTGAACAGTTGGTAGTCATCGCACAGTTGCGTCGATTACTTGTCGATGTGATGCGCATTGACCAGCACCAGGTATTGCGCCAGCCGGATGAAGCCATCGCCTTCCGTGGTCAGGTGTATGGCGATACGGAGGAGACCTTCGAGCAGATATCCCAACGCTTCGCCGGCGTTGGCTACACGGCTCTGTTGCGCGCTTGGTCAGGCGGCGGTCACGAAGTGGTCGCGACCAAAGGCGTGGTCGAGCGTAGATCGGGCCGGATTTGGCTTAACCTAGTGCTGCTTCTGGCGACGGTTCTCATGGTGCTCTACATCGGCGCGGGTTATGGGATGGGAGATGCTGACATTTCAATCGACGAGTCATCTCCTCTCGAGGTATGGCTTGCACCGCTGCGGTATATTTACCTTGGAATCCCTTTCGCGGCGACGCTGATGGGGATATTGCTGGCTCACGAGTTGAGCCACTACTTTGTCGCCCGGCGCTATGGTTCACCGGTCAGCTTGCCTTACTTTATTCCGTTTCCCAATTTCCTGGGAACGATGGGGGCCGTCATCGTGCAGCGGGCGCACATGCGCAGTCGCAAGACGGTTTTCGATATCGGCATCGCGGGCCCTTTAGGAGGCTTGATTGTAGCGGTTCCCCTGTTGGTGATAGGATTGGCGCTCTCGGAAGTCCGTGTACCGCCGTCTGATGTGGAGGTCGTTTTCCAAGAGGGTAACTCGCTGCTTTACCTGGGGCTAAAGTACATGATTTTTGGCCGCATTCTCCCCAGCAACGGAGAAGACGTTTGGCTGCACTCTGTGGCCTTTGCTGCTTGGGCCGGCCTCCTGGTCACGATGATCAATCTTGTTCCGCTGGGCCAACTGGACGGTGGGCATGTAAGCTATGCGCTTCTGGGCCGCCGATCCTGGACGCTAGGCTACGTTCTCATGTTGGCAATGGCTGGCTGGGGAGGGTGGCTGCTGGCAAATGGGAACCAAATGGCTGGAGGGTTCTGGCTGGTGTGGAGTTTCCTCAATTTTTCTCTGAACCGGCGCCATCCCCCGCCGCTGAATGACGCTACCAAGCTTGATTGGCCGCGCGTGCTGCTTGGTGTGTTTATACTGGTGGTCTTTATTTTGTTGTTTATGCCTATGCCCTATCTTCTCAAGAGTGTATCGTGAACCCAAGGCGTCGAGGCCAAGGGAGTAGTCTACAGCCTACCCCTTTCCGTTGACCTCCAGCGGGGCCTCCGGCGGCTCCATGGCGCGCTGGCCTAGCAGGCGCGATTTCTGGTAGGCCGCCCACACGGCCTTGGATAGCACTGTGCGCATGCCCCCTTTTTCCATCTGGTAGATCGCCTCGGCGCTGGTGCCGCCGGGCGAGGTGACCATGTTGCGCAGTTCGGCCAGGTGTTTATCGGACTGCTGGGCGAACTTGGCGGAGCCGAGCACCGTCTGAATGACGATCGGGCGCGCCTCGCGCCGCGAGAAGCCCATGTGCACCGCTGCATCGACCAGTGCCTCCATGAGCAGGAAGACGTATGTGGGGCCGGTGCCGCTGACGGCGGTCGCCATATCCAGCGCGTCCTCGTGGGTGACGTAAAGCTCCAGCCCCATCGTCTGCAGGATGGCCTGTGCCTGTGCCCGCTGCGCCTCGGTGACGGCGGGCGACGCCGTCCAAACGGTCATCCCTTCCCCAATCTGGGCCGGCGTGTTGGGCATCGTGCGCACGATGGCCTTGTGGCCGAGTCCCTTTCCGATGGTGGCGATGGGCATCCCGGCGACGATGGAGAACACCAGCGCCTCGGGCTTGATCTTGCCGTGCAGTTCGGGCATCACCTCGGGCAAAACCTGCGGCTTGACCGAGATCACTACGATATCAGCCTCGCTGACGGCAGCGGCGTTATCGGCGGTGACACGCACGCCATAGCGGTTCCGGAGATCCTCCCGTCGCTCCGGCAGCAGGTCGCTGGCGATGATGTGCTCTGGCGCTACCTCGTTCTTCGTCACCAGCGCGTGGATGATAGCGCCTCCCATCGTCCCGCTGCCGATGAAGGCGATTGTCAGTCCTAGTAGAGTACCGGCCATTTTGGTTCCTCCTTAAAGATGAAAGATGTGCAGGTATGCAAGTGGCATTCGCTAACTCACTGATTCGCTGGCTCGCTCCGGTAGCGGCGGATCGCCATCGTCAGCAGGTCCATCGCCCGCGAAAGCACCTCCGTCTCCAGGACGTAGGCGATGCGGATTTCCTCGTGTCCCAGGCCGGGGGTGGTGTAGAAACCCGACCCTGGCGCGACCATCACCGTCTGGCCCGCGTGCTGGAAATCGGTCAGCAGCCAGCGCGCGAAATCCTCCGTATCGACCCCCTCGATCTTGGCCATGGCGTAGAACGCGCCTGCCGGCTTGGGGCAGTAGACGCCCTCGATCTGGTTCAACCGTTCGTAGACGATGTCGCGGCGGCGGGTGTACTCCTCCCGCATCTCCTCGAAATAGGAGGTCGGCGTGTTCACCAGGCATGCAGCAGCCCCGATCTGCTCCAGCACCGGCGCGGAGAGACGTGCCATCGCCAGCTTCATGATCGTTTCCATCAAGGCCGCATTGCGCGAGACGACGCAGCCGATGCGCGCACCGCAGGCGGAAAAGCGCTTGGAGATGCTATCGAGCACGATGACATGCTCCTCCATCCCTGGCAGGTGCAGCGCGCTGGTGGCGATCTGGCCATCGTAGGAGAGCTCGCGGTATGGCTCGTCGGACAGCAGGTACAACCTGTGCGTGCGAGCGATATCGCCCAGCATGGCGACCTCCTCGGGCGTATAGACCACGCCGGTGGGGTTGCCGGGGCTGGAGTAGAGGATGACGCGGGTGCGCTCTCCTACCAGTCTCTCTATCGCCTCGCGTGGGGGCAAGCGGTAGTCATCCTGGGCAAAGGTCGTGAAGGGCACGACGTGCAGGCCGGCCATCGTGGCCAGGCCGGCGTAGTTGGAGTAGAACGGCTCCGGGATGATCACCTCATCGCCGGCGTCGCCACAGGCCATGAGCGCAAACAGTAATGCCTCGGAGCCGGCGGTGGTGATGATGATCTGATTCGCCGTCAGGGGAATATCGAAGCGGGCGTAGTATTCGACCATGCCGTCGATGCATTCGCTGCGGCCGGCAGAAGGGCCGTAAGCCAGCGTTTGCTCTGGGAATTTACTCACCGCCTCCCAGAACTCGGGCGGAGTTTCTATATCAGGCTGGCCGATGTTGAGGTGGATCACGTCGATGCCACAAGCCTTTGCCTCGTCGGCAAAGGGCGCGAGCTTTCGCATGGCCGAGGCTGGCATATGGACACCGCGCTGTGAAATGGTCAATTTGTTCATATGCTTGCACTTTCTTCTAGTGGATGATCCGCTCCTCCAGTTCGCCCAGTCGCAGGTCGGCTGTGTCGATGGGCGGGAAACCTAACTCTCGGTCGACCAGTCCGCCGTGGCAGTCGGAGCCCACGGTGACGATCAGGTCGTGGCGGGCGCACCAATCGAGGCAGAAGCGAGTCGTGGCTTCATCGTTATGCCTGTGGTAGCACTCTAGGCCGGCGATGTCAAAATCGAGCAGCGGCTGCAACGTCTCTGCGGTGACGCCCGCGTCCTTCAGGGTCGCGCCTGGATGGGCGAGGACGGGGACGCCGCCGGCCTCCTTGATAGCGGCGATCACTTCAGCGGGGTGCGGGAACGTTCGGAATATTTCGGACGGCCCGATTTTTAGATTCTCAAAGTAATCCTTTACCCCTGTGCAAAACCCGCGATCTATGAGAAAGTTGAGCGCCTTCCATCCCCCACGGGTCCGGTCATAGCCGTATGCCTCGAAATCCTCCGGGTCGATTGGGTACCCGCGCGCGATCAATTTGTGAATGACCTCCCGGTTGCTCTCCATCATCTTGGCCCTGTTCTCACGAAGCAACGCAAAGAACGAATGTGCATCTGCTTCAAACCCGTAGGCTAGAATGTGAAAGTAGTGCTCGCCCAGCCAGGACGAGACCTCGACGCCGCGCAGGAAAGCCAGGCCCACCTTGCGGGCCAGCGCCTCGACCGGCGCCACGTTGCCGATAACGTCGTGGTCGGTGACGGCAAACAGGCCGATGGAGCGGGCCTGTACCTCGGCCACGACGCGCTCTGGCCCCCAGCACCCGTCAGAGGCAGTGGTGTGAATGTGTAGATCAGCACGCATTGGGCCAAAAATCCCCGTAAATGAAGTGGGGTGGATTGTACCGCATATGGGCAAAAGGGGCAAGCGGGTGTCCTGCGGACCCCCAAGCATCTGTCCTTTCGGATCGATCCTGTGTATAATGTAGATCAATCAAGGCCGGAGATTGGAGATTGAAATGGATGAGAGAATTGCAGAGGCTATTCGAGGGCGGTTGAGCGAGGGCAAGCTGCGTTGTGTGGATGCCTTCCGCATCGCCGAGGAGCTGGCCGTGATGCCGCTGGACGTCGGCGAGACCGCCGATGAGCTGGAGGTGCGGCTCTCGCGCTGCCAGTTGGGGCTGTTCGGGTACGGCGATCCCAAGTGCATCGTGAAACCCGCCGAGCGGGTCGCGCCGGGGTTGGAACAGGCCATCCGCGAGGGATTGGTCGGGGAACGGCTGCCGTGCGCCGAGGCCTGGGTCATCGCGGCCCGGCTGGAAATACCCAAGCTGGAAATCGCCAATGCTGCGGAAAAGCTGGGAGTCCGCATCAGCCACTGCCAGCTTGGCGCGTTCTAGGCAATATGCTCGCAGACAGATTGCTTCTTAACGGGCGGGTCTATACGCTAGATGCCGCACGCCCTCGCGCCTCGGCGGTCGCCGTCGCTGGAGGACGCATCCTGGCCGTGGGTGACGATTCCTCGATGCGCGGCTTGCTGACCCCCGGCGGCGAGGAGATCGACCTGCAAGAGCGCTGCGTGCTTCCCGGCCTGACCGATTGTCACATCCACTTTGCGTCTTTCGCCCTGGGGCTGCGCGAGCTGGATTTGGGCGATGCGGCGTCGCTGGACGAGGCGCTGGCGCGGGTGGCAGGGGAGGCGCGGGAGACGCCGCCGGATAAGTGGGTCATCGGGCGCGGGTGGGATCAGGAGCGCTGGCCTGGGCGACGCTTCCCCACCGCCGCCGATCTGGATCGCGCCGCGCCGGGGCACCCCGTGGTGCTAAAGGCCAAGAGCGGGCACGTGCTGGTGGCAAACGCGCGCGCGCTCCGATTGGCCGGAATCGGCGCCGATACCCCCGACCCTCCCGGTGGGCGCATCGGGCGCGACGCGGCGGGCCAGCCGGACGGTCTGCTGTTCGAGGAGAGCGCGATGGCGTTGGTCGCCGGTCTCGTTCCACGGGCTGGTCCAGAGGAGACGGACGGCGCGCTGCGAGGAGCGTTTCCAAATGCGTGGCGTGTGGGGCTGACGGCGATCCACGACGTGGATGGCACGCGGGCCTTTGAGGCCTACCAGCGATTGCGTGTCCAAGGAGCGCTCGGCCTGCGGGTGGTCAAGTATCTGCCCGCGCGCGTGCTGGATGATGTGCTGGCGGTCGGCCTTCGCGCCGGCCTGGGCGACGATTGGCTGCGCGTGGGCGGGATCAAGGCCTTTGTCGATGGTGCGCTGGGCCCGCGCACGGCGGCGATGCTGGCTCCCTACGAGGGCGAGCCGGATAACGTGGGCGTCCTGACGATGGAGGAGGATGGGGTGCGCGCGCTGGCCAGCAAGGCGGTGGATGGCGGCCTGCCGCTGGCCATCCACGCCATCGGCGACCGGGCCAACCGCCTGGTGCTCGACGTGTTGGCTGAGACGGGTGTGGCCGGTCTGCGGCACCGCATCGAGCACGTGCAGCTACTCCATCCCGACGATGTGAGTCGCCTGGCGGCGCTGGGTGTGGTGGCCTCGATGCAGCCGATCCACGCCACGCAGGATTGCGAGATGGCCGACCGGTACTGGGGCGAGCGCTGCACGACCGCTTACGCCTGGCGCAGCCTGTTGGACGCGGGCGCGGTGCTGGCCTTTGGCTCCGATTGCCCTGTGGAGGACCTCAATCCCTTCCTTGGCATCCACGCCGCCGTGACTCGTCGGCGCGTGGATGGCTTCCCCGGTCCGCAGGGTTGGTATCCCGCGCAGCGGCTGATGGTGGAGGAGGCGGTGTATGCCTACACGCTGGGTGCAGCTTACGCCGTCGGTCTGGAGGACCGCCTGGGGACGCTTGCCCCTGGCAAGCTCGCCGACCTGATCGTGCTCGACCGCGATATTTTCACCTGCGATCCGATGGCGATTGCCGAGACGCAGGTGGAGTTGACGATGATCGGCGGGCGGGTTGTACACAGCTTGTAGGTCACGCTTCTAGCGCGACCTACAAATCCACCGTGCACCCCAACCCCGGCACGTCGGTGGCGGTGAGCCAGCCCTGCTCAAGTTTGAAACCGGGTACTGTGGGATCGCCGATGAGATCGAGGTGACCGTCGAGGTCGCAGTAGCGGACGTTGGGCGCGCTCAGCGCCATGCTCAGCCCGGCGGCGATGAGGAGCGCCGGCTCGGGCAGGCAGCCGATCATCGTCGCCAGCTTTCCCGCGCGGGCGATGGCGTCCACCTGACGTGCGCGGCTCAGGCCTCCGCACGCGGCCACTTTGACGTTGATGCCGTGGGCGGCCTTGTGCGAGGCGACCTCCAGCGCCGAGGGCGGTCCGGTCACGCTCTGTGCGGCCAGGATGGGCACAGGGCTGTGTCGGGTCACTTGGCGCAGCGCCTCCAGGTCGTCGGCGGGCGTGGGCTGCTCCAGCATCTCCAAGTTCCCCTCCAGCGCACGGGCCACGTCCAAAGCCTGCTCGACGGAGTATCCCCCATCTGCATCAAGGCGGAGGGTGAACTCGGGCAAGGCCCGGTGGACCGCCTGCACCCGGCGCACGTCCTCTCCTGCGTTGACCCCGCCCTTGATTTTGAGCATGCGAAACCCACCGGCGGCGCGGGCTAGGGCCACCTCGACCGTCTCCTCCAGCGGCGCGATGCCGATGGTGACCGATGTCTGGATGCGGTGGCGGTAGCCGCCCAGCAGGCGGTGGAGGGGCATTCCGGCGGCCAAGCCCAGTAGGTCGTGAAAGGCCAGGTCAAAGGCGCATAGCGCGGCGGGCGTGTCTTCCGTCAGCGGCGATAGTTTGGCCAGAGAGTACTCGATGTTCGTCGGGTGGAGGTCGGGTGCGAGGTCGGCGCAGGACTGGCAGGCCGCGATGACGTCCTCCGGCTCCTCGCCGGTCAGGTCTGGATGGGCGACGGTGCAGCCCCAGGCGCTTTCTCCCTGGCGCGTCTCGATGCGCACGAACACCGCCGTCACGCTTTCGATCTCTGGGTGGTAGGCCGCCCGAATGGGCTGCCGCAGGCTCAGTTCAACCGGGGTGACGTCGACTTTTGTGATCTGCATAAGCCAGCCTCCAAGAACCCAGGATTAGGCCGCGTTCAAAAACAAGGCCATACTTTTTGGGCGAAATCACCCTGGACAACGGGGAAAACCATAGTGTTTTTGAACGCTTACTTAGCCGTCAAGTGGCAGGGTGAAATAAAGCTCGCCCCCGTAGCCGATATCTCCGACCGCGCCAAAGGTCCCACCGAGCTTTTTCAGGATTTGCTTGACCAGGTCCGATTTGAATCCGCCGATCACCTGGCCCAGCAGTGCTTGCTGTTCGGGAGTAAAGTCGCGATCGCTGACCTGTACCCAGAAGCGAGCCTTGCCCTGCTCTTCTTCCGAGGCGCCAATGTCGATGTGCAGCGGGCTGGCGTCGACGCGCAGAATCTCGCTGAGGAACGCGTACCACACCTCCTCGACCCAGGGTGCATAGCCCAGCGCCTGCGGCCATTGGGTGGGTTGGGTGATCGTGATCTCCCGCCGTTGGATGATAAAGTCCAGGCGGCTCAGGACCTCGGTGACGATGCCGCCCATGTCCAGCGGCGTGAGCTTGATGCCTTCCTCATCTCGCACGTGCACCAGCAGCATCAATTCGTTGATGCTGGCGTTCATCTTTTGGGCTGCCTGGTCGATGGCCCGAAGACACTCGGTCATCTCTTCTTTCGAAGCGGTCTCGTGTTCGCTCATCATCAAGTCCGAATAGCCGACGATGAGTGAAAGCGGGCGCTTGAGATCGTGCGCCACGGTGTAGGCGAATGCGTCCAGGTCTCCACAGAATCTTTGGAGTTGGGCGACGCGCTGGCGCAGGCCAGCCAACTCCTCGATGATCTGTTCCTTGGTCTTGTCATTATCCTGCATAAGGGGTTCCTCCTCGCATGATGCACGAAGATGAGATGATTATATCCCAGCGCCAATACTTGCACAAACGCTCACTTCAGCCACACCCGTGCGTTTTTGAACCGCACCGTCACGGCGCTGTCCTCAAAGCTGCGCGTCCACAGTCCCACGTCTCCGTCCAGCCAGGTGCCATCTTCGACGGTCGTCGCGTACTCGTCGTTGATGTAAAGGTTACAGGCCGTGCCGGCACAATCTGCGCGCAGCCGGTTGGCCTGCACGCCACGGTGGACGTGGGTGAACTGCTGCCAGCTCACGAGCGGCGTTTCCTCAATCCCGTCGACTCGCAGGACGGCATAGTATCCATCGCTGCCGGCGGTGAAAACATAGTAGCGAGCGTCGTCTTGAGCGCGGTAGACGAGGCCGTAGCCGTTAAAGCCGGAGCCGAGGTCAGAGATGAGAGCGGCCTCGATTTCGAGCGTGAAATCGTCGCAGGACCGCCCCAGCAGCTTTACGGCGGTCGTGTGAGGCGCAGCTTCCAGGGTGAGGGGCGAGTCGGCGGCCTGCCAATCAGGAGGGCGGATGGGGCGCGGGCTGTTAAAGCCCATCAGCAGCGCCATGACGAGCGCCAATCCCACCGCCAAGATCAGGATCAGCAATCCTACCCCACCCCGCCACAGCCATCGGTTCATAAGCCTATCCAGTGTGTCGTGTGATACGACGGGATCAATTATGCCACCAAGGGGGAGGTTTGTCCAATCGGACGGCCTGCGGGTGCATTTGCCCCCTGGGGCGGCGGGCAATCGGCTTCCAGCGAAATAGGCGCAACACACGCTTTAGCATTCATCGAGCAAGGGC
>JAFGED010000052.1 GCA_016931785.1 Anaerolineae bacterium
CGTCTTCTGCAAGAAGACGCGTCTTCTGCAAGAAGACGCGTCTTTCCGGAAGACCACGTAGACGGGACGCTGCTCGCTTAAAACTTTGCACCAGTTGACCTGTAGCGCGAAAGCGTGTATAGTTAAGGGCGATTTGGGAGAGAACGTGGCGCAGAGACGGGTCCTGATCATAGACGATAGCCCTGACACGCAAAAGATGCTGACCGAGCAAGTGATCGAGCCCCTCGGTTATCAGCCCGTCGTTGCATGGGATGGAGAGGAGGGGCTCAAGCTATCTCTGGAAAGGAAACCTCATCTCATCATCCTCGATATGCGCCTGCCCAAGATGGACGGCCTCGACGTGCTGAAGAAGTTGCAAGAGCAGCAGCCGGACGTCCCGGTCATTTTTACGACCGCCTTTGAGGCCACCGAGATGGTCGTCGAGGCTTTCCGGCTGGGAGCGCGTGATTACGTCATCAAGCCCATCGATCCCCAAAAGATGCAGGAGGCGGTGCAGCACGTCCTTTCTGCCAACAGGTTGCGTGAGGAGCGGGATCATCTCACGCGGCAACTGTTGAGTGCTAACGAGCAGCTCGAGCGCCAACTTCAAGAGCTGAACACCATCTACACCATCGGGCGAGCGGTCACATCCTTGCTCGATCTGGATAAGGTGCTCAACCGCGTGGTCGAGGCGGCGGTGTACGTGGCTAACGCCGAGGAGGGGTTGCTCCTGCTCTTGGATCGCAGGACAGGTGAGCTCTACCTGCGGGCGGCCAAAAACGTGGACGAGAATGTGGCGCACAAGTTACACTTGCACGTGGATGATAGTATCGCCGGCCGGGCCGTGAATTCAGACCGTCCTGTGCTCATCTGTGGTGAGGAGACCAAGATCGCCACCGGCTACCTGGTGCGAGCCCTGCTCTACCTGCCGCTGCGGGTGCCCGGTCGCGGGGTGATCGGCGTGCTGGGAGTGGCCAATCGTGAGTCGGAGCGTTCGTTCTCCGAGAGAGATGTTTTCCTGCTCTCGGCCCTGGCGGATTATGCCGCCATCGCCATCCAGAACGCGGGCCTCTACGAGACCGTCGAAGTTGAACGGGCCAAGCTGGAGGCGATCCTGCGTGAGGCGCAGGAGGCGGTCGTCGTCGTTGACGGGTCGGAGAGGATTCTCCTGTGCAACGCGGCGGCCCACGTCGTCCTAGACCTCGGGGACATCACCCTTTGCGGACAGCCCGCCCGATCGGTCCTCCGGATCCCCGTGCTGGGCGAGATGTTCGCCGACGCGCGTGAGACGGGGCAAGCCATCCGCAGAGAGGTACCCCTGGAGAGCGGCAAGACGTTTAACGCACAGCTTACGCCTATCGAGGGGGTCGGCTACGTGTTGGTGATGCAGGACATCACTCACCTGAAAGAACTGGATCGCATCAGGTCCGAGTTCGTGGCCACCGTCTCTCACGACCTACGCACCCCATTGACCAACATCCTGGGCTACGTCGAGCTGTTGCCGCGGGCGGGCCCGCTAAACGAGCGACAGGAAGAGTTCATCCTGCGCGTCCGGGAGAGCATGGAGTCGATCACCGAGTTGGTCGGAGATCTCCTCGACATCGGGCGCATCGAGGCCGGCTTCGATCTGGATATGTCGCCTTGTAACTTGGTCCATGTGATTGATGCTTCGATCAAGGCCTTTCACCCGCGGGCGAGGGAGAAGAGACAGGATTTGCGCTGGGAGCCGCCCCAGACGCTCCCGCTGGTGAATGGCAACGCCCGCGTGCTTGGCCAGGTGGTGGATAATCTGGTCAGCAATGCGATAAAGTACACCCAGGAGGGGGGATGGGTCGCCGTCAGTGCAGAAGTGGAAAATGGACACGTCGTAATCCGGGTGTCGGATAACGGCATGGGCATTCCCCCGGCCCATCAACCCTACATCTTTGATCGGTTCTATCGAGTGGAGTCTGAGGAGACAGCCGATATCGCAGGGACTGGGTTGGGGTTGGCCATTGTCAAGACGGCCATCGAGAAGCACAACGGGCGGGTGTGGGTCGAGAGCAAGCCGGGGGCGGGCAGTGTCTTTTGCTTTGTACTGCCCTCTTTGCCGGCTCAAGAATCGTGAAACTCCCCGAAGCTTCGCGCCGGGGAGCTTTTTAAGGGAAGAAGCCTGTGCGAGCTTTGCTCGCGCGAGGGCTGCTGTTCCCGAATCTCCTTCTTGCCATTCACCCTCACCACAAGCAGCAGCCAACCGCGAAGCGGTTGGCGCTTTCTGGCTTTTCCCCGTAATCATCAGCGTCGCACACACAGAGCGCTCTTTTCTGGTGATTACCCATATGTCCGGGTAAAGGGGGAATTGGGGGTGTGGGCGGGCGCAAAGCGCCCGCCCACACCCCCAGAAATTCCTTTCTGTGGCGTTGGGGTACGCCACATCGAAGATGTGGGCAATCACCACCGCTCTTTTCTATATCGGCGTGCGTAGGGTCAGCGTAGGGTTAGCGTAGGGTTAGCGTCAAGTCCCGTAGGTTGAAGTGTTGTAGTATAGTGTTGGGGCTAGCGGTGGTTTCTATCTTCTTCTCCTCCTTTTGGTGAGAGCCGGGACAAAAACCGGCTCTCCATACGTTTATGGTCGGCGGTGCGCACCGTCGGCCTTTTTTGTCGTGTGTGGAGGAGATTAAGATTCACTCAACAGCGAGCGCACCAGTTTCAGCAGCTCGATTTTCCGGTAGGGTTTGGTCAGGTAGGCGTCGACGCCGAATTCGGCTGCCCTTTCCTTGTCGGCGGGCTGCGACTTGGCCGAGACGATCACCACGCGCACGGCTGCGGTCTTGGGGTCTGCTCGCAGTTGCCGGAGGACTTCGAAGCCGTCTATGCCGGGCAGCATCAGATCGAGCAGGACGAGATCGATGGCGGTGTTTTGAGCGACCGCAAGTCCCTGAAATCCATCCCGCGTTATGATCACTTGATGTCCTTCAGATTTGAGTATCAGATCTACCAGGCGAGCGCTGAGGGGATCGTCCTCGATCAGTAGAATCGTTCGCTCCATATTATCTCCGTTAGATCGTGCAAGCAGCGTACATGTTTGAAATGCTGTAACTACTCAGCCTTGCTTCGCAGTCGCCTTTCGCGTGTGAAAAGAGAGGGGCAGGGGTTTGGAGAGCGGCGAAGCCGCTCTCCAA
>JAFGED010000387.1 GCA_016931785.1 Anaerolineae bacterium
GGGTGCGTTTCAAATGAGTTGTAAGGATGGGGGGAGCGGGCGGCTTCGCCGCCCGCTCCCCCCGTTCTCTAACTGAGATGAAACACATCCAAATCTTTTCAGGACGCAGATGGCGCTTCTGCGAAGCGCACGCAGGTTTTCGCAGATAAAACCCAAGATCAGCGTTTATCTGCGTCCAGTTTTCCATATCCGTCGAGTCGTTTCCGAGTAAGCCGGAGTTTTGTCAGTCAACCAGGTCATCACTCCGTTTTCCGGGCGTGATGTAGCGCACAGCCTTGTACGCCTTTACCTGCTCCCCCACCCCGTCCTTCAGAATATTGCCCGAAACGTGCATCAGCGTGTCGTTAAAATCGGGGTCTTTGCCCATCCCGGCCAGGCAAGGATAGTGGTGGTGCAGCAGGCCTGCCTTCTCCTCCGCCTCGTCGGCAGAGACGCCCACCAGGCCCTGCGCCACGAAGCGCGCACAGCCGCAGACAGCGTCTCGTTTTACTTCCACGCCGGTGATGGCGCGTGTGTTGGGATCGACGGTGATATGTAGTTCCGGTCGGCCAAAGTGACGCGCGAACTCGGCAATAAACGGATCGTCATACTCGATGCGATGACGACGGGTGTTATAGCCGGTCTCGGTTAACGAGCACAGCGGCTTGGGGGTGACACAGACCACCCCCTGATCGGCCAGCCAGCCGCGCAGTTGACGCGCCAGCCCGCGCGGCAGCCACTCCTCCCGGTCCACCGGGGCGATGGCGGCCCGGGCCCCCGTCATCTTGGCGACCTCCGGGATCAGCTCGGCTACGCCCTTGTGCTCGCCAAAGGCCAGCAGCAGGTCGACGGCAGGCAGCGACTCGGGCAGGTAATCCTCCGGGTAGTCGAGCACGGGCGGCAAAACCGTCGGGGCTTGCCATACCTCGACCTGCCAATCGGGTGGGCCAGACCCCCGGATGTTATCGACGTGCCGCTGGCCGTACTCGCCGGTGATGATGGCTAGGATACGCATATCTCCCCCCTAGACCTGATAGGTTTTGGAAACCTACCAGGCCTCAATCGTCCAGCAGCCGCCGCTCGCCCTGCAGCGCGCGGATGGCGGTCACATCCTGGCTCACCTCGACCGTTCCCTTGTACGCGCCCTGCTCGTCGCGCACGGCAAAGTAGCGAATGTGGATGAACTTGCCCCCCATTTGAATCCAGAACTCGGCCTCGTCACGGCGACCCTCGCGGAAATCGTCCAGGATGCGCTGCACGCGATGGACGCTGGCGGGCGGGTGGCACTTTTGCACGCTGCGCCCGATGATGGCGGGGGAACGCGGAAAGATGCGTTCCTTCGTCGCCGAGAAGAACTGCACTGCGTCGTTCTCATCCACGAAAGTGACGTCCACGGGCAGGTGCGTCAGCATCAGCGCGATCTGCTGGGGGGTCAGCGCGCCGGTCTGGAGCGGGATCAGCCCTGCGGTTACAGCCGGCGGCGCAGCAGGCTGCGGCGCGGCTGCCTGCGGCTCACTCGCCTCGACGTAGCAGACGCCGAACTCGGGCTCCTGGACGTGGATGGAGGCCCATTCGTCGCTGCTCAACATCTGCAGGGCAGCGGGGAAGAGGATGTTTTCCTCCTTGTAGAACATCTCGCGGATGGCCGTGGCCAATGGACCAAAGACCTCGGCAACCTGTGCTGCATCGGGTGCACTGGTCAATAGCTCCGCCAGATTCTTCCAGCCGGCACGCACGTCGTCGTGGATGGCCCACATCACCGCCGAGGGGCCGGAGAAGGCGTGCTTTTCCAGGAACGGGAAGAGCAGGTATTCCTTGCGCAGGTAGTGCCTGTCATACTCGCGCAAGCGCTCCAGTTCGGCCCGCGCCTGCTCCCACTGCCCCGCCTGGATCGCCGCTTCGAGCGCTTCGAGCACCTGCGCGGCGGCGGCGTTCTCGGCGCGGAAGGTATAGACCGGATGGCCCGGCAGGCTCTCCGGTCTCTCCTGGGTATCGAGCGCGTCCTTGAAGGCCGCCACGTGCACGTCGCACAGCCGCTTGATCTCCATCTCCGGCATCCCCTCGGCGATCAGGCCCTGCTCCAGCGCCGCGATCTCAACCGCGCCCACGCCCTCCAGCAGCGAGGCGAACTCGGCCTTGACCTCGTCGACGGACTTGCCCTCGTGCAGCTGGCGGATGACGCGCTTTAGCGCCTCCCGTCGTTTGGTTTGATTATTGATAACCTCGCTCATTTCTTCCTCCTCGTATCGGTAGATTGGTAGTTGGTAAATTGGTAGACTGGTAACTGGCATACCAACTACCAGTCTACCAATTACCAATCTACCCGCTTCCCTCCTATCACCAAATTCCCACTACCCTCCAGATCGAAAGACCCCCCCCGCATATCCCCCCAATAAGAGAACACCCCAAATCCGGCGGCACGCAGCGCAGTAACCAGCTCCGTCTGCCGCAGCGGCCACAGCCGCGTGGTCGCCACCTGCTGGCTCCAGCCGCCACGCCCTTTCCGCCGCAGCATCATCACGTTGAAAGCCAGCAGCCCCTCCGGCTCGAAATCGTAAAAGCGCAAAAAGAGCCACTCTGTATCGCCCTCGCGATGGGCCTGGGGCTCGATCCAGCGCTCGCCCTGCGCCAGCACGGCGTCGAAATTGCGGTCCTGGATCAGGAGCAGGCCGCCGGGCCGCAGACAAGCTGCAAAGTCGGCCAGCGCCGCCTCCAGGTCAGCAGGTGTCAAAAGGTGAGGCAGCGAGTTGCCCAGGCAGAGCACGGCATCGAAGCCGGTGCCCGCCCGCGCTGCCAACTCGCCAAAGCCCGCCACCTCGAACTGCGCGTTTACATCTGCGGCAGCAGATGCGTACTCCGCGCGTGCGTTGGCCCGCGCTCGTTCGATCATTCCCGCACTCAAGTCCGCGCCGACCACCTCGTAACCTTGCTGCGCCAACGCGATGGCGTGCATCCCGGTGCCACAGGCGGCATCCAGCACGCGGCGCGCACCCACCGCCTGCAACTGCCCCTCGATGAAGGGCAATTCTGCCGCCAGCCGGGCCGGCCAGTTCACAAAGCGGTCGTAATCCACAAAGTCATCGTACATCACACCACCAAAAGCGCCATATCGTCGGCAAAGAGTCCCAACCGGTCACCTGCTCGCACCAGCGTATCCAGTCCTGTGCCCTTGCCTGCTCTTTGATAGCTCAGCCAGGGTGCCATAGAGTTGCGCGTGGAAAGCAATGCCCCGTTCAGAAAGACGTGACAAACCTCGTCGGGTGAAATACCCAACCTCTCCAGCGCCATCCGCACCGTCTCCCCGGGCTGTGATTCTAACTGAACCACACTTTCCCGATCCGGCCGGGGATCACCGGCGTAGCGGCGCAGTCTTCCGTACAGATGAACGTCCACCATCGGTCTTTCTCTCCATATGCCCTTTACCCGTGAATCTCCCCTACGGGGAGATTCAC
>JAFGED010000053.1 GCA_016931785.1 Anaerolineae bacterium
AGTTACGGAGGTGATCCGACAGTGGAGATTTTACGTGGTGACTGTTTCCTCACCACAACCTCATATCGCCAGGTTGGTAAGGTACTGTAGCCGGGTCTCTCAAGCGAGAGTGCCTTTGACCTTTGAAGAGATTATAGCACAAATGTTCGAAGGGCACAATCCAGAGAAAGGAGAGGCGGCTTCCTCCCCTGACAACATATCAGGGGTTTCCGCCGCCGAAAGTCTATGAATGATCCGTCGAGGCCTTCGCATGGGCCATCGTCCCAGCGACGCTTGTTGATGATCCTTCCCATCGTCGCCGGGATGGCGTTGTTGTTGATCGCGGTGTTGCTGATCATCGTCCTCGTTCTGCAGAACTGGGTCGCTCCTAAAGAGGGCGATCCGGGCACGTCGTTGGTCGTGTCCAAGGTCACCGTCACTCCGGGCGCTCCTACGCCCTCCGTTTCCCCTCCGTCTCAATCGAGGTGCGAGACGATCATCAGCAGCGGCGACGTGCAGATAGCGGTATCTCTCCCCATATCCCTCACGCTGGGTGAGGAGGCGTTCCCGGTCGAGGTGATCTTGCCGGAGGAGGAGGGGTGGGGCTATCCGGCGGGTAGTTCGGGGTCGGCTGCCTGGATGTGCGGCACGGTGGTCAACTATGTCGTCCTGCTGGAGCCGACGGCGGAGAACGAGGCGTTGTTGGCCGGATTAGCGCCCGGGGAAGAGATCGTGCTGCAGCTATCCAACGGCGTGATGCTTTTCTTTGGCTTCGACCAGCAGAGGGAGATGAAAGCCGACGAGGTGGACGTCGTTTTCGCACAGCTTGAGCCCCATTTGACGTTGCTCCTGGAGCGGCAGGGGGGCGCCTGGCTGGTCGTCTCTGCCGATTATCTCACGCGGGTGGAGCCCGTTTACCCGCCTGCATCCGACACGCTGGCCGGGCTCGACGTGCCGGTGCGTGTGGGCGACGCGCAGGTGACGGTCTGGGATGGGTACGCCCTGCGCAGCGTGCCCGGCCTCCCCGCCGGGACGATGTACTACCTGGTCGAATTCTCGGTCGAAAACGTGGGCGCGTCGCCGCTTGACGCCGATGTTTTCACGATGCAGTTGCAGGATGGGATGGGAAACAAATATCTCATCTCCCCTGCAGCCAGCGCCTTGGGGGATAGCGGCCTGCTTGAGGGAGAGATCGCTCCCGGCGAGGCGGCGGAGGGTTCCGCCGGCTACCTGGTTCCAGACACGCTCTCCGGGCCGACGCTCGTCTGGACGTTCAGCCCTTCCCCCGGTTCCGAGGTGTGGGCCAGCGTGGGCATAGCCTACGAAGGAGAGGAGCCGTCGGCCGAGCCCGCTCGGGCCGAGGTGACCATCACCGACGCTTTCCTCAGCGGCGACGAGAGCAGGTTGATCATCGAGGGCGAGATACGGAACGTGGGCGGCTCGCCGCTCACGGTAGAGGTGCGCGATATCACCCTCACCTCCAGCGCCGGGATGGGCGAGTTGATCATAGCCGCCCCTCCGCTGCCCTGGACGATCGAGCCGGGCCAGTCGCGCGTGATCGAGCTGCAGTTCGAGAAACCCGACGCCGCGAGCGTGCTGCTTACCCTTTTGGGGCACTCGTTCGAGATATCGGGATTGGAGTAGGGGGGCGTTTCACTTCTGGGGCGAATGCGGTTCTGCAAGAATCGGCGCTTGATTTGCACAGTACCACACTTGTGCGGATATCTGAAACGCCCCTTGGCAGTTTTGGCGCAGCCAAAACTGCTCTCTCCAAAAGAGGTTCTCGATCCAACAAACTGAGAGGCCCCAAAAGGCTCACCTCTGTTCAAGAGTCTCATCACTCTAGGTGCCGGCATCGCCCAGAATTTCTTTAGCCTGGGCGATGTCTTTTTGCATCTGCGCCATCAGCGCGTCGACGTTGGGGAAGGCAGCCTCGTCCCGCAGCCGCGCGCAAAAGTCCAGCGCCAGGGTCTGGCCGTAAAGATCGGCTTCAAAGTCGATCAGGTGGGCTTCGACGGTCACGTCGTGGCCGTCGAAGGTGGGGCGGGTGCCGATGTTGGCCGCCGCCGGATGGATCCCTGACCGCTCGGTGTGCGCCAGGCAAGCATAGATGCCGCTGGCGGGAACCAGCCGCTCTGGAGGAGGGGTCAGGTTGGCCGTGGGAATGCCAAGGCTGCGCCCTCTGCCGTCGCCGCGAACGACGGCGCCTGCCAGCCGGTATGGGCGGCCCAGGCAGCCCGTCGCCTGGGCGATGTCCCCCGCTTGCAATGCGGCCCGCACACGGCTGCTGCTCACCAACGCTCCCTGCCAAACCAGCGGCTCGACCACGCGCACGGCAAACCCCCGCCCTGTTCCCAGGCGCTGCAAGAACGGCACGTCCCCTTCGCGTCGGCGACCGAGCGCCAGATCGGGACCGCCCCAAAGCGCGGCTGGGCGGAGGTGCTGCAGCAGCGCCTCGACGAACTCGACGGCAGGGGTGCGCGCCAGGGTCCGCGTGAAGGGGAGCACGATCAAAACGTCGAGCCCTAACGCGGACAACAGCTCGGCGCGTTCCTCGAGCGTCGTCAGTAGAGGTGGTGGTTCATAGCCCAGCGCGGCGGCCGGGTGGGGGTCAAAGGCCAGGGCGGCGGCGACGTCACCTGCTGCGTGGGCCGCCTCTGCCATCTCGACGATGAGCTGCTGGTGCCCGCGGTGTACGCCATCCAGGACGCCGACGGTCACGTGGCTCTTGGCCCCCTCCTGGAAGGGTGGAAGCAAGCTGGCTTGTGCCAGGGCCTGTACGAGTTCGGCAGAGGGATCGTGGATGGTGAACATCGGCTAATGGCCTGGAGAATAGAACACCTTGTGGGGATGCCAGGCGCCATCAGCCTGGTCGTAGGCCGCGAGCGCCAGAAAAGCGCCATCCGGCCCATAGACGCGGGCGGTTGTCCCCCCCTCAGTCCCCCCCGCGTAGCGGGGGGGAGGTTCATTTGCTCCCCCCCACTCGTGTGGGGGGCAGGGGGGGGGCACCGCCTGTCCGGCGCACAGCCGCTGCGCGGCGCCCGCATCCAGGTGCAGCGCGGGAAAGTGGGCCAGCGCCGCATCGATCGGATGCAGCAGGTCGGACCAGCCCCCCTCGGCGGCGGCCCGGGCGAACGTCTCTAGCGTCACGGCGTCCTCCAGGAAAAAGTCGCCGCTGGACAGCCGAACCAGGCCGGTGAGATGCGCGCCGCAGCCCAGGGCCTGGCCCAGATCGCGTGCCAGCGCGCGCACGTAGGTGCCCGGCGAGCAGGTCACTTCCAGCGTGCACTCTGGCGGCTCCCACTCGGTCAGCGCCAGCCGGGAGATCTCTACCTGGCGCGGTTCGCGCTTCACCTCGATCCCCTCGCGGGCCAGCTTGTGCAATGGTTTCCCCTCGTGCTTGAGCGCCGAGTACATCGGCGGCACCTGCTCGATTGTGCCTTTGAAGCGCGCCAGCGCAGCCTCAACCTCGGCGCGGCTGAACGCGGCCGGGGCAACGGATGCGGACGCCACCACCTGTCCCTCGGCGTCGTGCGTGTCGGTGGTGATCCCCAGCCGCACGCGGGCGCGGTAGACCTTTTTTCCGGCCATCAAGTACTCGCTCACGCGGGTCGCCTTCCCGATGCAGACGAGCAGGACGCCGCTCGCCATCGGGTCTAGCGTGCCAGCGTGCCCCACGCGGCGGATGCCGGTCAGATGGCGCACGCGGTCGACAATATCGTGGGAGGTGGGGCCCTGTGGTTTGTCGAGATTGAGGATTCCGTCGGACATTGTGTCTTGGGACCGTAATACGTGATTCGTGAGTGACTGCTCGGGCCACTCTATTTGGACACGGAAACGCGGAGAGCAGACAGGGATTCACGGAGGATTTAAGAAAAACCTCTGTGCGTCTCTGTGACAAGCTCTGCGAGGCTCTGCGTAACGATAGCCTGGTAATTGCATTCGTGAAACGTAACGGGGCATAGTTGCGCCTTACGGATTACATTTCACGCTTCGTGCGCTGCTCGGCCAAGCTGGCCTTGAGAACGGCCAGCAGGCGAGTTTGCGCCTCCTCCAGCGGCCCGGGGAGGGTGCAGCCGGCGGCGAGCGCGTGACCGCCGCCACCGAGCTGGAGCGCCACTTGCGCGACGTCGAAGCCAGGTCTGGCCCGCAGTCCGACTTCAATCCGGTCGCCCTCGCGCTCGGTAAAGACGGCGGCGGCATCGGCGTCTTCGGCGCTGATGAGGAAGCTGACCAGGCTGGCGTCGCCGTCGCCTGTATAGCCCACCGCACGGCGCGCCGCCAGCGGAATGCTCGTCCAGATCACGCGCCCTTGGCACTGCAATCTGGCCAGCGCCTCTCCCCACAAACGGATCGCCGCAGTGGGGCGCGTGTCGAGCGTGTGGCGGGCGACGTTGGGTAGCGAGGCTCCGGCTTTCATCAGCCGCAGGGCAGCCTCCAACACCTGCGGGGTGACGTTGTTCGTGCGAAAGCCGCGCGTGTCGCCGACGATGCCGGTCAGCAGTGCCGTGGCTATGTCGGCGTCGAGCGGGGCGGCCATGGTCTCCAGCAGTTGTAGCACGATTTCTGCAGTGGACGAGGCTGCGCGATCCACCAGGTTGGCGTCGCCGAAATCCAGGTTGGTCGCGTGGTGATCGATGTTGAGCAGCGGCACGTCTCTGAAACCCGGCACGTTGGGAAAGTGGCCGAGCCTTTCCATATCCGAGCTATCGAGCGTGATGACGAGGTCGAAGGAATCAGCATCTTCAATTTTGCCGACTATCCCCTCGATACCGGGGATGTAGCTAAAGGCGGGGGAAATGGGATCCGAGCAGGCGAGGATGGGGGATAGCCCTCGCTGTCGCAAAGCGCGTCCCAGACCTACCATACTGCCGATGGCATCTCCATCTGGGGAGATGTGGCATATCAGCAAGGGGCGTTGGGCTGATCTGATCAGTTGATGCGCCCGCTCTAGGGCAGCTTGTGCAAGCCCTATCTGCTCAGGCGTCGTTTTCTTCTTCTCTGTCTTCGTCGTCATCAACATCGTCGACGACGACGTCGTCGTCGTCGTCGTCGTCGTCGACGTCGACGTCATCGAGTCCCAGTTCATCGAGGATGCTTGCTATGTGCTGGCCGTGTTCCAGTGAGGGGTCGTAGTGGAAGACCAGTTGCGGGGTATTTCGCAGCCGCAGTCGGCGCCCTAGCTCGCGCCGCAGCCAGCCTGCCGCGCTTTCCAGGCCGTTCTGGGCCTCTGCCTGCGCCTCTGAATCGCCCAGCACGCTAAAGTGCACGGTGGCGCGGGCAGCGTCGGATGTGACCTCCACCCCGGTGACTGTAACCATCTGCAGGCGCGGGTCGTTGACCTTCCGCTCAAGAAGGTCCATCAAGTGGTTGCGGATCATGTCGCCCACCCGGCGTTGATACTTCTTGCTCATTGGAAATCAGGATTTGCTGCTACGCGGTTTTTTCGCGTTCCTTCACATAGAACTGGATGGTATCGCCCTCGGCGAAATCGTGACAGCCCTCCAGCCCTACACCGCACTCGAACCCTGCCCGCACCTCTCTCGTATCCTTCTTGAACCGTTTGAGGGAGGAGACGTGGCCGTCGAACAGTTGCTCCTCGTTTCGCAGGACCCGCGCGCGGGCGTTGCGCCGCGCCTCGCCATCGCGGACGTAGCATCCGGCTATGGCGCCGATCCTCGGTATTTGAAAGACCTCGCGCACCTCGGCCTGGCCGATCACCACGTCGACGTAGGTCGGCTCCAGCATGCCCTTGAGCGCCATATCTACCTCGTCGATGAGCTTGTAGATGATATCGTAGGTGCGAATGTCCACGCCTTCGTTCTCTGCCTTGCGGCGGGCAGCCGGGTCGGGACTTACGTGGAAACCGACGATGATTGCGTGAGAGACGATGGCGAGGTTGACGTCCGTCTCGCTGATGTTGCCCGCGGCAGCGTGCACGACGTTGACTTTCAAATCGCCGACGACGAGTTTCTCAAGTGAGTTGACGATGGGCTCGATAGAGCCCTGGACGTCCGTCTTGACGATCAGGTTGAGCTCTTTCGCCTGCCCGGCCAGAATGCGGCTGGAAAAGTCATCCAAGGTAAAGGCCCTGACCGGGGCGGCAGCTTTGGTGGCCAGCTCATCTTCGCGCTTGGCGATGATGGCTCGCGCGGTGCGTTCGTCTGGCACGACTCTGAACATCTCCCCGGCGTTGGGTACGCCGGAGAGCCCCAGGATCATCACCGGTGTCGAGGGAGGGGCCTCCTCGATGCTTTCCCCACTTTCGTCGAGCATCCTGCGTACGCGCCCGTACGAAAGGCTGGCGACCACCACGTCGCCCACACGCAGCGTGCCGTTCTGCACCAAAATAGTGGCCGTCGCGCCGAGTGTGCGTTCCAGGTGTCCCTCCAAAACCGAGCCCATTGCAGAACGGTCCGGGTTGGCCTTTATTTCGGTGGAACTCGCGACGAGGAGGATAGCCTCCAGCAGGTCGTCCAGGCCGATCTTTTGCTTTGCCGAGACGGGGACGCACAGCGTCGTTCCTCCCCAGTCATCCGGCTCCAGGCCCATTCCGGCCAACTGCTGCTTGACTACGTCAGGCTGGGCGGTCGGCTTGTCGATTTTGTTTAGCGCGACGATGATCGGGACGCGGGCAGCGCGGGCGTGGTTGATAGCCTCCACGGTCTGTGGCTTTACGCCATCGTCGGCGGCTACGACCAGCACGGCGATGTCGGTCGTGTGAGCGCCGCGGGCGCGCATCGCGGTGAAGGCCTCGTGGCCCGGAGTGTCGAGGAACGTGATGCTGTTCCCGTTGTGTTCGACCTGGTGCGCCCCGATGTGCTGCGTGATACCGCCTGCCTCACTGGCTTGCACGTCGGTATGGCGGATGGCGTCCAAGAGCGAGGTTTTGCCATGATCGACGTGGCCTAGGACGGTGACGACCGGTGGGCGCGGCTTGAGGTTTTCCGGGTCCTCGCCAGCGTACAGGCGATCCCACAGCAACGTTGGCCCGCCCTCGGCGGTCTCCTCCGCAATAGCTGGCGTCTCCTCCCTGGGCTCGAAACCCATCTCTTGCGCCACGATGGCGGCCGTCTCGTAATCTATCTGCTGGTTGATGTTTGCCATCACGCCGGCGCTCATCAACTCCTTGATCACGTCGATGGGGCTGACGACCATCAGTTCGGCCAACTGGCGCACTGTCACAAAGTCCGGGATCTCGACGACTGGTTTTTCTTTTACCTCTTCATTCATATGTGCTAACTCCCCTATTGTTCATTTTCCCCGGACTCGGTCGGAAGGGATGGAGGCAGTCCTTGTGCATACTCTCGCAGCTCGGACTCTACCTCGGCCGTCAGTGAAGTTTTTAGCACGCGCTCCAGCTGTTGCTGCTGCAACGCTGTTTCCAGGCAGCCGCGCTGGCGGCAGAGATAGGCCCCGCGTCCGTTGCGCTTGCCCGTCTCGTCCAGCATCACCACGCCCTCGGGTGTGCGCACGATGCGCACCAAATCTCGCCTTGGGCGCACCGTGCGACATGCGATACAGGTGCGTTGTGGAACGTGTTTGCGCCGCTGTGCGCGTCTGCTCATGCTTCTACCTCTGCCAGCGTGGCCTCGCCAGCTACTATGTTTCGCAGGGAAAGTAGATAGCACTCTGTGTTGTGAGGATCGTCGTAGCCGCGAAACACCCGTCCGCTACTTCAGATACTTGTCCCACTCATTGAGTTCGTCGACATCGTCGCCGCGTTTGCGGCGGCGGAAGGCTACGACCTCGCCAAGGTCCTCGTCGTAGACCAGTTCTCGGTGCTTGCGGCGTCTCTTTTGCTGTTTCTGGTCCTTGGTGAGGATTTCCAGCTCTTCGTCTTCCTCCTCGAAGGAGGGTTCCACGACCTCTGCCTCGATCTGCTCCAGTTCGGCTGGAGCTTCCTCGACCAGTATCTCCTCGGCGGCTTCTGGCGCTTCGGCCTCCGGAGCCACCTCGACTGCGGGCTCCTCCTCGGCTTCTTCCTCTGCCTCTACGGCCAATTCTCCCTCGGCTGGCAGTGCGAGCTCGGCCTCAGCCTCAGGTGCTTTAGCTTCGACGATGGCTTCCTCTACCTCTGTTGCGGGCAGTGCTAGAGCATCAATGCACTGCTTTATCTCTGCCAAGCTCTTTGGGCCAATGCCTTCTAGTTTAAGTAGCCCTTCTTCTCCTTCGGCGGATTGTTCCAGGACGTCCCATACAGTTAGTAGCCCAGCGTTTTCCAGATGGCTCAGCACACGCGTGCTGAGGCCGATTTCGGTTAGTGGGACCTCGCGTGCCTGGGGAGGGATGCGAGCCAGGGCGGTCTCGATAACTGCGCGGCGCTCGGCCTCGGCTGCTTCGATGGCCACGCGGCGGGCCAGATCCTCTTCCATCCGGCGGGCGCGTTCGGCGTTGCGGAGCAGGGCGTAGTGTCCCCGAACGCCCTCGATGACCTGCCGCAGGGTGAGCAGTTCCTCGCTGTTGTAGGGTAAACTCTCTTCCTCGTGCTGTCGCAGTACGCTCGCGGCAACGGTGAGCAGTTCCGCCACTGGACCTAATGCTGGGAGCACGTTGGGATCGTCGTTTACCTGCTGCAGCGCCCAGGTGGCCGCCTCGGTGACTCCTTGGATGTCGATACGCCAACTGGTCAGCTTCGCAGCCAGTCGGGCGTTCTGACCGGCCCGCCCGATAGCCAGCGAGAGCTGGTCGTCGGGCACGGTCACGTTGGCGGTTTTGCCCTCCACCGGGTCTTCTTCCAACTGCACGCTCAGCACCTTGGCCGGGCTGAGGGCCTTTGCGATGAAGGTGGATGGATCCGGGCTCCACTCGATCACGTCGATTTTCTCCCCGCCCAGTTCGTTGACGATGGACTGGATGCGCACGCCGCGCATGCCAACACAGGCCCCCACCGGATCGACGCCGGCCTGGCGCGCGGCCACGGCGACCTTGGAGCGGGAGCCCGCCTCACGGGAGATTGCCTTGATCTCGACGGCTCCGTTAAAGATCTCGGGCACCTCCAGTTCCAGCAGGCGGCGCAGCATATTCTTGTGACTGCGCGAGACGACGATCTGCGGACCGCGCCCGGTTTTCCGTACTTCCAGCACGTATGCCCGCAGCCGTTGGTGGACGCTGTAACGTTCGCCGGGTACCTGCTGGCTGCGCGGGAGGATGGCCTCGGTGCCTTCGAGGTGCAGCGTCACCGCTTGGGGCTTGATGCTCTGCACGGTGCCGTGCACGATCTCGCCCTCTTGCTGGACATAGTGCGCGTATCGCGCTTCCCGTTCGGCCTCGCGGATCCGTTGCAGGATGATCTGTTTGGCATTCTGCGCTGCAATGCGGCCAAAGTCCTCGGGAGTGTCGTCAATCGTCACCACATCTCCCACTTTTAGAGTAGATCCGCGTTCGCGCGCTTTTGGCAGCGAGATCTCGAGCATGGGATCGGTGACTTGCTCAACCACCTGTTTTTCGACAAAGATATGTGCCTCGCCGGTCTCCAAATCGATCTTGGCTGTGATGTTGGGCGGCGTATCTAAGCCGATGCTGCGGCTGTAGGCAGACACCAATGCTGTCTCCAGTGCTTCAAGCACGACATCCCTGGGCAGACCGCGGTCGCTACAGACTTGATTGAATGCTAATAAGAAATCCGACTTCACCTTCTTCTCCTGCTAACAGTAGTTCAAACCTGCTGTTGGTTTTGACAAACTTGACTACGGTTAGAGTTTCACCCGTTTGGTGTGTCACTGGCTCAGTAACAAAGAAAAGTGGGGCTGGCCCACTTCTCCAATGACACCCATATAGCTGAGTAGATTATAACATAGACACGATGAACGTGCAAGTGATTGGAGATTGTTTTTGCCGATTGGAGAGTTGACAAGTCCGTGGATACGTGGTAGTCTCTGCGCATCCAGCCGGGAGGTCGGTTGAATGGAAAAGAGAAGCTTGCCGCCTTTTTGGGTTGTCTTTGGCGTAGGTGTTGTGGTCGTGGCCTCATTTGGGTTTATACTGGCATCCCTGGGAGGAAGCGCCGGGAGGTCGGTGGACACGCCGTTCCTGCCAACTCCAGTGCCGGCTGTCACGTCGGTGCCTACGCCGCTACCTACGACTGTCGCTGTCGTTGAGCCCGCGTCTCCACTGCCTACGATTGCTCCCAGAGCTGCCCCTGATTTCACGCTTGATCGGCTCGATGGCGGCGCGTTCACACTTTCTGAGCAACTGGCCCAAGGGCCGGTGGTATTGGTTTTCTTCCAGAAATGCGGCTGAGGGCCTGACCAAACGCAGCTCGTGGAGTTGCGAAGCAATTACGAGGCGTTTCAGAATGCCAATGCACAGGTGGTCGCGCTGGCCGTCACCTCGGTGGAGGCAGTGGATAGCCTGAAACAGGGTTTGGGTATCCCCTATCCTATGTTGGCAGATGCGGATCATCGAGTGAGCGAGGATTACGGCGTTTACAACCTGCTCGGAGATGGCTTGGCCGCGCCATCTGTGTTCATCATCGACACCGATGGGCAGATTGTGTGGAGTTACGTCGGCAAGAATGCCAGCGACCGGTTGAGCGCCGAAAAGATCCTGGGGAATTTGCCATAGGGAGCTTTTGTTTTGGCGTGTCTTCGGTGGTATAATCTGAGCCGGCGATGTCGAAACGATCCGTTCTTGTTCTCTTGACGCTTCTGTTACTGCTGTCGGCCTGGCTCGTCCCTCCGGCAGAGAGCCTGCTCACCGTCACCCTCGTCGTCGGCGGTGAGTCACGCACGGTCGAGACCCAGGCCCTGATCGTCCGCGATCTGTTGGTCGAGGCCGATGTCGCCTTGGGCGAGAATGACCGCGTGGTGCCCCCTGAGACCACGTTTGTCGAAGACGGGATGCTCGTGCGCGTCGTGCGCGTCGAAATGCGCACGGAAACTGCGCAGCGCGAACTCCCTTTCGAACGGGAGACCGGTCGCGATGCCTCTATCCCTGCCGGAGAAACGCGCTTGCTCCAGGCTGGAATCACCGGGCTTGAGGAGATAACCTATCGAATCATCATCGAGGACGGCGAAGAGGTCGATAGGCAAGTGCTGCGGCGCGTCACACTGCGTGAACCCCGTAACGAAATTGTCCTCATCGGTGCGCAGGCAGAGCTAAAGCCGGTTCCTATCACCGGCACTGTGGTCTTTGTCGCCGATCGGAATGTTTGGTCGATGCAGACCACCAGCCCCAACCAGAGACGCTTGACGCACACGGGCGATCTGGATGATCACGTGTTGGCCCTCTCGCCCGATGGCTCCCATTTACTCTTTACTCGCATCTACACCGAGGCCGGCGAGGGCTTTCCTATAAACACGCTGTGGATGATCGAGACCGCGGCTGTTGATGCAGAGCCGGTTCAATTGGAGGCGGAGGGCATCTTATGGGCAGCCTGGGCGCCCGATTGTCAAGGGTCACCGACCGGCGTGGGTTGCCGCATTGCTTACACCACGGGTACCTGGGCCGAGGGGGATCCCGGATGGCGGGCGGAAAACGATCTGTGGGTGGCCTGGCCCCGTGACAGCAATGGCCGCCTGCTCAACCAGCGGCGTGTCGTGGCGCCGAGCGCCGGTGGAACCTACGGGTGGTGGGGCACCACATACGCTTGGTCACCCGGCGGCCAGAACCTGGCCTATGCCCGCGCCGATGAAGTGGGCGTCGTCGGTGTGTACAGCGGCCTACAGACTCCGCTGGCCCGTTTCTCCTCTTATCGCACCTATGCTTCCTGGGCTTGGACGCCGACCGTCAGTTGGTCGCCGGAGGGTAACTATGTCATCACCACACTGCATGGCCCCTCTCCGACGGGCGAAGCGCCGGAAGATAGCCCCATCTTTGACGTGTGGGCGTTTGACGTCACCGGGACGATTTCGGCCGAGCTATCTAGCGACGCGGGTATGTGGGCGGCCCCGGTTTACGCGCCGGGGGGAGACTATGTCGCGTTCTTCCGCTCTCGCAGCCCGTACACCAGCAAAACCAGTGGCTATGACCTCTACTTGATGGATCGCGATGGCTCCGATCACCGCCGGCTCTTTCCGCCTGAGGGAGAGATCGGTCTGGAGTATCACCCGCAGATGATGGCCTGGGGACCGGAAGGGGATCGACTGATCGTCGTCTATCACGGCAATCTGTACTTGATCCAGGTCGTCACAGGTGAGGTGCAGCAGTTGACCGCCGGGGGGAACGCGACGGCAGTGCTTTGGCAGTGGTGAGCGAGGGCAAGTCCGCAAGCGGCAGGTTTGCAGGGGACTCAATTCCCGGCGCTGCTCCCCACACGTTCACATCGTTGTCCAACAGCATTTGCGTTATCCGCGAGAACTTTTCAGGGCACGGATCGACGCGGATAAACACAGATTTGATGTATCTTCTCAATGAGTAGGGGAAGATGGGGGGTGTGAGGGCGGCGCAGCCGCCCTCACACCCCCCGCCCCCCGGATTATTGAGATGATACAATTTGATCGTAAATGACAAAGAGAAATCCGTGTTTGTCCGCGTCCCAGAAGTCTGGTTGCGGCAGGAGGCCGCGCTATGAACCGTCGTTCGCGAGCTCGGGGAACCGCCTGCCTCGCCGGATTCGTACTCGGCCTGACATTGATCGCCCTGCTGTGGGGCGTCAGGCGCAACATCCTTCTCCAAACCGCCTCTGTTTTCTATCCCTCTCTTTCCGGCGAGGCTGAATGGGAAGGGGGGTGGGAGCTTTCAGAACGTGGGGCCGACCCCAGTGAAGCTGGTAGCCTGGCCGGGACCGACCGCGTCACTATTCCCTTCTCCGGCACCGATTTCGCGTTGATGGTGCGTCGTGGGGATTATCGCGCCAACTTTTTCGTCAGCGTGGACGGCGAGCCTGCCAACTGTCTTCCTCGGGAGGAACGGGGAGCCTATCTCGTCCTCTCTTCGCCCGACTATGAGTCCCAGGTCGTTACCATTTCTGTCGCCAGCGGCCTGAGCGATGGCCCTCACGAGGCTGTGCTCATCGCCGACCGGGGGTGGGATCAATGGCCGCTGGTCGGCTGGCGCGTGAGTCGCACGCCGGATACGACGGTGTATGATTGGGTCTTGGCGGGATTGGGGGGGATCGCGTTTATGTGCCTGGCAGGGGCGATCTGGCAAAGGGGCAAGAGACAAGAAGCTAGTGACAGGAGGCAGGAGACAGGAGGCGAGAAGCAAGAAGCAAGAGGCAAGGGGCAGGAAACAGGATGCAAGGAGCAAGAAGCAAGGGGTGGTGTATATCCTGCATCCTGCATCTTGCATCCTGCGGCCCTCGTTGCTGCGCTGGTCGCCGCAGCCGCGCTCGCTCTATCACCGTGGTTCGTTTTCAAGGTCGTCAGTGGGCTTTTGCTGGCCGTGCTCGTCTTCCTGCGGCTCGACGCAGGCCTGGCGCTCGTCGCTCTGACGGCCCCGTTTTACCTCAAGCCCGTTGCGTTAGCCGACAGGTCGTTTTCACTGGTAGAGATCGTGACGCTGCTGTGCGTGGCCTCGTGGGGCATCCGGTGCGTCTGCCGATGGTGGCGAGCAAGGGGCAGGGGGCAAGAAGCAAGAAGCAAGAGGCAAGAAGCAGGAATCAAGAGGCAGGTGGCAAATGGCAAAGAGCGCTTTCTATCCTGCATCTTGCGTCCTGCATCTTGCAGCCTGCATCCTATCTCTTCTCTCGACCTGGCGGCTTTACTCTTTGTGCTGGTTGCCGGCGCTTCCTTCTTCGTCGCCGAGTATCGCCACGTCGCCCTGCGCGAGCTGCGCGTTCTCATCCTGGAGCCGGCGCTTTTCTACCTGATGCTGCGCACCAGCCGGCTCGACGGCGAGGCCATCTGGCGCGTGATACACTTTTTCGTGCTGGGGGCCGTGGTGGTGGCCCTGCTCGGCTTGGTGCAGTACGCCTTCAGCGACGTCGAGGCGGTGCGGCAGGCGCTCGGGGACGTCATCCGCGCCGAGGGTGGATTTCACCGCCTGCGCTCTGTCTATGGTTCGCCCAACAGCGTCGGGCTGTACCTGGGGCGCGTGCTGCCGGTGCTGGTCGCCGTCGCGCTGTTCGGCGCGTCCCGGAACCGGCGTGTCGCTTACGGCCTGGCCGCCGTCCCGGTGGGGCTGGCGCTGCTGCTCAGCTTTTCCAAGGGCGCGCTGTTGACAGGCGTCCCGCTTTCGCTACTGGCGCTGGGCGTGCTGGCAGGCGGTCGCTGGCTGTGGGCCTCGGCGGCGGCAGTCGTTGCGGGGGTCGTAGCCGCCATTCCGCTGCTGCGCATGCTGATGCGCGTGCCGCGTTTCGCCTCTCTCTTCGACCCCAGCCAGGGCACGCTCTTTTTCCGCCTCCACCTCTGGCGCTCGTCCTGGATGATGTTTCGCGATCACCCGCTGCTCGGCGTCGGCCCGGACAATTTTCTGTATCACTATCGCGGCCGCTACATTCTTCCTGCTGCTTGGGAGGAGCCTCATCTCTCCCAGGCGCATAACGTCTTGCTGGACTATGCCACGCGCATGGGGGTTTTGGGCGTGGCTGTGGGGGTTTGGTTTCAGGTAGCCTTCTGGCGGCTGGCCCTGCCGCTGCGCCGTTTGAAAGATCCCGACTGCCGTGCGCTGGCGCTGGGCCTGATGTGCTCGATGGTCAATTTTTGGGCTCACGGAATGGTTGACGCATCTTACTTTCTGATTGACCTGGCCTTCGTTTTCTTTCTAACGCTAGGCGTGGTACAATGGTTGGCAAGGAGTGATACCCATGGAGATGAAAATTAACCTGAACACGGTTGTCTTGGCTTTGGTGCTGTTGGCCCTCCTCGTCGGCGGGATTGTGCTTTTCGTCGCGGTCCGGCAGATGACACAGTCGCTGGCCGATGCCGACGAGACGCTGCAGGAGCGCATTCAGGAAATCACCAACCCGACGCCTACCATCATCCCGGATCCGGTGACGGTCTTTCACGAGATTGAGAGTCTCAGCAAGCTGGAGACGGCTTCTTACTCGGTCGAAAAGATCATCACCGCCGAGTCGGGACAGGGGCCTTTTGGCTTTCTATTTGGTGACCGGTTGATCCTGGTCGCGCATGGGAAGGTCGTCGCCGGCGTCGATCTGGGGAAGATGGAGGATGGAGATATCCGGATCGATGCCAGCGGGACGGTGTACGTGACCCTGCCCCCGGCCGAGGTCCTGCACTATTATCTGGACAGCGAAAAATCCTACATCTACGACCGGGATACGGGCTTCGTCGGGATGAACCCCGCGCTGGAATCGGAAGCGCGCCGGGCTGCCGAAAAAGAGATCATGAACGCAGCCGTGGAGGATGGTATCCTGGATTTCGCCCAGGAGAACGCCGAAACGTACCTCACGCGCTTTATCCTGTCGCTGGGTTTCGAAAAGGTCGAGTTCACCGAGGTTTCTCCTGCCGAGCCAACCTCGACGCCGTGAGAAAGTTTCGCGGGCTTACGGTCCGACGGGGCGCCAGCGTCTCGTGCTGAACAGCCGCAGCGCGTTTCGGACGCTCTCCAGCGTCGCCAGTCCCAGGAAGCGTCCCTCTTCCACTACCGAGATCGCCGAGCGACCGCTGGCATTCATCTTGTTTTGCAGATCGAACAGCGTCTCGCGGGCGCTTGCGACGGGAAAGTCGGTGGTCATCACCCGGCTCACTGCGACGGTGGGTCCATAGCGCCGGAATCCTTCAGCTACGTCCTCCCGCGTGAGCACGCCTACCAGGTATCCCCGGTCGAAAACGGCAAAGTCCGCCTGACCGCCGCCTAGTGCGACGTCGATCGCCCGCGCCAGCGAGTCCTGGGGCGAGAGCGCCACGCTGCCGCGTATCAGTGCTGCAGAGGCCGGCACTCGCCGCAGCGCAATCTTGATCTGGGCCCCACGCCATTCCTGCTCAGCGCCGAAAAAGACGAACCCGGCGATCAGGAGCAGGTTGAGGGCGCCGGTGAGGAGCCCGGCCAAACCGAGCAGTACCGCCAGGCCCTGCCCGACGCGCACGGCGATGCGCGTGGCGTCCAATTCGTCCATCCGTGATGCCAGGACGGCGCGCAACACGCGCCCGCCGTCCATCGGAAAGGCCGGCAGCAGGTTAAAGACTGCCAGACCCACGTTAGCCGTCAGCAGGTCGACCAGCAGCTTTTCGAGGGTTAGGCCATTCAGCGTACCCCAGAGCGCCCCGAACCCGGCGAGAGCGCGCCAGCCCAGCAGGGGCAGCGCGAACGCGCCGATCAACACCGCCAGGGCGACGTTGACCGCGGGTCCGGCCAGCGCCATCCAGAATTCCTGCGCCGGGCGCTCGGGCTCTCCATCCAGGTACGCGACCCCGCCGATGGGCAGCAACGTGATGCCGCGCACCGTGGCGCCATAGCGCCGCGCGACCAGGCTGTGTGCCAGCTCGTGTAGTGTGACACACACGAAAAGGAGGGCTATCAGCACGACGCCGTAGAGAGCGCCCGCCAACCCCAAGCCGCGCCACAGGCCCCACTCCAGCGCTGCCCAGACCAGGGCCAGCGCGAAGGTGACGTGGACGCGGATGTCAATTCCTTTTATCCGAGCTATTCGAAAAGATGCGCCCATGGTGGTTCCTCCATTGTTTCGGTCGACAGACCGAGATAGTTTTGTAGTAACTACTCAGCCTTGCTTCGCAGTTGCCTTTCGCGACAGGAGGAAGGCGGGGGGGCGAGGGCGGCGGTCCTTCGGCTTCGCTCAGGACAAGCGCCGCCCTCGCCCCCCCCATCTCTCCCTTTTTCGAGCGAGGGCCACTGCTCGGGCGAATAGCCTGAGTAGTTACAACTCGATACCAGTATACCGCGCCCGTGTTAGAGGGGCGTAAACGGCGCGTTAGAAAATTGTGTAGGTGCGGCGCGCACGAAGCATTGACAAGGGACCGCTTCGCCCGTATACTGGCGGCGGAGGCTGCGGTGAGATACAAGGAACGTCCGGAGGATTTCGTCGTCGAGGAGCGCGCCCGGCTGCACCTCGTGCCCCGGGGTGACTTTGCCGTCTATCGCGTGCGCAAGCGCGGCGTGACGACGCTGGACGTGCAGGCGCAGGTGGCGCGGGCATTGGGGGTGGGGAAGTCGGACGTTGTTTTCCCGGCGTTGAAGGACAAGGATGCCGTGGCGGTGCAGCACGTCGCCGTGCGGATTGCCGGGGCCGTCCCCTCGCCGCAGCTAAGCGGCGAGGGATTCGAGGCCCGTTTTCTGGGCCACAGCCCTCGTCCGCTCACCCCTGGCGATATCGCCGCCAACCGCTTTACGATCGTGCTGCGCGATCTGTCGGCCCAGGACGTCGCGCGCGTTCACGCTCGTTCGGCGCAGATGGCGCGGTCCGGTTTGCCCAACTATTTTGACGAGCAGCGCTTCGGCTCGCTGGCGCCTGGCGAGGATCACATCGCCAAGCGCGTTCTGCAGCGGGATGCCGAGGGCGCGCTGCGTGCTTACCTCGCTCAACCCTTCGTCGGCGACCCCGCGCCGGTGCGCAAGTTCAAGGCCTTTGCCGCCGGCCATTGGGGAGATTGGGACGCGCTCTTCGAGGCCGCCCCGCGCCCATCCAACTTTCGCTCCGTGCTCACCTATCTGCGCGACCATCCGACCGGCGATCCGCTAGAGCGCGCGATGCACCACCGCAAGGCGCTCAATCTGATTACCCAACGGCTGCTCAGTATCTACCTCTCCGCATACCAGTCCATGCTGTGGAACCGCATCGCGGGCCGTTACCTGGAGGCCTTGGGACGACCGTCTCGCCGCGTCGAAATCGCGGGGGAGCAGTTCCCTCTCTACGACGAATGGCCTTCGCAGTTCGACCGCGGCGTCGCCATTCCTCTACCCAATCATCAGGCTAGCTATGCCGGTCCCGACTTGGCGGCGATCGCCATCCACGTCCTGGAGGAGGAAGGGCTGGAGCTCGATGATCTCAAGGCGCGCATCCTGAAACGCGCTTACCTGCCCAAGGGGAAGCGCGCCCTGCTTCTCTTTCCTGAGGGCCTTTCTTGCTCGCCGTCCGAACCGGACGAGCGCTTCCCCGGCCGCCACAGGGTGACGGCGGCTTTTACCCTGCCTCGCGGCAGCTATGCCACGTTGGTGCTGAAAGCGTTAGGAGCATAAAAAAAAGCCCCGGCCAAGCGCCGGGGCGATGATCTGTATTTGCGCTATGTGCACAGATACCCGTTTTGCTCCAGGTAGGCCAGGACCTTGGCCACGCTCTCTTCCACCGTCTCTTTCGCCGTGTGGCAGACGACCTCGGCGTTCTCCGGCGGCTCGTAGGGATCGGAGACGCCGGTAAAGTGGGGAATCTCGCCGGCAAAGGCCTTGGCGTATAACCCCTTCGCATCTCGCTCGGCGCACACCTCAACCGGGCACTCGACGTAAACCTCGATGAACTCGCCGATCTCCTCGCGCGCCCTGGCCCGCTCCGCCCGGTAGGGGGAGATGAACGCGCAGGGAACGATCACGTCGTTGCGGGTGAGCAGCTTGGCCACAAAGGTCACTCGTTCGATGTTCTTGTCGCGATCCTCCTTGCTGAACCCCAGGTCGCGGGTCAGGCTCTTGCGCACGACGTCGCCATCGAGCCGTTCGACCTTGAATCCACGCTCGCGTAGTTTCTCGGCCAATGAGACAGCGATGGTGGTCTTGCCTGCCCCCGAGAGGCCGGTAAACCACAGGGTGATACCTCTATGATTGCACACTTTATTGCTCCTTGTTGTGATTGTGATATGGGTGTGGCTGGAATCAGCCGAGTAAGCCGTCACCCTGAGCACAGCGAAGGGCCTCCGCGCTCAGAACATGATTCTTCACTTCGCTTCGAATGACATCAACCTGGTCACACACTTTTGGTTGAGCCGACGACGGCGCGCAACGCCTCCTCAGAAATGGCTCCACGCCGCAGCAGAACCGGGGGAGACGCGGTACAGTCGAGCAAGCTGGACGGAACGCCGCCTCTGCACGGACCGCCATCGACGATCAACGCTATCCGCTTGCCCAGTTGGGCCTCGACCTCCCCGGCGGTGACCGGGCTGGGGCGTCCCGAGATGTTCGCGCTGGTGACCGCCAGCACGCCCCCGGCCTGCCGGATGAGATCGCGTGCCAGCGGCAGGTCGGGCACGCGCACGGCCACGGTGGGCCCCAGGCTGACCTCGTCGGGCACGGCCTCGGTCTTGGGCAGCACCAGCGTTAGCCCGCCAGGCCAGAAGCGCTCGGCCAATGGCGCGAACTCGGGCGCCAGCGAGGCGACGCGGCTCAGCCGGTCGGCGTCGGATAACAGCAGCGGGATGGGCAGGCTCTTTGGGCGCTGCTTGGCGACGTACAGGCGAGCCACGGCATCCACGTCCCACGGCAGCGCCGCCACGCCGTAAACGGTGTCGGTGGGAAAGGCGATCAGCCCGCCCGCCCTCAGGACCTCGAGGGCGCGATGCAGTGCGTTCTCACTGCCAGCGTGAACGATCTCGGCTTTCATCGTCTCCTACAATTCAGTGTTCAGCCAGGGGCGGAGTATAACATAGCTCATGCGTGTCGTCAATGCAATCCACCTCTCTGAAAGCTGACAACCTTGGCCTTTGGAGCATAGTTGCCGTGCTGTTTTTCGGGAGACTTCCGACTTGCCAATCTGCCCGCTTTCTGGTACGATTTGCCCGCACCATTATTCAGCCGTAGTGGTGGCGTGGGGTAATCATCGGGTTGGGGGGCTGTTTGCCGTCCCGTTTTCTGATACAATTATCTGCAGTCAAAATCTGCGTTCAAGCGTAACTACTCAGCCTTGCTTCGCAGTTGCCTTTCGCGTGTTAAAAGAGAGGGGGCAGGGGTTTGGAGAGCGGCGAAGCCGCTCTCCAA
>JAFGED010000054.1 GCA_016931785.1 Anaerolineae bacterium
CGGTCGAGCTCGGCCGGGTCGGCCATCAGTTCGTGATACCGCTCGCGGATCGGGCGCAGCGCCTCGACGACGACCTCGGCCACCTCCTTCTTGAGATCGCCGTATCCCTTGCCCGCAAAGTGGGCCTCGATAGCTTCCTGGCTCTCGCCTGTCAGGAGGTGATAAATCTCAAGTAAGTTGTTGACCCCGGCCTTTTCCTCTGCGTCGCTGAACACGATCTCGTGCCCGGTGTCGGTGACGGCGCGCTTGATGACGTAGCGGATCTCGTCCGGCTCGGCGGCGAGCTTGACGGCGTGGCCGCGCACTTCCATCGCCTTGCTCTTGCTCATCTTGGCCGTCGGATCGTCAAGCGCCTTGATGCGCGCGCCGCTCTCGGGAATGACGGCTTCGGGGACGACGAACGTCTCGCCGTAGATGTTGTTGAATCGTTGGGCGATGTCGCGCGCCAGCTCGACGTGCTGCTTCTGGTCCTCGCCCACGGGCACCTCGTCCGTGTCATAGAGCAGGATGTCGGCGGCCTGGAGCACTGGATAGTCCAGCAGCCCCATGCCGACGCTTTCCTGCTGCTGCGATTTCATCTTGTACTGGGTCATCCTCTCTAGCCAACCGACCGGTGTGACGCAGTTGAGGATCCAGCAGCCCTCGGCGTGGGCGCGCACGTGGCTCTGGATAAAGATCGTGCTTTTCTCGGGATCGAGTCCACAGGCAAAAAGCAGCGCGGCCGTGTCGCGCGTCAGGCGCAGCAGCCGCTCCGGGTCCTGCGGCACGGTGATGGCGTGCATGTCCACGACGCAGAAGAAGGTCACCTTCTCCCCTTGCCCGGCGACCCATTGCTTGATCGCGCCCAGGTAATTGCCGATGGTCAGCTCGCCTGAGGGCTGGATGCCGGAAAAGGCGCGTGGCTTTTGATGCTTTGATTCACCAGACATATTCACCTCTCTATTCTCATTCTTTCTATTCCAAATTCATCGTTGTCTTTACGACACGCTTTTCGAGAAACACCAGATCGTGCGTGTCCATCTCTTTGCGCCTGAACTCCTCGTATCCCAGCTTGTGGTAGAGGTGGAGTGCAGGATCGCTCCTATCGCCGGTAAAAATCTCGAACCGCCCCACATCGCCAAAGGCACTCTCGAGAGCGTGCATCAGCCGGGTGCCGATGCCACGCCCGTGGTAATCGGGATGGACGACGAGCCGGGCGACGTGGCAGGTGCCTGCTTCCGTGTGCGCCCGCACCGAGCCGATGATCTCCCCCTTGAGCGTGGCCTTGAGCACGTGTTGGTGCTCGAAATCGGCGCGAACGTCGTCCAGCGTCTGGGTGAGGGGCGGCAGCGTGTGGTCGTCGTACCGCTCCGCCTCGATCCTAAAGGCGCGCTTTTGCAGCGCCAGGATCTCCTCCGCATCCTCGACCGTCGCCTGTGTGATGGCGATGCTGGGAACCGCCAGAAAGTTGCTCAAGAGCTGCTTGCCGTGCGGGGTGAGGATCGATTCGGGGTGGAACTGCACGCCAAAGATGGGATAGGCGCGATGCTGCAGTCCCATCAACTCGCCCTCCTTGGTGAAGGCAGTGGCCTTGAGCACGTCGGGCAGTGGCTCCTCCACGATCAGCGAGTGGTAGCGAGTGGCTTCAAATGGCTTGGGCAGACCCAGGAACAGCCCCGTGCCATAGTGCTGAATGAGGGACGTTTTGCCATGCATCAGGCGCGGGGCGCGCACCACGCGCCCGCCAAAGGCCTCGCCGATGCACTGGTGCCCCAGGCAGACGCCCAGGATGGGCAGGCGCGGCCCCAGTTGGCGGATCACCTCCTTGGAGATGCCTCCGTCGTCCGGCGTGCCGGGGCCGGGAGAAATGACAATGTGCGTCGGGGCCAGCGCGTCCAATTCCTCGACGGTGGTCGCGTCATTGCGAAAGACCGCCGGCTCCGCGCCCAGCTCTCCCAGGTATTGCACCAGGTTGTAGGTGAACGAATCGTAATTGTCGATCACGGCGATCATAGGTCTTTCTCCTCGGGAGAAACCCGTTTTTTCCCCAAAAACCGGGTTTCTTTCTCAGCCATCTCTACGGCCACGGCCAGCGCCTTGGCCTTGTTCATCGTCTCTTCGTACTCGCGGTCGGGGTCGGAGTCGGCGACGATGCCCGCGCCCGCCTGGACGGAAACCCTCTGCCCACGCATCATCATCGTGCGGATGGCGATGCAGGTGTCCATCGAGCCGTCGTAGGAAAAATAGCCCACCACGCCGGCGTACGGGCCGCGCGGTTCGCCCTCCTGCCCGTTGATGATCTCCATGGCTCTGATCTTTGGCGCGCCGCTGACGGTGCCTGCCGGGAAGGTGGCGCGCAGCAGGTCGAAGGCGTCGTGATTGGCGTGCAGCTTCCCTTCGGTCTGGGAGACGATGTGCATCACGTGGGAGTAGCGCTCGATGACCATCTGCTCGGGCACGTGCACCGAGCCGTACTCGCACACGCGGCCCAGGTCGTTGCGGGCCAGGTCGACCAACATGACGTGCTCGGCGCGTTCTTTCGGGTCGGCCAGCAGCTCAAGCTCCAGTGCGGCGTCCTCCTCTGGCGTCCCGCCCCGGCGGCGCGTTCCGGCGATGGGGCGCAGTGCAGCGGTGCGACCTTCCAGCCGCACGTGCACCTCCGGCGAGGCGCCGATCAGGTAGAAGGGCGTCTCGTCCGCCAGGCCGGCAAAGTCGAAGAAGAACATGTACGGCGATGGGTTCAGCCGCCGCAGCGCGCGGTAGATGCTGAAGGGGGCGGCGGGCGTCTCGCGGGAGAGGCGC
The DNA here is from genome assembly GCA_016931785.1 of Anaerolineae bacterium. Classification (GTDB taxonomy): domain Bacteria; phylum Chloroflexota; class Anaerolineae; order B4-G1; family B4-G1; genus JAFGED01. Next base: position 2,782 of record JAFGED010000054.1, read on the forward strand.
TGGGAGAGCACCACCTGGAAGATGTCGCCGGCGGCGATGTGCTCCTTGGCGGTCCGCACGGCGTCGGTAAAGCGCTGGTGCGTCATATTGGAACTCAGCTCGGTTGGCATGACGGAATCGTCGCTAGTAGGGAGAGGAGGTAACGGAGTCGAAAGGCGTTCCTGCAGCGCGTCCAGCCGCCTCTCGGCGTCGGTGCGCGCCTCTGCCTCGGTGTTCCCGTTTACGTGCGCATTGGCGATGAGGGTCATCTTGCCGAATGCGTGATCGAAAGCCACCAGTGTATCGGCCAGCAGGAAGATGGCATCAGGCAGTTCGGGGTGGGGCGATAGCTTCAGCGTCGGCTCAAAGGCGCGCACCGCGTCGTAGCCCACGTAGCCTACCAGACCGCCGTTAAAGCGCGGCAGGCCGTGTACGGGCAGTGGGCGGTACTGGGTCAGCTCGTCGCGCAGTGCGTCCAGCAGGTCGTCGGCGTCGTCGGGGAAAGTGCTGGTGACGACGCCATCGGCTGTGTGGCGTTCCAAGCTACGCCCGCGAATCACATAGGCCTCGCTGGCGTCCACGCCGATAAAGGAGTAGCGCGCCACCTGCTCGCCGCCGGTGACGCTCTCCAGCAGGAAGGAAGGCCCCGTCCCGGCCAGCTTGAGGTAGGCCGAGATCGGCGTCTCCAGGTCGGCGGGCAGCTCGCGCACGACCGGTATCAGGTTGGGTGTCTGGACCTTTGTAGATTCGGCTGTCATTTCTTGTAACATCGTTTCTTGTAACATCGTGCACCTCCGGCTGGAATACAAAACCCCCTCTCGTCCTTAGGGACGGGAGGGGGTTCCCGTGGTGCCACCCTAGTTAGGCCTGCTCCTTGCCCAACAAAAAACCCGCCGGTGATGCGACGGGTGATAGAGCCAGCCTCACTCTTTACAGGTACGGCTCTTTGACTTTGTTCAGAGCGATACCCTTTGCCTTGATAACGGTGGCAACTCCGGCATAGACTACTACGAACGACGAGGCCATTCACTTCGTCTAAGCGGCTCCGAGGCCCATTCGGCGCTACCGTGTGGGCGGGGCTCTCACCTTTTCCCCGCTCTCTGAGCCACCGTTTCAGCGCGTACTCTTCCTCTTCGCAGCCTTTGGCTTTTTAACTGTTGACAAGATGTAACTACTCAGTCTGGCTTCACAGTTGCCTTTCGCGTGTGAAAAAGAGAGGAGGCGGGGGTTTGGAGAGCGGCGAAGCCGCTCTCCAAACCCCCATCTCCCCCTTTTTCAAGCGAGGGAGACTGCTCGGGCGAATAGCCTGAGTGGTTACGACAAGATTATACCAGAGAGTGATGGGTTGTCAAGCAGAGTTCGGTCACATCTCGACAGGCGGAAAAGTCACGCGGAACCTAGAGGCAGTGTTCTTCTTCCAGCATCTGCGCGACGGCCTGGGCCAGTTGTTCCAGGCTGGAGGGTTTGGGCAGCCAGCCGCCCAGACCTTGTGCTCGTAGGTCCTCCAGCTCCTGCTCGTTCAGCGGGTGGCCGCTCGTCACGAGGACCTTGACGGCCGGGTTCTGCTGCCTGAGGGCGTGAAACAACGCCTGTCCACCCATCTCTGGCATCACCAGATCGGTCAACACCAGGTCGATTTCACCGGTGCGCAGTTCAAAAATCGTCAGGGCCTCCTGGCCGGTGGTCGCTTCCAGCACCTGGTAGCCCAGCATCTCCAGGCCGTCTACCATGGCTTTGCGGGCGCTGATTTCGTCTTCGGCCAAGAGAATTGTCTGCCCTTTTCCTTGAGGCAAGGGCTTTGTTCGTGCATATGTTTCTTCTGGTCTTTCGATAGACATGGCCGGAAGATAGAGGATGAACGTCGCTCCCTCTCCCACCTGTGTTTGCACGTCAACTCGGCCTTCATGCTGTTGGATGATGCCATATACCTGGGAGAGGCCCAGGCCCGTGCCCCGGCCGGGCGTTTTGGTGGTGAAAAAGGGATCGAAAATGTGTGGCAGCACGTCGGGAGGGATACCGGTGCCGGTGTCTGTCACTGTCACACGCGCCCACTCGCCGATTGCCATCTCGGGCAACGGCGCGCTTTTGCGGTTCACAACCTGCAGCCGCTCCAGGCCAATGCGCAGTTGGCCGCCTTCCGGCATCGCGTCGCGCGCGTTGGTCGCCAGGTTCAGGATCGCCTGTTGGATGCGCGTTGGGTCGGCGTTCACCACCAATGGGACAGCGTGTTCGTCCTGCCCGTAATCCAGTTTGATCTGGATGCTTTCCGGCAGCGTGCGCTGCAGCAGCTTGGCCTGTTCTTTGAGGAACGTGAGCAGATCCAGCGGGCCGCGCTCCAGCACTGCCCGCCGGCTGAAGTCGAGGATCTGCTGGATCAGAGTGCTGGCGCGTCGCGCCTGCTGGTCAATCGTCGCCAACCGGTCATAGACGACGGCAGGCAGGTCGGAGATGTGGGATGACATGCCTGCATAGAGGATGATGACAGCCATGATGTTGTTGAAATCGTGGGCAATGCCGGCGGCCAGTTGGCCCAGCGCCGCCAGGCGTTCCTGCTGCTGAAGATGGCGTTCGGTCGCGCGCTGTTGGGTCACGTCGTGGACGACGAGCACCCAGCCCAGCGGCTGGGCGCCGCTTTCGATGGAGCGGGCGATGACCTGGAAACTCTGCCCATCCGTCGCCACCTCGTGCCACAACCCCTTGGGAGGCGAGGCCAGCAGTTCGTTCAGTGGATGATCCCCCAGGCGGGTGAGGATGTCGCCCACCTTGGCCCCGGCCAGGGTGAGGAGGTGCTCTTCTGCCAGTGGGTTGGCCACGACGATGTGTCCGTCCGGCCCCAGCAGGAGCACGCCCTCTGGCACGGTGGTGAGGATCTGTTCCATCTGGCGCGCCTGCTCTTGAAACTGTACCAGCAATTGTGCCCGTTCCTTCTCTGCCCGTCTGCGGTCAGTGACGTCTTGAAATGTGGTCTGTCTATATTGTTCGCCCTCGCGGGTTAGGATGGAGGTCGCTGCTTGTAGGGTCTTGATTTGGCCGTTTTTGCACACGATGTCGTACTCGAATTCAGCCGCTATCGGCTCGCCTTGGCTGGTCTTGTTTATCCGCTCGATCACTTCCCGTGATGATGGAGCGACGTGGTCCAGCAGCGGGACCTTGGCAAACTCCGCGAGGTCGTCGTAGCCAAAAATGTGCAGCAGGGCCGGGTTGGCGAAAATGACCTGACTCCCTTTTGAGATGCCTACGCCTGTAAGCGAGTTTTCCACCAGCGTACGATAGCGCTCCTCGCTCTCGCGCAGCGCGTCTTCGGCCTGCTTGCGGCCGGTGATGTCGCGGGTGATGGTGAGCAACGACTCGATGCGCCCGCTCGGATCGCACTCTGGCACGATGCGGGTCTGGAAATACTTCAGCCCAAAGGGGGTGGGGTAGCTCTGCTCGACCCGCTGTTCATCTCCCGTTTCAAGGGCCGTTCTCAACGATCGGTCTATGAACTCGACTTGCTCGCGCGGCTCGCCCAGTTCCAGTGGGGTTTTTCCCAGGAGCGTCTGCACGGGGATGCCCAACTGTTTTTCGACTGCCGGATTGCAGTACACGTGGCGCAGGTCGGCGTCGAAGCGCACGATCATGTCGGTGGCGTTCTCGACCAGGGTGGAGAAATCCCGC
>JAFGED010000388.1 GCA_016931785.1 Anaerolineae bacterium
CGTTTTTTGTTACCAATCAGCTGACTAACCAGGAGAGAACCATCCGATGAGCAAACTGACAATTGACGAACAGGTCGCCATCCTGATGCGCGGCACCGACTTTGGCGACGATCAGACCCAAGAGCACATGCAGAGGGAACTGCGCGAGCGGTTGATCGAATCGAAAAAGACCGGAAAGCCGCTGCGCGTTTACGCCGGATTCGACCCCACCGCTACATACCTGACCCTCGGCCACACCGTACCAATGCGCAAGCTGCGCCAGTTCCAGGAGTTGGGTCACGAGGTGACGTTCCTCGTCGGCACCTTCACCGGCCTGATCGGCGACGCCAGCGACAAGACCAGCGCGCGCCCGCAGCAGACGCCGGAGCAGGTGGCGGAGCACGCGCGCACGTACAAGGAGCAGGCTTTCAGAATCCTCGACCCGGCAAAGACCGCCGTGCGCGAAAACGGCACATGGTTGAGCAAGCTCACCTTCGCCGACGTCATCGGGCTGGCGGCCAACTTTACCGTCCAGCAGTTTCTGTCACGCGAGAACTTTTCTCTGCGGTACGAGAAAGGCGACGCCATCTGGCTGCACGAGTTCTTTTACGCACTGATGCAGGGGTACGACGCCGTGGCGATGGAGACCGACGTGCAGGTGGGCGGCACCGAGCAGCTCTTCAACCTGCTGGCCGGGCGCAAGCTGCAGGAGGCCTTCGGCCAGCGCCCGCAGGTATGCGTCACCATGCCCATCCTCGTCGGCACCGATGGCGCGATGCGCATGTCCAAGAGCACGGGCAACCACATCGGCATCACCGACACGCCGGAGGACAAGTACGGCAAGACGATGTCCATCCCCGACTCGGCGATGCGCAACTGGTTCGAGCTGGTCACGCGCTGGACTCCGGAGCAGATCGATAAACTACTGAACGCGGTGGAGCGGGGCGAGCTGCATCCGATGGAGGCCAAGAAAAAGCTGGCGTGGGAGATCGTGTCTATCTTTGACGGGGACGAGGCCGCCGATGGGGCCGCCGCCCACTTCGAGCGCGTGCACCAGGAGCGCAAGCTGCCGCAGGACCTGCCGATCCTCACGCTGGATGGCCCGACCAACGTGGTGGACATCATCCACCTCGCCGGGTTCGCCTCCAGCAAGAGCGAGGCCCGCCGGCTGGTGCAGCAGGGCGCGGTCAAGCTCGAGGACGCACGGGTGGATAACATAGAGATGGAAATCGAGGTCCAAACCGGGGGGAAAATCTTGCAAGTGGGCAAACGGCGCTTTGCGCGCCTTGTCAGTCGGTAGATTGGTAGGGGACTAGCCACCAATTTACCAGTGTACCGGTCTACCAACACGGAGGGAAAAATGAAAGAGCGCAACATCCTGTGGGTATTCCTGGCCTTCACCTTGGGCTTTATGCTGCCGGTGTGCACCTGCGTCGGCTCGTGCTTTCTCTCGGTAGCCAGTTTGGGGCTTTTGGCCGAGGGAGGAGGGCCGGCAGCCACCGGGCCTGCCGTGGCCGTGATCCGCCTCAACGGCGCGATCACCAGCGGCTCTGCGGATGCTTTCTCCTCCGCAGGCATTACCCCGGACTTGGTGGAGAATCAGTTGGTCCAAGCCGCCGGCAACCCCGACGTCAAGGCCGTCGTCCTGCGCATCAACAGCCCGGGCGGCAGCGTGGTGGCCTCCAACCAGATTTACCACACGCTCAGGGAATTCGACAAGCCGATCGTCGTGTGGATGGACGAGACGGCCGCCTCGGGGGGCTACTATATCGCCTGCGGCACCGATTACGTCATCGCCCACCCTGACACACTGACCGGCTCCATCGGCGTCATCAGCCAGTTCATCAACGCCGACGACCTGCTGGAAGAGATCGGCGTGGACGTGGTCGTCATCACCACCGGCCCGCGCAAGGATACGGGCGGCCTCTTCCGCGATATGACGGATGAGGAGCGGGCCTACTGGCAGGCCATCATCGACGAAGTCTACGATGAGTTCGTGGATATCGTGGCCGAGGAACGCGGGCTCGCGGAGGAGACCGTGCGCGAATTGGCCGATGGCAGCGTGTACACCGGCAGGCAGGCGCTGGAACTAGGACTGGTGGATGCGGTGGGCCTGCCGCAGGACGCCATCGCCAAGGCGGCAGAACTGGGCGGCATCGAGGGAAAACCCCGCGTCATCGAGATAGAGGCGGTGCCGTCCTTCCTCGAGGCGCTCTACACGTACCAGGACCAGTCAACACCGCCTACCCTCGAAGAACTCTTGAACTGGGCTGCGACGCCATCCCTAGAGTTTCGCTTCGCCCGGCCGTAAGGTCGACCGGTTTACCCTCCCCGCCCTATTGCAGAGTCGGCGACGGCGTGGGCGTAGGCGACAGCGTGGGCGTCGGTGACGGCAGGGGCGTCGGTGACGGCAGGGGCGACGCCGGCCGCGTCGGTCTGGATGGCGTCTCCGTCGGTGAAGGCTCATGGGGCTTGGGCGTGGATGTGGGCGGGACCGGCGTATTCGTCGAAGTGGGTAAGGGCGTAAATGTCGGCGTCGGGGTAGGCGTGTACGTAGGTGTAGGTGTGTCGGTGGGAGTCGGGGTAGGCGTGAACGTCGGCGTCGGCGTGGGCGTGTCCGTGGGGGTGGGCGTCGGGGTCGCACTGGCGAGGTTCTGCAGCGTGGCCAAAGGACCTGCCGGCGCAGTCGCCGGGGTATCCGTCGGCTGACCAGATGATGGCGTAAACGTCGGCTCCCCGGGCTTTGCCAGGCGGGGCTCCTCCTCCACGTCAAACACCAGTCCCGGTTTCCATGGGGCCAAACGCGGTGCGTCGTCTGGTTCGGCCCTGTAATCGGCCCTCATCTCGGACAAGAGACTATCGGCATATCCGGGAGGCCACGGCCGCCCCAACGCCAGCCAAAGGGCCAGAACAATCACCATCAGCCCAAAGGCCATCGCTGCCAGGGCGAACAGCCACCAGGCCCAATTTCTTCGCCGGTCCATCGCTCTTACCTCCAGGTCAAGACGTGCGCCCAGACCCCAGCGCATAGACATCCACCGGTGCAGCCCGCCCTTTGACGCTGACTTCACCGATGTGCACAGATCTGCGCTTCAAGTCCTCTCCCAATTCGCGGCAAGTACTGGCGCTGAAGAACACATCGTACTGGGGATGCTCTTTGTTCATGTCGCTCAGCCGTTGAGCGACGTTGACGGCATCTCCGAGGACGGTGTACTCCAGGCGAATATCCGATCCCACCATGCCCGCCACTACAGACCCGGTGTTGACGCCGATGCCGACGCGCAGAGGCTCCTCGCCGCGCTCGGTGCGCTGGCGATTCAGCGCCGCCAAGTAATCCAACATCGCCAGCGCCGTGGAGACGGCCTCGTGCGCGCTCTCCGCGGGAGGCCGAGGGTCCGGCAGCACGCCAAAGAACGCCAGGGCCGCATCGCCGACGAACTTGTTGACGACACCGTTGTGCCCGCGAACGATATTCACGACACCCCGCATGTACTCGTTGAGAAAGCTGATCACGTATTTGGGCTCTCGACTCTCGGAGAGGCGCGTAAAGCCACGGATATCGCAGAATAGAACGGTGGCCGTCACCAGCTGGGGGTCGAGCTGCACCCGCCCGCCCGCCAAGGCGCGCCGCAACTGCTCGGCTATCTCAGGGCTGGCCGTCAGTCCCAAGAGGTCCTGGTACATACGCCCTTCCCGCAGTTGAACTACCATGTGGTTAAAGTCCTCAGCCAGCGCAGAGACCTCGTCATACCCCCTGGCCTGGACCTGCGTATCCAGGTCGCCACCGGCAACCCGCTCGGTGGCCACGGCCAGCCGCCGCACGCGCCGCACCACACCGCTGGCCAGAACCGCTCCCACGGCAATCGTCACCAGCACGGACACACCAAACACGATCAGCAACCGCCACAGGGCTGAGAAGCGAAAGCCGGTGACCATCGACAGCGGCAGAGATACGGAGAGCACCCCCAGGTCGCGTCCATAGCGGGCCTCGAAGGCGCCAAGGACCTCGGCATAATCCTCTCCGGCGACCTCGATCTGCCGCCGGGATATCCACTGCTCCTGTCCGGCCAGGATATCCTGGTACTTGGCATCATCCAAAACCGGCGCATCCAGCAGCGTCGTCGCTATCGGCTCGCCCGCTTTGTAGACCGAAACGCGGGCTAGCGAGGCGCTGTCGAGTCGCTCGACCAGGTTATCGAGGTACGTACCGACCAGAACCACGCCTCTGACCTGCCCATCCACCTTAACCGGGCCCGCAGTGTAAAAGACCCATCCCCAATCCGTCTTGATCAGGTCGGCGTACTTGTCGTGCAGCTCGCCATTGATCTCGTCGGCCTCCCCGGCCAGCACCTTCTGCACGACCTCCCACTCACCGTAATCCGTACCGGCGGTGGCATCGTAATCGGTTACCCCGCCGGCAGGCCGATGGTGCATCGCCAGGAGGGGGTTGCCTTTGGCGTCCAATACTTCCGCGCAGTCGATTCGTTCGTTGACGATCAGCGGGGTAGCCAGCAAGTTGACCGTGTCCTTGTCGCCAGCGTCCACCGCTTCGTCCAAGCCCCAGGTATAGATGATGAGGCGCAGATCGGCCAGTTGATCCCGCTCCACGAGTACGACCGTATCGGCGGCCTCTCGCCCGGCCTTGATGAGCGATTCTTTGAAAAGTTCCTCCAGAAGGGTGAGAATGAGACTGGTGACAAGAAAGGTGGCGACGAAAGCGACCACGAGGGCCAAGAACACATAGGGGAGGGTGAGCTTGACGCGCAACTGGGCGAGGGCGCGCCTCAACCACGATCCACGCTTTGTCACACCGGTGCTACTCCCATCTCTGGATTCCATTGCTTTCCTCCGGCATTACTCCCGCTGTGCCGCGCCCACACGGTATCCCACCGACACGCTCACGAATACATTGTAGCACAAGTTGACAATAAGATACAATCGGCCTGAGGTACAATAGGACTAAAGTACGATAGAGCTCCCACGAAGGGCTACGCCAAACCCCATCTCTCCCTTTTTCGAGCGAGCGAGACTGCCTATGCCTCGAAACACGCGAACTGCGGCAGGTAATCCTGATTTTGCTGCAGCATCTCGTTCACCATCTGCTTGATCTCGGCCAGCGAGAGCACAGCGGCGGCCAGCGGGTCGTAGATGGCAGCCTGAAGTACCAGGCGCGGATCGCCGGTCAGTGCCGCCTGGACGGTCATCTCCTCGATCATCACGTTTAGGTGATTCAGGGCCACCAACTGCGGCGGCAGCAAGCCAACGTGGACGGGATGGAAACCTGCTTTATCCACAAAGACGGGCACCTCCACACAGGCCCCCTCCGGCAGGTTGGTGATCAGCCCGGTGTTGGGCACGTTGCCGTTGAACCAGAATATCTCGCCGCCCTTCCAGGCATTGATGATGTGCGCGGCGTACTCGTGCCCCCGTTCCAAGCTGATCGGCGTATCCTTGGCAAACCACTCGCGCGCCTTGTCCTTCCAGGTATGCTCTGTCTGCCGGTACTCGTTCAGGATATACGCGTGCGCGCCGGGGTTCCATCCGGTGGAGTGCGTGCAGTACTTTTCGATCAAGTCGGGGCGCTTGCGGAACCACCAGTTGTATTCCGAGTTATGGCCGCTGGACTCGGTGACGTAGTAATCCAGGTGCAGGAACATCTCGTTGCGCACCTGCTCCTCGTTATAGATCTCGGGCCTTTCCATCACCGCCTTGCGGATCAACGGGTAGGCATCCTCACCGTTCCACTCGTACTTGAGGTACCACGCCTGGTGGTTGATGCCCGCGCAGGTATACGTGATCTCCTCCATTGGCGCGCCGATCCACTGGGCCAACATCCATGCCGTGCCTTGCACGCTGTGGCACAGCCCGGTGATGCGCATAGACGACTCGTGCTGCATCGCCCGGCACAGCATGGCCATCGGGTTGGTATAGTTCAGCAAGATAGCGTCGGGGCAGTGGCGCTCCATATCCTTAACAATAGCAAGCATCACGGGGATAGTGCGCAGCGCGCGAAAGATGCCGGCCACGCCGCGCGTATCGCCGACGTTGAAATCCACGCCATACCGCATCGGAATCTCGATATCGTGGCGCCACACGTCGGTATCGCCGACGAGGATGGTGCACAGCACGGCGTCGGCATCCTTGAGCGCCTCGGCTCGATCCAGCGTCGCTTCGACTTTGGCCGGGTAGCTCCCCATATCGATGATGCGCTGCACCGACTTGCGGGCAAACTCCAGCCGCTCGGCGTCGACGTCCATCAACGCCAACGTGGCATCTTTCAGCAGAGGGAACGTGAGGACGTCGCGCACCAAGCCGCGTGTGAACCCCAGGCTCCCCGCGCCGATGAAAGCGATCTTGGTCATATTTTTCCTCCAAAGCACATTGCGTGCAAAAGTTTGGCAACTCTCCTCGAGCGTAGTATACTCTGAGCGCGGCTTGGTCGCAAATCGGGAACAGGAGTAAGTAGTATGATCGCCAAGCGGACCAAAGAGATCGCGCCCTTTCTCGTCATGGACGTCCTCGAGCGGGCGTGCACGATGACGGAGGAGGGAACCGACGTCATCCACCTGGAAGTCGGAGAGCCGGACTTTGACACGCCGCAGTGCGTCAAAGAGGCAATCTTCCGCGCGCTCGAAAACGGGTTCACCCATTACACGCACAGCCTGGGTTGTCTAGAACTCCGAGAGGCCATCTGCGAGAACTATCAAGCGACTTACGACGTCTCGGTGCATCCCGACCAGGTGGTGGTCACCTCGGGCACATCCCCCGCCATGCTGCTCATGTTCGCGGCCCTGCTCGAAAAAGGGGACGAAGCCATCATCTCCGATCCCGCCTATGCCTGCTACCCCAACTTTATCAAGTTCGTGGAGGGCATCCCGGTGACGGTGCCGGTCTATGAGGAGGACGGCTTCCAGTACAGGCCGGAGGCAATCGCGGAGAAAATCACGCCGAGGACGAGGGCGATCTTTATCAATTCCCCCTCCAACCCGACCGGCAACCTGCTCTCCGCAGAGCGGATGCGGGCCGTCGCCGAATTCTCTCCGATGGTCATCTCCGACGAGATCTATCACGGCCTGGTCTACGCGGGGAAGGAGCACACGATCCTGGAATTCACGGATAACGCCTTCGTGTTGAACGGCTTTTCAAAACTGTACGCGATGACGGGCCTGCGGCTCGGCTACCTGATCGCGCCCAAGCCCTTTATCCGGCCCATCCAAAAGATGCAGCAGAACTTTTTCATCTCCGCCAACTCTGCGGTGCAGGTAGCCGGGATCACCGCGCTAAAGGAAGCCGCGCAGGATGTGGCGCGGATGAAGCGCATCTATGACGAACGCAGGCAGTACATGGTCAAGCGCGTCAAGGAACTGGGCCTGGGCATCACGGTCGAGCCGACGGGGGCATTTTACGTCTTTGCCAACGCCAGGCACATCTCGAACGATTCGTACAAGCTCGCGTTCGACATCCTGGAAAAGGCCCACGTGGGCGTCACGCCGGGGATCGATTTCGGGAAAAATGGCGAAGGGTACATCCGCTTCTCTTACGCGAACTCGATGGAGAACATCGTCGAGGGGTTGAACCGGCTAGAGAGGTATTTGGCGAATCTGTAGGTCACGCTTGTAGCGTGACCTACTCCTTACTCCTCGCCCCCGCCTGCCGGTGTCACGGCCGGCGTGCTGGTGACCAGGGGCCTCCGCTCCAGCACGATGCGCCAGGAGCCTACCACCGGGGCCTTGCCCTTCTCCTCCGGGCACAGCTCGAGCCGCAGTCCAGAGACCAGTGGCGCTCCCAACTCGCTGGTGCCAAGCGAGTATTCGACCCCCTCCTCGGCGTCAAAGTCCACGTACCCCAGCCCGCCTTTGGGCTTGAGGCCGGTCACTGCCCGATCCGACCCATCGGCCCACATCAGCCACACCTCCACGCCGGGCAACCCCGTGCCGTCTTTATCCTGCACCACGACCTCGATGTGCGGCGTCTGCTCGGGGTTGCATATCTGCTCCTTCGTGGCCAACTGAAAGGGCAGGAGGGGCTCGGGGGTAGCAGTGGGTGGATACGGCGTGCGCGTCGGCTTGAGCGTGGGCACAGCGGTCGGAACGACGGTCGGGGTGGCATCCACGAGCGTGGGCACAGGCGTTGGCACAGGTGTGCCGGTCGGCGAAACAGACGCAGCCGGCGTATCCAGGTAAACCAGCATCGCCGAGGTTTGCACGCCTAGGGTCTGCGCCAGTACCGTCAGGCGACGCATCGTATCCGCGGAGCGGCCGGCAGCGGCGTACTCGCCGATCAGCATCTCCATCCCGGCTGCGATGTCCTCCCGCGGCATGCCGTCCAGCCGCCAGCGGGCGCGCTCAAGATCGCCATCCGCTATGTAGGAAAGAGCTGCCAGGCGCACCCACTCCTGGCGGTAGTTGGGGTGCATCATCCCTGGCCCCACGTCGACGAGCTCGATCGGAGCGACGGCCCAGGTGTAGACCAAGCCTCCCAAAAGCCCGAGGGCCAGCCCGACCAAAAGGGGCAGCCGCTGAAAGAAGGACATTACGGCTGTTCCTCCAAATACGGCACCAGCGGCGGCGTGATGGCGTCCATCGCCCACGCCAGGCGAGCCAGACTGGTGATGTCCTCAGTGCTGGCACCCGCTGCGACCAAGCGCTCCCCCAACCGGACCACCGGCGCAGAGGGATTCTCCGGCTCAAGCAGTGCCAGACGTTGGTAAGCTGACGTCAGGTTGCCCTCCACCTCGTAGGCGGAGGCGACCATGATGACATAGTTCTCTTGATAATCCCAGCGCAGCGCGTCCGGGGAAGCATCTGCGGGCTCGTTCGGCCAGAGCCCCCATCCAATACCAAAACCCAGCGCGATTCCAACCACCGCGCCGACAACGGCCTGGACGACCCACCTACGCATTTGCACGTCGCGTTCCCTTGGCAATCCTATAGAAAACGCGGCGCTTAGGGGCATCATCCTGCCCATAGACGCCGCAACGAACCTTTTTCGACCCCAGGAGAGTCAGATGCCGGAGGTGGGAATCGAACCCACATGAGCAAAGCCCACGCGATTTTGAGTCGCGCGCGTCTGCCTGTTCCGCCACTCCGGCAAGTGCATTAAGTATAGCCGAACTACCCCCAGGCGTCAAGTCAAAGGGGGCGTTGGGTGCATTTGCCCCCTGGTGCAGCGGGCGCTCGGTTTCCAGCGAAATAGGCATAACACACGCTTTAGCGTTCATCAGACAGCAGCAAATGC
>JAFGED010000055.1 GCA_016931785.1 Anaerolineae bacterium
CGGTGGGTTCTCCACCGAGGACCACATCTTTAAGGCGATCGCCATGGGCGCGCCGTTCGTCAAGGCGGTCTGCATGGGCCGCGCGCTCATGATTCCCGGCATGGTGGGCAAGAACATCGCCCAGTGGATGGCCGAGGGCAACCTGCCCAAAACCGTCTCTCAGCACGGTTCAACCATCGAAGAGATCTTTGTCGAGTACGAGACGCTGGTCGATGCGTACGGCAAGGAAGAGGTCGATCAGATGCCGCTGGGCGCCATCGGCTTTTTCTCCTACGCCGACAAACTCAAGATCGGCCTGCAGCAGTTGATGGCCGGCAGCCGCAACTTCCGCATCTCCGCCATCAGCCGCAAGGATCTGATGGCCCTGACCAAAGAGGCCGCCAAGGTCTCTGGCATTCCTTACGTGATGGACGCTTACCGTGAGGAAGCCCTGGCGATTATGAACGGGTAATTGTGACTGCGTCACAATTACCTTGGAAGAATTCAATCGCTCCGCGCTTGAATTCTTCCCGCCGAGAAAGCCAAGCAAAAATCAGATGGGTGCGTTTCAAATGAGTTGTAAGGATGGGGGGAGCGGGCGGCGCAGCCGCCCGCTCCCCCGTTCTCTAACTGAGATGAAACACACCCAAATCAGATTGAATTACCCACAGAATTCCGGCGCTCGGCACCGGGATTCTTGTTTTCCAAGGTTTCGATAACACGTTATGCAGAATTCGGCCTTGCCGAATTCTGCCCAAGGCGCTCGAGTCGCCTTGCGACTCGAGCGCCCTTTGACTTTGCGGGGCTTTCGGTGTAATATTGTGATCCAGACCCACAAGAAAGTGGCGGAAAAGCACAAGCTTTCACGTCGTTTGCATCGAACAGAATAACACCATATCGAGATTAAGAAGGAGGCTACACCATGTATCATAAAGTCATCATCGTCGGCAACCTGGGACGTGATCCGGAGATGCGCTATACCCCTGACGGCACACCAGTCACCAGCTTCTCGGTTGCGACCAATCGGAAGTGGAATCGACCGGATGGCAGCCAGGGCGAGGAGACGGTCTGGTTCCGCGTCACCGCCTGGCGGCGCATGGCCGAGGTCTGCAACCAATACCTGCAGAAAGGACGGCAGGTGCTGATCGAGGGCCGGCTAAAGCCCGACGAGAACGGCGGCCCCCGCGTTTGGACGGGCAACGACGGCGCGGCACGCGCCTCATACGAGATAACCGCCGAGACCGTCAAGTTCCTGGGCGGGCGCGGCGAAGCGCCGGCGGACGAAGGATTTGGGACGCCGGAAGAGCCCCCCATGGAATCCGAGGAAGAAATTCCCTTCTAGCGGTTCTCGCCACAAAAACCGAGACACCCTTGGCCGCCGCTCTCGCAGCGGCGGCCTGATTTCCTCGTCCCGAGATTGACAGTCCATCCATTTTGGAGTACGATGGGGCGCAGTCGCCAGGCAGTTATAGCCCTACGGAGGTGCCCGCCATGAAAACACCACCCCACCCCCAACAAATCAATATTGAGGTCCCCCCCCACCTGGAAGCCACCTACGCCAACCTAGCCGTCATCACCCACACAGCATCCGAGGTCATCGTGGACTTTGCCCGTGTGCTGCCCAATACACCGAAGGCCAAGGTCTATTCTCGCATCATCACCACGCCGATGCACGCCAACCTCCTGCTGCGGGCGCTGAACGATAACCTTAACAAGTACGAAGAGCAGTTTGGCGAGATCAAGCTGCCCGCCGGAGGCGACGCGCTGGCTCAACAATTCTTTGGTGCCATCAAGCCTCCTCAGCCTCCTGAGCCATAACCCATACGGAGCATGCTATGAGCCAACTCGATACGATCGCCCAACACATTCAGGCCGACTTTGAAGCCCGCAACGACGCTCGCGACGAGGCGCTGCGTCGCTCTCGCGAGCTGATTCGCACGTGCGCCACGGCCATCCGCGCCAGCCATCGGGACGAGTGGGACACAGCCCACGACCTCCTGGCCGAGGCGGACAAGGTCGCTAAAGAGCTGCAAGAGGCTCTCGCCCCCTACCCGGATCTCCTCTATGCGGGCTATACCCAGGACGCGCTGAAAGAGCTGGTCGAGGCGCACGTCACCTTCGCGCTGGCCAGCAACGCGCCCATCCCGGAACCAGAAGCCTTGGGTATGTGCTATTCGGTCTACCTGAACGGGCTGTGTGAAGGCGCCAGCGAGATACGCCGCCGCTGCCTGGACGAGATGCGGCGCGGCGACACCTCCGAGGCCGAACGGTTGCTGGAAGCGATGGACGAGATCTATGACACCCTGGTCACCTTCGACTTTCCCGACGCCATCACCGGGGGCCTGCGCCGCCGCGTGGATCAACTGCGCGGCGTGCTGGAGCGCACCCGCGGCGACCTGACCAACAGCCTGCGCCAGGATCGGCTGGCCCAAGCGTTGGAAGAGTTCGAGGAGCGTGTAGCAAGTGAATGACTACGAATGCCGCCGAGGCGGCATTCGCATCATCCGCGCCAGCGAGATCGGCCAGTACGCCTACTGCGCCCACGCCTGGTGGCTGGAGAGCGTCGAGAGGCTGCCATCGGGCCACCAACGGGAGCTGGCTGCAGGCGAAGCGACCCACCAGCGCCACGGCCGAGACGTGAGAACGTCGCTCGGGCTCGCACGGCTGGCTTACGCGGTGCTGTTGTTGGCGGTCGTGGTCGGGGTTGTGTGGTTGGTTAGTTTGCTGGTGGGTTAGTCGGCTATGGCGCTGTGGTTTCTTGGGTTGCTGGTTTTGGGCTTGCTGCTGCTCTGGCTGGCGCAGCGCGGACGGACGCGCAGCGGGCTGCCGCAGGGACGCGTGGTCTACAGCGATACAGGCGGTTGGGACCGGCTGGAGCGCCCGCTTTTCTCGCGCGAGTTCGCGCTCACCGGCAAGCCCGACTACCTGGTAGCCGACGGAGCTGATATCATCCCGGTCGAGGTCAAATCGGGCCGCGCGCCGGCGCAGCCCTACGCATCACACGTGCTCCAACTGGCCGCCTACTGCCTGCTGGTGGAGGAGTGCTACGGGCGGCAGCCGCCCTACGGCATCGTCAAGTACGACGACCGCGCCTTCGAGGTGGATTACACACCCGAGTTGGAGGAAGAGTTGCTCACAATTTTGGAGGATATGGAGGCGGACCTGGCCGCGGGGGATGCACCGCGCAACCACGATGACGCGCATCGGTGCCGGGCTTGTGGGCATCGTGAACAATGCAGCGAGAGTTTGGTGTGAAGACGCGCGTACTGCGTAAAACGCAAGGGGCATAAAGTCAATTCCGCTTTACGCATTACGTTCTACCCATCCATAGAGACCCGAATCCATGCCAAAAACCCTACTCGCCATCTTCGCCCACCCCGACGATGAGACCTTTGGCCCCGGCGGCACGCTGGCCAAGTACGCCTCCGAGGGCGTGGCCGTGCACCTGGTCTGCGCCACGCGGGGTGAGGTGGGGGAAAGCAGCCTGGACGACCTGGGCAATTGCGAGGACCTGGCCTGCCAGCGCGAGCAGGAGCTGCGCTGCGCTGCGGACGTGCTGGGCTTGACAGAGGTACACTTCCTGGGCTACCAGGACTCGGGGATGGCGGGCTCCCCGGCCAACGAACACCCCCACGCCCTCGTCCAGGCCGATCCGGACGCGCTGGCCGAACGGATCGCCGCCTGGATGCGCCGCCTGCAGCCGCAGGTGGTGCTGACCTTCGATCCCTACGGGGCCTACGGGCATCCCGACCACATCGCCATACACCGCGCCACCGTCGCCGCCTACGAACGATGTAGGTCGGGTTACCAACCCGCCCCCACCAAGCTCTACTTTACCGCCACTATGCAGACGCTGCTCAAGTGGACGGTGTGGCTGATGCCGCTCCTTGGCCTCGACGCGAGAGCGGTGGGCAAGAACAAGGACATCGACCTGCGCGCCGCGCTCGATCACGCGCTGCCGATTACGACGAAAGTCGACGTCGGCCCTTACTACGAGGCCAAGCGGCAGGCGGCCGCCTGCCATCGCAGCCAGCTTTCGGGGCCGGGACCGTTTTGGGAACGGCTGCCTCAATGGCTGGTGCGCCGCGCGCAATCGACCGAGACGTTCCATCGCGCCTCGCCGCCGTTCCAGCGAGGCGAGCGAAAAGAGAGAGATTTGTTTGCGAACACGGACCCGGAGGTTTAGATGCCCTTTAGTTTCAAAGACCTTGAAATCCCTGGAGTCATCCTCATCGAGTCTCGCCGCTTTGCAGACGCCCGCGGCTTTTTTCTAGAGCTCTATAAGGCATCCGAGTTTGCGGCCCACGGTATCCCTCCCTTCATCCAGGATAACTGCTCCCACTCCGCGCAGGGCGTGCTGCGCGGGCTGCACTACCAGCTCCCCCCAAAGGCCCAGGGAAAGCTGGTGATGGCCTTCAGCGGCCGGGTGTTCGACGTGGCCGCCGACATCCGACCGGACTCGCCCACGTACAGAAAGTGGATCGGCGTGGAGCTTTCCGCCGACAATGGCCGCATGCTGTACATCCCGCCCGGCCTGGCCCACGGATTCTGCGTCCTCAGTGAGGAAGCCGATTTCGTCTACAAGGTGACGGAGGAATACGCCCCGGAACTCGAACGGGGCATCATGTGGAACGATCCCGAGATCGGCGTCCAATGGCCCATCGCGGAGCCCATCGTCTCCCCTAGAGACGCGCAACTTCCCTCCCTCGAACAAGTGCGCCAAGACTCGGCAAAAGGGAGGTCCTGATGCGCATCTTTATCACCGGCAGCAAGGGACAACTGGGACGCACGCTCTTTCACCAAACGCTGACCGGAGACACCCTCGCAGGCTGCGACCTGCCCGAGTTGGACATCACCGACCGGCAGGCCATCGATGCGGCCATCGCCGACTTTGCGCCCGACGTGGTGATCCACTGCGCTGTGTGGTCCGACGTCGATGGCTGCGCCCGCGACCCCGACAAGGCATACCTGGTCAACGGCATCGCGACGCAGAACGTGGCCCTGGCCTGCGCCGCCTGCAACGCGGCGATGGTCTATGTAAGCACCAATGAGGTGTTCGACGGCACGGCCACGCAGCCCTACCGCGAGTGGGACCCGGTCAACCCGATCAATCCCTACGCCAAATCGAAGGTCGCCGGGGAATGGTTCGCTCGAAACCTGCTCACCCGCTTCTACATCGTCCGCACGGCCTGGCTTTACACCGCTGGAGGGCGCAACTTTTCCACCCCTAGCCGCATCGTTCAGGTGGCCGACGAGCGCGGCGCATTGAAAGTCGTGACCGACGAGGTGAGCAATCCCACCTACGCCCTCGACCTGGCGGCGGGCATCGCCGCGCTGATCCAGACCGGGGCCTACGGCATCTACCACCTGACCAACGCCGGGTACACGTCCCGCTACGATTACGTCCGCGAGGTGCTGCGCCTGGCCGGGCGGGAGCACGTTCCCGTCGAGCCCATCAGCCTGGACGACTTTCAGCGCCCGTCCACCCCGCCCCGCTTCGCACCCCTGGCCAACACGGCGGCGGCGGCGCTGGGAATCACACTGCGACCGTGGCAGGAGGCGGTAGCAGAGTTCCTACGAGCCCAATGAGTCAATCTCTAACCGCAAATAACAAATCGCAAGTAGCAAATAGCAAAAAACGGGGCGGCGACCAATCTACCAACTGCCAACCTACCAATCTACCGCTCACCAGCATCGTCATCCCCAACTGGAACGGCGCGCACCACCTGCCCACCTGCCTGGACAGCCTGCGCGCCCAAACCCACCCGCGCGTCGAAACAATCGTGGCCGACAACGGCTCCACCGACGGATCGCTGGAGCTGCTGGCCCGCGATTATCCAGAGGTGCAGGCGCTGGCACTGGGCGAGAACCTGGGCTTTACCGGCGCGTGCAACGCCGGGATGCAAGCCGCGCGGGGCGAGTTCGTCGCGCTCCTGAACAACGACACCGAGGCCGATCCGCACTGGGTGGAGGAGATCATCTCCGCCTTCGAGCGCCACCCCGAAGCCGGGCTGGTGGCCTCCAAGATGCTGCTCTTCGACCGGCGCGATACGTTCCACACGGCGGGCGACTTTTACCGCGTGAACGGTACACCTGGCAACCGGGGCGTGTGGCAAAAGGACGAGGGCCAGTACGACCACGAGGAGCCCGTCTTTAGCGCCTGCGGGGGCAGCGCCGCCTACCGCAAGATGATGTTGGAACAGATTGGCCTCCTCGACGAGGATTTCTTCTTTTCCTGCGAGGATCTCGACCTGGCCTGGCGGGCGCAGTTGGCCGGCTGGAAATGCATCTATACCCCCCGCGCCGTCGTCTACCACAAGCTCAAAGCCAGCGGCGGCGGCGTGACCGCCAGCTTTCACGACGGGCGCAATTTTATCTACATACTGGCGAAAGACTACCCCGGCGACCTGTGGCGCGCGCGCTGGCGCGCCATCCTGCGAGCGCAGCTGCACATCACGGCCGAGGCGCTGCGCGCCTGGCGCGGGGACGCTGCGCGCGCCCGCCTGCGCGGCCAACTGGCCGGGCTCCTAGGCATCCCCAAGATGCTGCGCAAGCGGCGGCAAGTGCAGCGTAGCCGAGTCGTCGGCCGATCGTACCTCGACAGTATCCTCACCGAGGTTGACGAAAGCCCCTGAAGCGGTTATCATACGAAAAAGGCCTTCCCTTGCGAGATACCCCTATGCAAAACAAAGAACCCTACGTCTCTGTCATTATTCCCTGTTACAATGAGGAAAAGAACCTTGAAAGAGGCGTGCTGGATGAAGTGAATCAATACATCACCGGGCAAGATTACGCGTGGGAGGTCATCATCGTCAACGACGAATCTACGGACAATAGCAGAAGCCTGATCGAGAATTTTGTCAAGAACACGGCCGACTTCTCCCTGTGCGATATTCCCCACGGGGGAAAACCGGCGGCAGTCTGGGCAGGCATCCAGGAAGCCAAGGGCGAGATCGTCCTTTTCACCGATATGGACCAATCGACGCCCATTCACGAGTTGGGCAAACTACTCCCGTGGTATGAAGAAGGCTTTGACGTAGTGATCGGCTCCCGGGGAACCGCACGGGAGGGCTTTTCGATTGTCAGACAAATTGGCAGCATCGTTTTCCGCACGTTTCGCCGCCTCTTTCTGCTGCACGATGTCAGCGACACACAATGCGGCTTCAAATCGTGCCGCCGTGAGGCTGCGCAGAGCGTCTTTCCCAATCTCCAATTCTTCAAACAGGAGAACAAACCTGGCGGGTGGAAGGTCTCGGCCTACGACGTCGAGCTCCTCTATCTCTTTGAGAGATGCGGCTATTCGATGAAGGAAGTAGAGGTCGAGTGGCAAAATCGCGACGAGAGCAACACCAAGGATCAGGCGGGACATTTGAGCCGGTATTTCACGGAATCCATCGAGATGGCAAAAGAGGTCCTGCGCGTGAAACTCAATCAGATCATGGGCCTTTACGACCGTCACTCAACCGAGCAAACGACCAACCCATGATGCTTCCCGATCTATCCGAAGAACGTGCACTGCTCGCCGCCGGTTACTCCCACGTAGCCGGGATCGATGAGGCCGGGCGCGGCGCGTGGGCCGGGCCGGTCTGCGCGGCGGCGGTGGTGCTGCCCCTCGACCGCCCGAACCTGGCCGAGCTGCTGGACGGCGTCCGCGATTCCAAGCTGCTGAGCCCGGCGAGGCGGGAAGCGCTGCTGCCTGTCATCGAGGATGTGGCATTGGCCGTGGGCGTGGGTTGGGCCGATCCAGCCGAGATAGACGAGCTGGGCATCGCCCCGGCCACGCGCCAGGCGATGCTGCGCGCGCTATCCGGCTTGAACGGCCAGGCCAGCGCGCTGTTGATCGACTATGTGCGCCTGCCGGAGAGCGCCCTGCACCAGCGCGCGCTTCCAAAGGCAGACACCCGCTGCCTGAGCGTCGCCGCTGCCAGCATCGTCGCCAAGGTGACGCGCGACCGGCTGATGGTGAAGTTGGACGAGGGCCTGCCCGGCTATGGATTTGCCCGGCACAAGGGCTACGGCACGCGCCAGCACAGTCACGCCCTCTCGCGACTGGGACCGTCGCCCGCCCATCGAATGAGCTGGCAGCCGCTGAGAGATTTTGCGCCATGATCCAGAACGATCTTCTTACACCCACTCGACGCAGGAGCGTGCCCCCCATCGCACTGGAGCACATCCTGCGCGACGTGGCGCGCCGGGTGCCGGAACTGCACTGGGCCACCATCTCCTCGCCGAACGGCGTCATACAAGCGACGTACGACCCCTTTCAAAAGGAGCAGCCCGATCGCATCCTGGCGATAGCATCCGCTGTGCTCTCTCTAGGAGAGCGTGCGTTCCACAAGTTGCAGCACGGCCGACTGACCCACCTGACGCTCGCTGGCGACGCCGGCGTGCTCGTCGTACGGCCGGTCGGGGAGGAATACATCTTGGCCATCAGCATACCACCGTCGGTGGAAGTAGCCGCAGCCGTCGATGCGCTGGCACAGGCAGCCAGAGCCCTACGGCCCCAGTTTCACAGTGAGGCTTGAGGGATCCCATGCGCTTGGCTCTCGTCCACGACTGGCTCAATCAGATCGGCGGTGCGGAGGACGTGCTGGAAACCCTCGCCGAGATGTTCCCCAGCGCCCCGGTCTATACCTCGATCTACTGGCCGGAAAAGATGAACCCGGCCTATCGCGAGTGGGACATCCGCACCACCTGGATGGATCGCCTGCCAGGCATCTATCGCCATCACCAGCCCTATCTGCCCCTCTACCCCCTGGCCTTTTCCGGGCTCGACCTCTCAGGCTACGACCTCGTGCTGAGCAACAAGTCCGGCTTTTGCCACGGGGTGCGCACAGGGGATACGACGCACATCTGCTACTGCCTGGCCCCCACCCGCTACGTGTGGGACTTTGACGCATACGCCGCCCGCGAGGCGCTATCCCCCGCGGCCAGAACCGCGCTGCGTCCGCTGGTCGCGCTGCTGCGCCGCTGGGACTATCGGGCCGCCCAACGGATCGCTCACTTCATCGCCATCTCGCGCGAGATCCAGGCGCGCATCCAGCGCTATTACGGCCGTGAATCGATCATCATTCATCCGCCGGTGGACACAGCGCGTTTCCAGCCCATAGCAACTCAAGACGACTACTACCTCATCGTCTCGCGCCTGATCCCCTACAAGCGCATCGACCTGGCGGTGCGCGCCTTCAACCAGCTAAAGCTGCCGCTCGTCATCGCCGGAGATGGGCGGGACCGGGAGGCGCTTGAAGCGCTGGCCGGCCCCACGATCACCTTCCTGGGCTACGTGCCCGACGGGGACCTGCCCGACCTGTTCGCACGCTGCAAAGCCAGCATCCTGCCGGGGATGGAGGATTTCGCCATCACCCCGGTGCAGGCCCAGGCTGCCGGACGGCCCGTGATCGCCTACGGCGGCGGCGGCGCGCTCGATACGGTAACCGAAGGCGAGACCGGCGCCTTCTTCTCCGAGATGACGCCCGAGGCGCTGGCGAAAGTCGTGCGCGAATTTGATGCCGCTGATATAGACCCGCAAGCGTGCGCCCGCAACGCGATGCGGTTTGATGCGAGCGTGTTCAAGAAGCAACTGAGTGAGTTTATAGACAAAGTGACAGAGGAGAGGAGACAAGGGGACCAGGGGACAAGAAGACAAGTCTAGGCTTCTCCTTGTCTCCCCTTCCCCCGGTCTCCCGATCACAGACCAAGGAGCGTAACACATGGAACTACGAACCTGCTGGAAAATCCTACTCCGCCGCTGGTGGCTCGTCGTCGTGCCGGTGCTCGTCGTCGCCCTCTACGCCGCCGCGACCTACAAGCCGCCAGGGCCGGTCTACCAGGTGGTGATGCGTTTCTCCGCCGGGACAAAGCCCGCCGGGCTCAGCGAGGACTATGACCGCTATTATCCGTGGCTCGCCTCCGAGTACGTCGCCAACGGCCTGGCCGACGTCGCCAGGACGGGGGTCTTTGCCGAAGCGGTCGCCGAGCGAGTGGGCGACCCTGGACTAGCGGGCGCCATCCAGGGATCCATCGTCACCGACAGCGCGCAGTCTGTGATGGTCGTCTACCTCTCCTGGCCCGACCCGGTGCAGATCGTCGGCGTAGCCGACGCCATCACCGCCGAGCTGACGCAGAACGGCGCGACCTACTTCCCGCAGTTGACCGGCGTCGAGCCCGCCGTCCGCCGGCTGGACACCCCCTCGCCCGTCGCCCTCGCTCCCGGCCTGCGTACTCAACTGATGGGCCCCGCGGTCAAGATCGGGCTGGCGCTCGTCGTCGGCGTCGCGCTGGCGCTGCTGTGGCACTACCTCGACCCGACGATCCGCGAGGCCAAGGAATTGGAGGAGGTGGGACTGGCAGTGTTAGTCGAGATTCCAAAGAAATGAAAAAAGAGACAATGAGCAATTAACGATGACGGAGGGTAACGATGAAGAACGGGCAAAGGTTTGACATACAGGAGCGAACATTTGAATTTACGGTAAGGGTAGTAAAGTTGGTCGATCAATTGCCCCGCACCACGGCCGGAATCGTGATTGGCAGACAAATCGTGCGGTCGGCGACATCCATCGGGGCCAATGTAGAAGAAGCAGACGCGGCGGAGTCCAAGCAGGATTTCATCCACAAGATGAGCATAGCGCACAAGGAAGCTAGAGAAACCCGCTACTGGCTGCGCATCATCCAAACGTCACTGTTCAACGATGACAACGTCCAAGCCTTGCTCTAGGAGAGCGACGAACTCGTCCGCATTCTGTACACCATCACCAACAACGCGCGCAAGAGTCCAGACAGCAAAACCGGACGTTAGCGATCAACAACGTTCCATTGTTCATTTTCTCATAACTACTCAGCCTTGCTTAGCAGTTGCCTTTCGCGTGTGAAAAGAGAGGGGGCGGGGGTTTGGAGAGCGGCGAAGCCGCTCTCCAA
>JAFGED010000056.1 GCA_016931785.1 Anaerolineae bacterium
GGGGTTTGGAGAGCGGCTTCGCCGCTCTCCAAACCCCCATCTCTCCCTTTTTCGAGCGAGGGAGACTGCTCGGGCGAATAGCCTGAGCAGTTACTTACGAATTACTTGTGATATCGCGAGCATGTACTCCCCCCTTATCAGCGAATACACACCTCAGTGGTGATGGTTTGCGTTGCCCTTGACTTGGGCTATAATAGCCCACATCTGCACCCAGGAGAGATTTATGCCCCAGTTTCAACGGCCGACCGGGACACTCGACATCTTGCCGGAGGATCAGCCCTACTGGTATCACGTGCGCACCCGCGCTCGACATCTGGCGGAGCTATCTGGCTTTGAGCGCATCGACGTGCCGATGTTTGAGGCGACGGAACTCTTTGCCCGCGGCGTCGGGGAAGGCACCGACATCGTCGACAAGGAGATGTACTCTTTCCAGGACAAGGGCTGCCACGATATCACCCTGCGGCCCGAGTTCACCGCCGGCGTGCTGCGCGCCTACATCGAGAATGGGATGCGCGTGCTGCCCCAGCCGGTCAAACTCTATACCTTTGGCCCTATCTTTCGCTACGAACGACCTCAGGCGGGGCGGTATCGCCAGCACACCCAGTTTGATGTCGAGATCTTGGGCGACCAGGACCCGGCTGCCGACCTGGAGGTGATGGTGCTGGCCTGGGACCTGTACGCCGGTCTTGGCTTTCGCGACCTGGCCTTCCAGTTGAACTCGACCGGCTGCCCCAGGTGCAAGCCCGGTTACATCGCCGTGCTGAAGGATTACTATGCCCGGCATCTCGACCAGATTTGCGAGGACTGCGTCCGCCGGATGGAGCGCAGCCCGTTGCGCGTGCTCGATTGCAAGGAGGACCGCTGCCAGCCGTTCATCGAGGCGGCCCCGCACATCATCGACTACCTGTGCGAGGAGTGCGCCGAGCACTTTGCCACGCTGCGGGGGTATCTCGATCTGCTGGACCGTGCGTACACTATCAACCACCGACTGGTGCGTGGGCTGGACTATTACACCAAGACCGTGTTCGAGGTGTGGGCGACCGGCATCGGCGCGCAGGCCGCCGTCGTCGGTGGCGGGCGCTACGATGGACTGGCAGAGGCCATCGGCGGCCCGCCGACGCCGGGCGTGGGCTTTGGCTCCGGCATCGAGCGCATCGTTCTGGTGATGAAGCAGTTGGGGGTGGAGGTGCCGCCGCTGCCGGCCCCGCCGGTGTTCGTGGCGCATCTGGGGGCAAAGGCCGGGCAGGAGGCGGTGCGATTGACCAACGCGCTGCGCGCAGCGGGCGTGGGGGCGTGGCTGGCGTTTGGCCAGCGTGGGCTAAAGAGCCAGCTCAGGGAGGCGGGCAAGCGTGGCGCGCGCTACGTCGTCATCATGGGCGAGGACGAGCTGGCGGCCGGCAGGGCCGCAGTGCGCGACATGAAGTCGGGCGAGCAAGTAGACGTGGCCCTGGCCGAGTTGGTGGATTGGTTGAAGGTGCGTGCATAGATGGTGAGGAAACCCCGTTTTTCTTTCTACTTCGAGTCACGCTTTTGGTTTCCTGCGATGATAGGGAAGCAAAAAGCCGGGTTTCTGGATTTTGGCTATGAAACTTGTCGGCATCTTTTATAACCCCCGCCCCGAGCGAGCGCTTCCCCTGGCCGGCGTGATCGCTCTTTGGCTGAAGCAGCAAGGACTGGAAGCGGAGATCGCTACGACGTATCAGGCTGCCGAGTCGCCTTTTTTGCGAGAGGCCGATCTGCTGGTGACGCTGGGCGGCGATGGGTCGATCCTGCGGGTAGCGCGGGCTGCGGCCCCTTACGCCACGCCGATCCTGGGAATCAACCTGGGGCGCGTGGGGTTCCTCACCGAGGCCGAGCCGGATATGTGGAAGGACGTTCTTTTGCGTGCGCTGGCCGGTGACTATTGGATCGAGGAGCGGATGATGATCAAGGCGGCGGCTTCGCGCGATGGTCAGGAGCTGGTCCAGGCCACGGCGCTGAACGACGTGGTGGTCGGGCGGGGGGAGCGGGCGCGTGTGGTGTACCTGCGCGCCGAGGTCGATGGCGGGTACCTGGCCTCCTACGCCGCCGACGGCCTCGTCGTTGCCACGCCCACGGGGTCCACCGCCTACGCGCTGGCGGCCGGCGGCCCGATCCTGCCGCCGGAGCTGCGCAACATCGTGTTGGTACCCGTCGCGCCGCACCTGAGTATGGAGCGTCCCGTTGTGCTCTCCGAGGGGGTCATCGTGCGGATCGTCGTTGCCGGAGTAAGACGGGCGGTTCTGGCGGTGGACGGAGAGGTGAAGGCGGAGTTGGTGGGCGGCGACGAGGTCATGGTGGGAGCCAGTCCGTACGCCGCCCGCTTTGCGCGCGTGCAGGAGCAGACCTATTTCTACAAGACGTTGGTGGAGCGGCTGGTGCCGAGGGATCACACGTCTGGCCTCTGACACTCGCCGGGCGAGTGCGCGATCTCTTGGTGCTTTACAAGGAGTGGAGAGTATGAGCGAACCCCTGCATTGCGTCAACCATCCCGATGTCGAGACTTACTTACGCTGCAACAGGTGTGGGAAGCCGATATGTGCCAAGTGTGCAGTGCGTACACCGGTGGGCTATCGCTGCAGGGAATGCATCAATCTTCAACAGCAGGTCTTTTACGCCGACTTTCGCCCGATTCATTACGTGATCGCTGTTGTGGTCGCGCTGCCCCTGTCTCTTGTGGCGGGTGTGATAATCCCACTCCTGAACTGGTTCGCCCTGGTCCTGGGACCTCTGGCTGGCATGGCCATTGCCGAGGTCGCGCGCTGGGCGATCCGGCGGCGGCGTGGGCAGTATACCTGGGCAGTTGTGTGCGGGTGTATCATTTTGGGTGGGCTGCCCATGCTGCTGTTGCCGCTGCTTGGCTTCGCTGGGCTGGCTCTGCTCGGCGGGCTCGGAGACGCGGCCGGCGTGGCGACTCACGCCGTGGGGGGGGTATTGAGAATGGTGTGGCCCGGGGTTTATTTAGTGACGGCGACCGGCGCGGCTTACTGGCGGCTGCGCCCCGGGAAGAGAGCCTAGAGTCAGGAGGGTGAGTTGCTAACCGAGCTGCATATCCGCGATTTTGCTATCATCGATGAGTTGCAGTTGGCGTTCGCGCCAGGGTTCACGGTGCTGACCGGCGAAACCGGCGCGGGCAAATCCATCATCATCGACGCAGTAGAGTTGGTGTTGGGTGGTCGCGCCGATACGACGGTCGTGCGCGCCGGCGCCGACCAGGCCATCGTCGAGGCCGCGTTCCGGTTGGCCCCGGAGCATCAGGCGGCGGTAGCCCCCGTGCTGGAGCGGGAGGAGTTGCAGGGGGACGAGGATGACTTGCTGCTCCTGGGGCGCGAGGTGCGCCTGAACGGGCGCAACGTCTGCCGCATCAATGGCCGCACGGTCACGCTGGCGCTCCTGCGCGAGGTGGCCGACGGCCTGGTCGATATCCACGGCCAGAGCGAGCACCTCTCTCTGCTGCGGGTGAGCCAGCACGTCAACCTGCTTGATCGGTACGCCGAGCTGTGGCCGCTGCGGACGCAGGTGGCGGGGAAGGTGGCGCAGGTGCGCGCGGTGCGGCGCGAGTTGGCCGATCTGTTGCGCAGCGAGCAGGAGCTGGCGCGACGGGCCGACCTGCTCCAATTCCAGGTCGGCGAGATCCAGGCGGCGGCACTCGAGCCTGGCGAGGAGGAAACGCTGGCCGAGGAGCGGCTGCGGCTGACCAACGCCGAGCAGTTGGCCGAGCTGGCCGGAGAGGCGCTTCAGGCGCTCGAAGGGGGTGGGGAAGAAGCCTCGTCGGCATTGGATATGCTGGGTGTGGCGCTGCGCGCTTTGGAAAGGCTGGCGCGCGTCGATCCGGCGCAGGAGCCCCAGTCAAAGGCCGCCGAGAATGTCTACTACCAAGCGCAGGAGTTGGTTCGCGGCGTACATGCTTATCAGGATGAGATTGAGTACAGCCCGCACCGCCTGCAGGAGGTAGAGGATCGCCTGGCGCTGATCCGCCGCCTGGAGCGCAAGTACGGCGCCAAGATCCCCGACGTGTTGGCCCACGCAGAAAGGTCAGCGCGGGAGCTGGAGGCGATCACTCACAGCGAGGAGCGCGTCGAGGAGCTGCGCGTGGAGGAAGGGCGGCTGCTGGCCGAGTTGAGCGGGCTGGCGGTGGATCTCTCCATCAGGCGGCGCGATGCGGCCGAGCGCCTGGCAGCGGGGATCGAGACGGAGCTGGGCGATCTGCGCATGGAGGGCGCGCGGTTCGGCGTTGGGTTTGAGTGGCGCGAGGACGAGCAAGGCGTTCCCGTCACGGAATCTCTGGTCTCCAATCTCCAATCTCTATTCGGTGAATCGACGAATGTACGAGTGGACGAATGGGTGGGCAAGCGTGTGGCCTTCGATAGCACCGGCATCGACCACCTCGAATTCCTCGTCTCCCCCAACCCCGGTGAGCCGCTGAAGCCGATGGCCAAGATCGCCTCCGGCGGCGAGACCTCGCGGCTGATGCTGGCGCTCAAGACGGTGCTCTCCCGCGCCGACGAGACGCCGACGCTGATCTTTGACGAGATCGACCAGGGCATCGGCGGGCGCGTGGGCGCGACGGTGGGCGAAAAGCTGTGGCAGCTTGCGGCGGGGACGGGACCGGGCGGTCTGCGCCACCAGGTGCTGTGCGTGACCCACTTGCCGCAGTTGGCTGCTTTTGGCGATGCGCACTTTCACGTGGAAAAGCACGTAGAACAGACGGAGGAGGGCGAGCGCACGGTGACGCGCGTCTTGCATTTGGAGGGCCAGGCGCAGGTGGAGGAACTGGTCCAGATGCTGGGTGCCGCCGGCGAGGCGGCCACCCGCAGCGCGGAGGAGATTTTGGCGCAGGTGGCGGCTCGCAAAGCCTGATCGTGCTTGACAATCTCCGCATGACCTCGACACGATCTCTACATCTGTTTGCTAGACTCAGTGCGCGGTTTTGCACGCGCTCCGAGGGCTGTGGTGTTGGCGATGGCCCTCGCGGTTTGTGCGAGCGCGCTGCTGGCGTAACGTGGGCGACGGAGGTGAGTGTGTGATGAATGAGCGGGCGAACACGCTGCGGTCGAGGCGGCGGTATTGGATCGCTGTTGGGGCGTGCACTTTTTTCCTCGTCTTTTTCTTTTTGGATATGGGATCGTGGCACCCGATGGTGGTGGCTATTGTCGTCCACCTGGCGATGATTGTCCCCGCGCTGTGTCTCTCCTTCGCTCTGCGAGCGTTGCTCAGAGAGCGATTCGGAACCAACCTCCTCGACGGTCTGACCGTGGCTCTCGCTGTGAGTCTGCTGATCCATCTCTTGGCGCAGATGATGGGCGAGCTGCTGTACGGTCGCTTGATTCCTATCGAAACCGATTTCGCGCGTGCGTGCGGGCTCGAAATGATCCTGGCGCTCGTCTGCTTGGGGGGCGCGTACGCTACGGGCGTCAGCTTGCTTGCCGTCGGTGTTCGCTTGAGAAAGGTGCTCAGCCTGCATTGGGTCCTGCGCCGGTCGCTCGCCTACGCGTTCTTTGCCTGCGGTCTCTTTATGATGGGCTATAGCGTCTTTGTCACCCTGCACAGCGCCAGGGTGAGCGAGGTGTTCTCGGCCTTGGCTGTCCTCACTTTTCATCTCGCCGATCTAGCTTTCCTCGTCGTTTGTCTGCTATTGATGCTGACCTTTCTCCTGGCTGCCGTCGGTGCGTTTGGCGTTCTACGCCGAAAGTAGAGTCGAGCGTGAAACCAAAGGAGAGGGTGCAAGTGGTGGTTGACGCGGGGCACCGTCGCGGCTCTGGCTGTGCTGCCGGAAGGGGTCATCGTGGCTATCCGCGAGACCTGGGCTTGGGCGGACGATCTGGGTGCAAAGTCGTCCAGAGTTCTCAAGCCAGTGCCTTGCACAATATCCAGATTCCAGTTATCATTGTGACGTGATCCCGCAAAAGCTCTCACTCGCCAACTTTATGTGCTACCGCCAGGCGGAGCTGAACTTTGCCGGCATCCACGTCGCGTGCCTGGCGGGACCCAACGGCGCGGGCAAATCGGCGCTGCTCGATGCCATCACCTGGGCGCTGTGGGGCAAGGCGCGCGCCCGGCGGGATGACGAGCTGATCCACCTGGGCGACGACGAGATGTCGGTCGAGCTCACCTTTGACCTGGGGGAGCAGACCTACCGCGTGCTGCGCCAGCGCAAGGCGGGCAAGCGCGGCAGCAGCCTGCTCGATTTTCAGGTGAGCGACGATGGAAAATGGCGCTCCATCGCCGAGAGCGTCATCCGCGATACCCAGGCCAAGATCGAGCACGTTCTGCGGCTCGACTATGACACCTTTGTCAATTCCGCCTTCCTGCGCCAGGGCCACGCCGACGAGTTCACCGTCAAGACCCCTGCCGAGCGCAAGCGCGTCCTGGGTGATATCCTGGGGCTGGATCGCTGGGCCGAGTACGAGGAGCGGGCCAAGGCGCGGCTGCGGGACATTGAAAGCGAGGTGCGGGCCGTCGATCTGCGTCTGGAAGAGATCGAGGCCGAGCTGGCCCGCCGCCCGGGGTACGAGGCCGAGCTGGAGGCGGCCAAGAAGGCGGTCGAGGAACTGAGTGCGGTGCTCGAACAAGCCCAAGCGGCTTATCAGCAGATCGAGACGGCTCGTACAGAGCTGCGTCACGCCGAGGCACAGATCGTCGAGCTAGGTGAGCGGGTCGCCCAGGCAGAGCGCGAGTTGGCATCGTTGGCAAAGGAGCGGGCGTCGCGAGAAGGGCGTTTGGCCGAGTACGAGGAGCTGTCGAGCCGCGCCAAAGAGATCAAGGCTGGTTACGCGGCCTACCA
This sequence comes from Anaerolineae bacterium, assembly GCA_016931785.1. Classification (GTDB taxonomy): domain Bacteria; phylum Chloroflexota; class Anaerolineae; order B4-G1; family B4-G1; genus JAFGED01. The sequence goes on from JAFGED010000056.1 coordinate 6,803, forward strand.
GCAAGCGGTCGAGCAGGAGCGGGCGCTGGGGGCCAAGCTGCAACACTCGGTTGAGCTGAACGAACGCCGCATGCGATTGGAGGCGCAGCTGGCCGATGCGCGGCACGCGGTCGAGACAGAGCGCGAGGTCATCGCCCGGCGCATCCCCGGGTTGGAGACACGCTTGCCCGATGAAGCGCTTGTCGCCGAGTATGAGCAAGTGCAGGCTCGGCTCACCCATCTGCAGCAGCTGTCGGAGAGCCGGGAGGCGGCGCGGGACGATCTGGTGCACATCGCCGAGGAGCAGGTGGCGCTGCGGGTGCGCAACGAGGCACTGCGCGCGGAGATGGACGCGCTCAAGGAAAAGATCGCCCAGTTGGAGCAGGCGGGCGCCGAGTGTCCCTTATGTACGCAGCCGCTCACCGAGGATCATCGGGTGCAACTGCTTTCCCAGTTCCAGGCCGAAGGGCGCGACATGGGCGATATGTTCCGTGAGAATCAGGCGATGGCCAAGACGTTGACCGAGCAGGCCCAGGCGCTGGAGCGGCAGATCGACGAGAGCGGCGCGCTGCTGGGCGAGTTGCCGGCGCTGCAGCGACAGGAGGCGACGCTGGCCGAGCGCGTCGAGCAGGGGCTGCGGGTCAAGGAGGATCTGGAGAGCGACCGGGCGGAATTGGCCACCCTGGAGAAGCGGCTTGCCGGTAGGGACTATGGCCGCGAGGTTCAGTCCGAGATGGCTCAGGTGTTGGCCGAAGCAGAGGTGTTGGGTTACGATGCCGCAGCTTACGAGGCAGCGCGGCAGGCGGTGGCCGATGGGCAACCCTTCGCGGAGCAGAAGGTGCGCCTGGATGCCGCGCAGACGGGGAAGAAGGATGAGCAGGCGGCTCTCAAGCGGTTGGAGGAGTCGGAGAAGCGATTGCGCAAGCAGATCGAGGACGACCAGGCGCGTCGTGGGGAGACGGAGAAAACGGCCGAGGAATTGCAGGCGCGCTTGAAGGACGCGCAGGCGGTCGAGGCGGAGTTGCAGCGTGTGCGTGGAGAGGAGGCCGCCGCCCGGCAGCGGCTGGGTGCGGCGCAGCAGAGCCTGGAGGCGTGTAAGGGCCTGGAGCGGCAGCGGGATGACAAGCGCAAGCGGCGGGATACGCTGGCTGAGGAGCAATCCATCTACGACGAGCTGCGGACGGCCTTTGGCGTCAAAGGCGTGCCGGCGATGATCATCGAGGCGGCGGTGCCCGAGATCGAGGCGGAGGCCAACCGCCTGCTGGCGCGGATGACCGGCGGGCGCATGCACGTGCGCTTCGATACCCAGCGGGAGACGCAGGCGGGCGAGGTGCGCGAGGCATTAGAGATCAAGATCGCCGACGAACTGGGGACGCGCGAGTATTCCCTCTACTCAGGCGGCGAGGCGTTCCGCGTCGACTTTGCCATCCGCATCGCGCTCTCGCGGCTGCTGGCGCGCCGGGCCGGGGCGCAGTTGCAGACGCTGGTGATCGACGAGGGGTTTGGCACGCAAGACGCCCAGGGCCGGGAGCGGCTGGTCGAGGCGATCAATGCCATCCAGGACGACTTTGCCCGCGTGTTGGTGATCACGCACATCGATGAGCTGAAGGACGCCTTCCCCACACGCATCGAGGTGACCAAGACGGCGGAGGGTTCGGTCGTCGAGGTGGTCTAGCAGGAGGGGATAACCATGGCCAGAAAGCAGCTTGTCGTCGTCGTCGTCGTTCTGGGTGCACTCAGCCTGATCACGATCTTGGCCCTGGCCGGCGTCGTTTTCTTCAGCCTGTCCCAGCTTCAGCAGGCGGCGCAGCCTGAGCCGTTGCCCACGTATACGCCCAGCATCACGCCCATCCCAACCTGGACGCCGACGCCGATACCGACTCTCTCTCTCCCCCCCACGGTGGCTCCTACGTCGCCTCCCACGGCGACGCCTACGCCGCCGTTCACCTCGCTGCAGGACGTGGGGGCGCTGGATCAGATCGAGCTGGAGGTGGCCGCATTGCGCGGCCTGGAGCCGCTGCGTCCCGTGCCTCGGTGGGCGATCACCAGACAGGAACTGCGCACCTATTACGTCGAGCCGGTCCTCGACGAGCACTGGGAGGAGCAGCTCGACTCTTTGACGCTGACGCTGGCCGCCTTCGACTTGATGGAACCCGGGCTTGACCTGGCGCCTGTGCTCAAGTCCTTTCTCCCCGAGATCATCGCCGGTTTCTACGACCCCCAGACCGGGGGGATTTATATCGTGAGCGATACCGGTGAAATAGGCGCGTACGAGCAACTCGTCTTTGCCCACGAGTACGGCCACGCGCTGCAAGATCAGCATTTTGATCTGCTGGCCCTCGGCTTTGACGAGTTCGGGTTCACTTTCGACGACCTCGACCGCTTCAACGCCATCCGCGCACTCGTCGAGGGAGATGCGGAGTTGATCGAGAGTCAATATCTCGGGGCGCTCCCTCGGGTCGACGAGGTGGCTTGCGCGCCGCTGGCGAGGGCCTTTGGGTTTGGGCAGACTGCTTTCAAGCCCAGACCCGTCGCCCCCGGTCTGCAGCAGCCCCCTGTCGAGGACGTGTTTCTGTTTCCTTATTCATACGGCAAGGTGTTTGTGCAGACGCTTTACGGGCGCGGCGGTTGGGAAGCGGTCAACGCAGCCTACGCCGACCTTCCCCAGTCGACCGAACAGATCCTGCACCCGGCGCGCTACCTGGCTGGCGACGCGCCAGTCCCCGTCTCGGTAGCGCCCCTGGCCGACACCCTGGGCGGCGATTGGCGCCTCGTCTTTGAGGACCCGATTGGGGAACTCGTGCTGCGCATCTACCTGCAAAACTATCTCACCGCCGAAGAAGCGGCAAAGGCCGCCGAGGGGTGGGGCGGGGACCTCGGCGTCGTCTATTACGATGATGCCAGCGGCGAGCTGGTGATGGTCTTGCACTCGGTGTGGGATACCCAGTACGAGGCCGGGGAATTTCTGGGGGCCTACGTGACCTACGCCGCCCGCCGGTACGGCCATCCGGCGAGTGATGCCACCGGTGGGCTCTCGTGTTGGTACGGTGATGATACGCTGTGCGTGAACTGGTCGGGCGATAAAGTCACCGTGCTGCTGGGGCCAGATTGGCAGACCGTCGACCGGCTGATCCCCATCGTTTCTGAGTAGGGAGTGCTTTCCCGATTCGGACTCAAAACTGGCGTTGTAGGCGCGCTTTCCAAGCGCGCGCAGGCGTAGCGCGGATTGATGTAGGCTAAAAAATAATCCGGGTATATCGCCCGGTGCTAAAGACACCGGGCTGAGAGGGCAAGCCCCCTCAGGGGGCTGAATCTAGCCCGCAGGGCTTTGTTCCTTTAGCTCGGGGCCTTCAGCCCCGAGCGGCTAGGCGATTTCGCCAACAGTATCGGTAAATGTGGAGCTGCCCGTTTTTTGGCGTGGTCTACTTGCCTCCGACGATGCGCTCGTAGAGGGCGTCTAGTTCCTCGTCGGAGTAAAAGTGGATCACCAATCGCCCACCTTCGCCGTCGCGTGTCAGCTCCACTTTTGTGTCCAGCGCACTGCGAAAGTCGTCCTCTAGCGCCTTTGTCTCTTCCCGGCGTGACTGCGCTTTTCGAGATGGTTTGTGCTTGGGTTTTTCTTTCTCTCCGAGCCGCCGCCGCACCAGGTCCTCGGTCTGTCGTACGTTCAGCCCCTTGTTTTGAACGACGGCGAGGGCGTTTTCCTGCGCTTCAGCCTTTTCCAGTCCCAGAAGGGCGCGGGCGTGTCCCTCGCTGAGCTTGTCCTCCAGCAGCGCTTGCTGCACGGCCCGGCTCGCGTTTAGCAATCGCAGTGTGTTGGCGACCGCTGTGCGGCTCTTGCCCACGCGCTTTGCTACCTGCTCCTGCGTCAGGTCGAATTCTTCCATCAACTGGCGGTAGGCCTGTGCCTCTTCGAGCGCGTTCAAGTCGGAGCGCTGGACGTTTTCAACCAGGGCCAATTCCAGCATTTCTTTTGGCGCTGCCTCTTTTACGAGGACGGGAACCTGGGATAGCCCGGCCAGGCGTGACGCTCGCCAGCGCCGCTCGCCGGCAATCAGTTGATAGCCGCCGGCCGCCTGAGCGACGATGAGGGGTTGGATCACGCCGTGCTCCTCGATGGAGGCGGCCAGTTCCACCAGGTCTTGGTCGCGGATCGGGGAGCGCGGCTGGTGGGGGTTGGGGGTGATGGCGGATAGGGGGACCTGAATCACCCCAGGGGCAGTTGCAGCGACCGGCGCTTCTTCCTCCGCCGGGATCAGTGCGTCTAGTCCTTTACCAAGTCCGCTTTTGCGTCGCGTCATCTTTCACCTCAGGTCGGTGGCTGTGATTTTCTGTCTTCCTGCAACAATTCCTGCGCCAGCATCTCGTAGGCCAGCGCCCCCGCCGAACTAGGCGCGTAGGATGAGATCGGCTCGCCGTAGCTGGGCGCCTCGCTCAGCCGCACGCTGCGTGGGATGATCGTCTTGAAGACGCGTCCTGGGAAGTGGCTTTGTACTTCCTCGACGACCTGCCGCGACAGGGTCGTGCGCACGTCGTACATGGTCATCACCAGGCCGCGCAGTTGCAGATCGGGGTGCAGGGCCCGGCGCACCAGGTCGATTGCTCGACCTAGCTGCGAGAGGCCTTCCAGGGCCAGATACTCGCATTGCACTGGGATGATCACCCCGTCGGCAGCCGCTGTCAGTCCGTTCACCGTCAAGAGGCCCAGGCTGGGCGGGCAGTCGATCAATACATAGTCGTGTCGTTGATCCAGGGCCTCCAGCGCCTGGCGCAGGCGGTATTCCCGCTGTGGCATATTGACCAATTCCACCGTCGCGCCGGCCAGTGCGGGCGCGGAGGGAACCAGGTCGAGGCGCAACTGGCGGGTTAGTTGTGTGACGTCGGCCAGCGGAGCCCCGCGCACCAACAGGTCGTAGGTAGAGATCTCTACAGTGCGTTTGTCTACCCCCAGCGAGGATGTCGCGTTGGCCTGCGGGTCGATATCGATGAGCAGCACGCGCTGGCCCAAAGAGGCCAGGTAAGCTCCCAGGTTTACGGCGGTCGTCGTCTTGCCGACGCCACCCTTTTGGTTTGCCAGCGCGTAGATGATGGGCACGGGTTTTCCTCGGTATGATCTAGAACTGCGCAATCCGCAATTCGTAATGTGTAAAACGTAAGGGCTGGCTTGAGAAAGGCTTTACGCCTTACGCTTTACGCCCAGGGCCTGCTCGCACTCCATAATCTCGTCAGGCGTCGGTGTTCCGCTCAATCCTTTTCTCGCCACCGACTGCGCGGCGACGCAGTTGGCAAAGCGCGCTGCCGCCCACAGGTCTCCGCCGCGCTGCAATTGGACGAAGAAGGTGGCAGCAAATATGTCGCCAGAGCCGGTCGCATCCACCTCGCGCGCGGCGGGCGCCGGGAAATGGCGCGACCGTCCCCCCGTATAGACCGTACACCCTGCCGCACCCTGCGTCAGGACCAGGAGGCGCGCCTGTGCCGCGTAGCGGCTCACCAGAACCTCGTCGCCTGCCACGTCCTCTTCGCTGAGCACCACCGCGTCTGCACGTGCGAGGAGCGATTCGGCTCCCTCCCATTGGCAGCGGCTTACGTGTCCGGCCTGGTCCCGGCGTCGCATCCATCCCTGGGGCGTCAGGCCGATGAATGCGCCGCTGGGGCGGTCGCCGAATACATCGACCAGTGCGGGGTCGCACTCCTGGGCAACCGGGCCCAGGTGGACGATGGTCCCGGCAGAGGCTATCTGCCAGTCCTGCGGCACCATCTCTGGCACGAGCCTCTCGGCGGTGGTGTGCAGTATCTGCCGCCGCCCGTCGGGGGTGTAGATATTCTCGAACGTGGTCGTCGCGGCAGCGGGAACACGGGTGATCGTGATGTCGCCCAGCACGTCGTTCAGGTCGAGGTCGGGGCTGGCGCTGGTGACGATGCCGACACGACAGCCCAGCGCCCGCGCGGTGCGGGAGGCGTAGGAGACCGTACCGCCGACCGTGTAGGTGCCGTTCACCAGATCGCAGGTTACGTGACCGATGGCCAGGTAATCGAGTTTGCGTTCAAGGCTTCGCGGTTCGATCATAGCAGTCGGCGGCTGGCCGTTGGTGGTTAACGGTCAGCAGTTGCGATGGCCAACTGCCGTTGGCTCATCGGTGTTTTGGGATGATGGTGACCTTGCGGCGGTCTCTCTCCCCGATGCTCTCGGTGGTGACCTTGGGATGGTCGCGTAGGGTCAGATGGATGATGCGGCGTTCGTGTGGCGGCATGGGCTCTAGCACCACCCGGCGGTCGGTGTGCACGGCTTGCTCCGCCAGACGCTCGGCCAATTGGCGCAATGCTTGTTCCCTGTGTGCTTTGTAGCCATCCACATCCACCACCAGGTTGGTCCGGTTTGTCGTTTCCTGTCCCACGATCAACCGGGCAATGTGCTGTAACGCGGCCAGTGTCTCTCCGTGACGGCCTATCAGGATGTTGACGTCCGGCCCGGTTATGTCGAAGACAAGCGGTGTCCCGCTCTCGCCTGGGGCGGCCTCGGCTCTTCGCACGTCTATTGTGACGTCCCGTATGCCCATAAGCGTAAGCAGTTCCAGCAATGCCCCGTGGGCTATTTCCGCCTCGTCTTTCTCCGTTATCTCCCACTCCGAATCTGCGATTTCTGGTTCGGCGGCGGGCGGCTCTGTGGCCGGTGGCTCTGTTTCTGGGTGCGCAGCCTGTGTGCTCACAGGCTCAGCAGGAGGCGTCACGTCCGGTAGTACTGGCTGGGCGGGTTGTGTCTTGACTGCTAGAAGCACGCGGGCCGCGCGCGCGCCGAGTCCAAATACACCTCGGCTGCCTTCATCGAGCACTTGGACCTCTACTGCGTCGCGGTCGACTTGTAATTCTTCCAGGCCTGCAGCGATTGCTGCCTCGACGTCTGCGCCGGTTGCCTCAACGGTGTGCTCCATTTCTGCCATGGGTATTCTCCTCTCGGACAATTGATCACTTTTGCTTGGCCAAAGTGGGTTTCGAGGTCGTGCTCTCTTCCTGTCTGCCGTCTCTGATGAGATAGTACTGGGCGATTCGGATCAGACTTGAGATGATAAAGTAGATGGAGAGGCCGGTCGCATAACTGAGGGTGAACATCATGAACATCAGCGGCATCATGATCTGCATCTGTTTGCTCATCATCTCTGTTTGAGATGGCGGGCTGTCGCTGCTGGCAGGGCTGGAAGGGGTCGATGGGCTTAGCAGCTTTTGCTGGAGCCAGCTCGTGAGACCGACCAGGAGGGGCAGGGAGTATGACCACCACTGAGCCATACTCGGGGGTAAGCCTAGGTCCATTCCCAGGAACGTGCTCTGCAGCGGGACGATGCCTATGATGGCGGGAATGGAGATCGTAAGACCGGGTAGCAGCTCGCCAATGTGCTGCGAAAACTGGAACAGGTCGAGGGGGGTCGAGGGGATGCAATACCTGATCGCCGCGAGCAATCCAAACCAGATCGGCATTTGGATCAGCAAGGGCAGGCACCCGCCCATCGGGTTGATGCCTTTTTCCTTGTAGAGTTTCATCGTCTCCTGCGATAGCCGCTCCTGATCTTTGCCGTATTTCTTCTTGAGCTTTTCTATCTCTGGCTGCAGCTCTTGCATCTTGCGCGCCGACCGCTGCTGGCTCAAGTTGAGCGGCAGCATGGCCATATTGATGATAAGGGTCAGCACAGCGATCGCTATGACGGTGTTTTGCCCCAGAAAGGTGTATAGGAGCAGTATGAGGTTGGCCAGTGGATAGGCGATAAAATCAAACACTTGTTATCTATTCTCCTGTCTCATTCCTCAGGCGGCGGGTAGACCCATAGTTCCGAGTACCGTTCGCCGCCGTCCAAGAGCTCTAGCGCCCTGACGCGGTAGGAACCGTGGATTTGTGTTTCGTATACGACGTCGCCGTCTACCACCGGCGTCGCGTATCCTTTCCCGTCACTCGCTGCGGACCACCGTTGGGAGCCATCGGCAGTATCTAGTGCGTAAAGGCTGCCGTTCTGACTGCTGATGAGTAGTGTGTTACCATCCTCCGTCAGCGCTGGGCCATCCCGCACTGGCGCGTTTTTATCATTCTTCTTCGGGGTAAGCTTGCTGGCGCTCGGCCAGATTTCCTCGCCGGTTTCGGCGTTCAGCTTGTAGACGGTGCCCTTAACATCCACTGCATAGACGGCATCGCCATCGACCGCCGGACTGCCCCAGAACCAGTTATCTCCCGGCTCGTCCGCTGGGAAGCGCCATACCTCGGTCCCGTCGTCCGCATCGATGGCATAGACCCGGTTGCCGAACGTGCCGATGTACAGGATGCCATTCTGCATCACTGGTGTGCTGGCGAAAGCGCCTTGGGCGGGGAACTTCCACAAGACCTCGCCATCCGAAAGGCCCAGCGCGTATAGATTTCGGTCCATCGAGCCGATGTAGACGGTATCTCCTGCGATGAGGGGGGTGGCCCACACGCGGTGGTCTGTCTCGCGCGTCCACTTGAGATCGCCTGTAGCTACATCCAAGGCGTACACGTAGCCATCGCTGTTGCCGATGACGAAGGTATCGCCGCTGATGGCGCCGCCCTCGATGTACTGCCCCTTGGCCGTTTCAAAGCGCCAGATGATTTCGCCGGTCTCGATATCCAACTTCACCACCGAGTTGGTGGCCGGGGAGAACAGCCTGCCGGCGAGCGTCTGCCCGGCTACGATCAGGTAGTCCTCTCCAATCGCCGGGGCGACGTAGATCAACCCGGCGGTGTTGCTATCTTCCGCGCCCTTGTCTTTAGGGACGATGGACTGGATGAGCGCGCCGTCTGATCCCAAGACCTGGATTTGCTCCAGGTCGGCTACATAGATCTTGCCATCCTTGAGCGTCATGCCTGTCCAACTGGTGGCCTGTATGCTCCCGCAGGCACAACCGCTTGCGCTCAGGAGCAGCGCCACCAGCACTGTCGGCAAGATAAACCAGCGCAATATGCGAGATCGTTTCAATTACTTATCCTCCTCAAGGTCCGGTACAGGATCGTAGCCTCCCGGATTAAAGGGATGGCAGCGTGAAATTCGCTTGACGGCCAACCAGCCGCCGCGTAAAGCGCCGTAGCGTGCGATAGCCTCATAGCTATATTGGGAACAGGTAGGATGAAAACGACACGTAGGAGGGAGTGTGCGAGAGAGGGTCTTTTGGTAGAGACGAATCACTCCGAGTAGGATGGTTCTCATTCCTCCGTTTCCTGCAACACAGTCGCCTCAGAGGCGCGGCTGGATTTCTCACTTGTACTCAACTTGGCTCGTTTCAGTAACCGGGCCAACACCTCTTCGACCTGCGGAACTTTTGCTTCGAGGAGTTTGGGGCGTGCAATCAGCATCACGTCCCATCCGGCTTTGAGTTGGGGATAGAGGTGCCGGGCAGCCTCGCGCAAAAGCCGCTTGGCCCGATTGCGGGCCACTGCGCCTCCCAGCTTGCGGCTTGCGGCGACGCCCACGCGGCTCAAGTCGAGGTCGTTAGGCCGGGCGACCAATACAAGCATATGGTGCGTCCACGACTGCCCTTCGTTGTAAACCCGTCGCACATCGCTCGTGCGTCGTAATCTAATCCGGCGTTCCATCGCCAGCGGCGAATCATTATTTGCGGCGGCGCGGTCGCTGAGAGCTTTCTTTCCAGTTTAGCTTCTTGGCCCACTCCCGATTTACGGTCAGTTGTTTCCGGCCCTTTGCCCGCCGTGCTTTGAGCACTTTTTGCCCGGTGCTTGTAGCCATACGTGCCCGGAAACCGTGGGTGCGCATTCTCTTGCGCTTTTTGGGTTGATACGTTCGCTTAGGCATGCGTCCTCCGAATAAATTAGAACAGTTGGCTAGGCCAACTGACGATTGCTGTTCAGTCGCGCCATTATACCTTAAATGGGGAGTTAGTCAATCATCAAAACGGGGCAGTGTATTCAAAGCTCCTGGCTCTTACCTTGGGTGATGTGAACGAGGCCGATCTTTTCAAAGCGCTCGCACTGACAAAAGCATGACAATGTGATACAATAATGCCGCCGCCACTCTACGAAAGCGAGCCTTGGTAAAAATGGAATTCTGGTCAATTTACGCAACTGCTGCTTCGGTCATTCTCGGCTTGATGACCGTCCTATGGATCGCCAGCCTGATACTTGGGGACGCCGGTATCGTGGACATCTTTTGGGGCGCGGGTTTCGTCGTATCCGGCTGGCTCTACTTTGCGCTCGCGCCCACAGGTTTTCCCGCCCGCAAGTGGCTCATCAGCGCCCTGGTCACTATCTGGGGGCTGAGGCTCTCGCTGCACATCCTGCGGCGTAACTGGGGCAAGCCAGAGGATTTTCGCTATCGCAAGTGGCGGGAAGAAGCCGGGGCAAAGTGGTGGTGGCAGAGCTTGTTCAGGGTGTTCCTATTGCAGGGGCTCTTGTTGTGGGTCATCTCCGCGCCACTGCTGGCTGCCCAGATCGGCGCTGCGCCAGACCGGCTGACGCTCCTCGACTTGGCAGCCGTACTCGTGTGGGGCATTGGGTTCTTTTTCGAGGCGGTGGGCGACTGGCAACTGGCCCGCTTCAAAGCCGATCCGGCAAATCGAGGCAAGGTGCTCAATGCGGGCGTCTGGCGGTACACGCGCCACCCCAACTACTTTGGCGACGCTGCTCAGTGGTGGGGTTACTACCTCATTGCGGCGGCCGCCGGCGGTTACTGGACGATCTTTAGCCCGATCGTCATGACCGGGCTGTTGCTCCGCGTCTCGGGCGCGGCGCTTTTGGAAAAGAGTCTCATCAAAACCAAGCCGGGCTACAAGGAATACGTCGAGACGACCAGTGTGTTCATTCCTTGGTTTCCACGCAAGAAGAGGGGAGGTCAAAATGAAATGGATTAACGCGCTTCTAGAAACCGAGCTTCCGGAGGGCGAGCGAAAGGTGGTCAAGGTCGAAGAGCACTCCATCCTGCTCATCCACGCGGCAGGAGAGATCTATGCTATCGCCAGCGCCTGCCCGCACATGCGGCTGCCGCTCAAGGGCGGCAAGATCGAGAATCACACTCTCACCTGCCCTTGGCACCACAGCGCCTTCGACCTGCAGACGGGCGACGTGAAGGACTGGAGCCCCTGGCCGCCAGCGGTGGGCAAGATGCTGGGCGCGCTCAGGCGGGAGCGCGCGCTGCCTGTCTTTCCCACCAAGGTCGAAGACGGTGCGGTCTGGGTGGGTATCGAGTGACAACTGCCGTCTGGTGGGTGCGACGAGACCTGCGCCTGACGGATAACCAGGCCCTCTGCGCCGCCCTGGCCCGTGCTGAGCAGGTCATTCCCGTTTTCGTGCTCGATCCCGCTCTGTTGGCCGAGAATGAGGCAGCGGAGAAGCGCGTGACTTTCCTCTTCGGCGGTCTGCAGGCATTGGATGAATCCTTGCGCGCCCGGGGCAGCCGTCTCGTCTTCCGCCGCGGCGACCCGCGCGACGAGCTCACCGTCCTGCTGACCGAAACCAGCGCGGAGGCGATCTGTGCCGAGGCGGACGTGTGGCCGTATGGCGCGCAGCGGGATGCCCGTGTGGCGGAGGAACTGCCGCTGCACCTGACCGGCGGTCTGACCGTTCACCCACCCGAGGCCATGCTCAAGGCCGATGGTGCGCCTTACGTCGTCTTTACTCCCTTAAGCCGCAAGTGGAAGGCGCTGACGCCGCCTGAACCGCGGGACATACTGCCAGCCCCTGAACGCATCGCCACGCCGCCGGACGTCGCCAGCTTGCCGATCCCGACGGGGCCCACACTGCTGTCCGAAGTGCCATTCCCGCCCGGCGAGGTGGAGGCCCGCCGCCGCCTGGATGCCTTCTTGGTCGGCGCCGATCCGCCCGCTTATCGCTACGCGGAGACGCGCGACCGCGTGGATTTGGACGACACCTCGCATCTCTCGCCCTATCTGCGCTTTGGCATGCTCTCGGCGCGCCAGGTTGCGGCGATGGCCGGGCTGGCTCGCGAGCTGGCTCCAGATGAAGAGGCTCGCCGCAGCGTCGATACCTGGCTGAACGAGCTCATCTGGCGCGAGTTCTACCAGGCGATCCTGCACCATTTCCCTTACGTCCTGGAGCGCAGCTTTCGCTCTAGCTTGCAGGCGATCCCGTGGGAAAATGACGCCGCCGCTTTCGCCGCTTGGTGCGAAGGGCGCACCGGCTATCCAATCGTCGACGCGGCGATGCATCAGCTAACGCAAACCGGCTGGACGCACAACCGCGCCCGCATGATCGTTGCCTCGTTCCTGGTCAAGGACCTGCTGGTCGACTGGCGCCAAGGCGAGCGCTTCTTCATGCAGCATCTGGTCGACGGCGACCCGGCGGCCAACAACGGCGGCTGGCAGTGGACGGCCGGAACCGGCACCGACGCCGCGCCCTACTTTCGTGTCTTTAACCCTGTCACCCAGGGGAAAAGGTACGATCCGCAGGGTGCCTACGTGCGCCGCTGGGTGCCGGAATTGGCCAGCGTGCCCGACCGCTTCATCCACGAGCCGTGGAAGATGCCGGCGCAGACGCAGCAGTCGGTCGGCTGCGTCCTCGGGCAGAATTACTCCAATCCAATCGTAGACCACGCCTGGGCGCGCGAGCGGGCGCTGGCGGCGTATGCCAAGGCGAAACAAGACCTGCCGATCGAGCAGGATGTGAAACGAGAATGAATGGAGGAGATTTCCTATGTCTTACATGATGATGCTAGTCCTCAGTGATCCGAACGACGTGGACCAGGTGCTCGATGCCTGGCAAGAGACCGGCGTGCGCAACATTACCTTCATCGAGAGCACGTGCTCGCAGGAGGGCGTATGCCGCCCGCGTCCCCATATCCCCATCCGGTTCGCGTTTGAAAACCTGGGGGTCTCTACTGAACGCTGTTCCTCCACGTTTTTTGCTATCGCTCAGGACGAGGCGATGGTCCAGGCGTGCATCGCCGGCGTCGAGGCCGTGGTAGGCGATCTGGATGAGTCCGGTACGGTAGTGGCCGCCTGGCCCTTGCCCATCACCAAGGGCGTCCCCGGCCTCCAAAGTGGAGCGTCCGTCTAGATGATCTGGCTACAATTCGTCATCAGCGCGGGGATCGTCATCGCGGCGGCCATCAAGCTGGCCGAGTATGGGGATGCCATCGCGTATCACACCAAGTTGTCGGGCCTCTTTATCGGCGCGCTTTTGGTGGCGGGAGCCACCTCGCTGCCCGAGCTTCTCACCATGATCAGCGCCATCAATCAGCGCCACATTGACCTGACGGCGGGCGACCTTTTCGGTAGCAGCATGTTCAACATGCTCCTGCTGGGTGCCCTCGACATGGTATTTCACCGCACGCGCATCATCCGCCGCGTCGCACTGCGGCACGCCCTCACCGCCAGCCTGGGCACGATGCTGACGGGGATGGCCGTCTTTTTCCTGCTGGCCGATGTCAACCTGCGCATCGGCTGGGTCGGCATCGGCAGCGTGCTGATCATGGCGATGTACTTTACAGGGGTGTGGCTGCTGCGCTCCAACCCGGTGCTGGGCGGCCCTGCGGTAGATCAGGCCGAAGGAGTCGAACGGGGCATACCCTCACTGCGCCGGGCCATCATCGGATTCACCATCACCGCCGCCGCGCTGATCTTGGTGGCGCCCTGGCTCGTCCGCAGCAGCTCCGGGATCGCCGAGATCACCGGCCTGGGCGATGGCTTCATCGGCGTCGTCATGGTCGCCGTCGTCACCTCGCTGCCGGAGTTGGTAGCCATGGTATCCGCCGTGCGCTTTGGCGCATACGACATCGCCGTGGGTAACTTGTTCGGCAGTAACGTGTTCAACATGTTTGCCCTGTCCCTGGCCGACGTTTTCTACACCGATGGGCCTTTCCTGAACGCCATCGATCCATCGTTCGCGCTGGTCGGTCTGCTGGCGCTGTTGATGACTACGCTGGGGCTGATGGGCAACTTGGCCCAGGTCGAGCGCCGCATCGGCATTATCGAGGTTGACGCGCTTCTGCTCATTCTGTGCTACTTTGCCGGACTGGGGTTGCTATACATGCGAGGAATTGGAGTCTAGGTCGTGCAGAACAAGGAATACGAAGCCTACATCTCTGTCGACATCGAGACCGCCGGGCCTAGTCCCAGCCAATACTCTATGCTGTCGATCGGCGCGTGTATGGTGTGCGATCCACGGCGCACCTTCTATGTCGAGCTGCAACCGGTGAACGACAAATTCCTGCCGTCGGCGCTATCTATCTCTGGCCTGTCGATGGAGGCCTTGGCCGAACGCGGGCTTGCGCCCGCCGAGGCGATGGCGCGCTTCGAGGTCTGGGCCAAGGAGCAGGTGCCGGAGGGCCAGCGCCCCATCTTTGTGGCCTTCAACGCCCCCTTCGATTGGATGTTTGTCAACGACTATTTTCACCGCACCATCGGCCAGAACCCTTTTGGGCACTCGGCCATCGACATCAAGGCGTTCTTCATGGGCATGGCGGGCGTCTCGTGGGAAGAGACCGATATGCGGCGCGTTGCCGCTCGCTACGGCAGCACCCGCAAGCTGACGCACCACGCCCTCCAGGATGCCGTGGATCAGGCCAGGCTCTTTCGCAACATGCTCAGAGAGGCCGGGGGTATTTGTTCCCGGGGGCACTAGGCTTGTGCTTCGTGTCCTTTCCAATCGCATCTCCCCCCCCCTCAGTCCCCCCCCGCTAGGGGGGAAAGCCGAACCCTCCCCCCAGCGGGGGGAGTTGGAGGGGGGAGAAAACGTCTGTCCGGAGCTATTTCCAAATACGGTGTTGCCCCCAA
>JAFGED010000057.1 GCA_016931785.1 Anaerolineae bacterium
AGACCTGCCAGGTCTTGATGGATCTTTGATGCGCACCAACAGGTGAAAATGGTTGCGCAGCAGGACATAGGCGAACGTATCGGCGATGGGTTCGATGTACTTGGCGTACAGGCCGAGAAAGTAGGAATAGTTGCGTTCCTCGATAAAGATGTTTTCGCCGTTGTTGCCCCGGTTGTAGATGTGGTAGTATTGACCGTGTTCCAGCGGTACAAAGTCGCGCATAGTTATCCCCTTTCGCGAGACCTGGCAGGTTTCCAAAACCTGCCAGGTCTACGGTCTAAACTTGCGAGTGGACGGATCCCACTGGTATATCGTGCATTCAGGCAGTGTAGATGTCCGCTCCGTGAATTGCAGAACAAAGACCAAGTCAAAGCCCGTGTCACACTCCTTGACCTCGAACTGCCCATCGCCGTCAATATCTTGCAGCCACACGCCTGCCCCAGGCGCGCCGGTGAAAGCGGCGGTGAAAACCTGGGTGGGGGAGATCGCGTCGCCGTCGTAAATCGAGAGGGTTTGCCACAGGCCGTCAGGGTTTGCTTCCCAACTCTGGACGGCATATGCGCCATCCGACAGCGTCGCAGTGATGGGATCCATGTCCACAGTGTAGGCAGGCGTGAGTATGGTAGAGCCTGTCGGCGTGTACACCGCGCCGTCCCACAGGTATATGGACTGTGTGCTGGTTAGCACCGTCAGCGTGGAGGTGACCGTGTCGGTAGTGATGGGCGTTTGCCTGAAATCAACACCATGCGTTTGCACCAAGATGGCCGGAGTGACGCCATCGGGCTTGGTGAAGCGATAGTCACTGCCGTGCCAGCCATAGTTAAGATGTAACCAGCCCCATGCTCGGCCGATGGATCCAACTTTTTCTGTCCATATAGTCTGGCAGTCTAGATGGGTGCAGCGGACGAGGTAAGCGTTCCATCGCTGTACTAGGATTCCAGTGCCAGAGCCGGGGTGAGTCAGCGTCTCCACCAGCAGCTCCGGGTGGCCGTCGGCGTCAAAATCGTCCACCCGCGCCCGAATGTCGCTGTTATATCGTGTGTAGGGGTATATTGTCCAGGTCGCTTGCCAGAGCGTGCCATCCCAGTCTAGTACGCCGGCGACCAGTTCAAAATCACACCCGCCACCCAGGATGATCACTTCGTCCTCGCCATCCTTGTCCAAGTCTGCGTCGAGGCGTTGGAAGGTGTCGCTCATATTCTGATATCCAGCGTCGGTCGGGAGCGGGGGCGCTTCCCAGCGCGTACCCTCTACCCATCCCAGGTTGTGAATGGCTCTCGATAGCCAGGGGTAATCTTGTCTTCCGCATGGGCCGGGAAACAACAACGGCAGCAGCCCTTCCAGCGGCGCATTATGCTGCGAAGCATACGTCGTCAGCCGGGCCGCGGCGACGTAAGCCAGTTCAGGGATCTCGATGTGTGTATCCTGCATTTCCCAGGTCGCGCCTCCATCGACGGTGTGCGCAATCGTCGACCGTTCTTTCTCAGACCAACTGCCGACAGCCCAGATATTCTGCTCATCCACAAAAGCGATTGCATAGCGAGTGCGTGGGAGCGCGCGTTTCTCCCAGGTCAACCCGCCATCCGCTGTGCTCCAAAGATCGCCCCCACTATTCCATACCCAGCCTGTCTGGGTGTCTTTGAAACTGATCTGAAGCCGATAACCCCGGTCTTCCCAGTCCAAAGTGAATTGTACTTCCCAGGTCTGTCCGCCATCGACGGTGTGGAGGATGTCGCTTCGTGATACAGCCCATCCATTCTGAGGGTCTACAAAAGTCAAGTCGGTTAGGAAAAACGTATCTGTAAGCAGTGTAGCGGTGATCTGGTGAGTTGTCCAGGTTGTGCCGCCATCCTTGGTACGGGCTACTATATCGGTGTCATCTGCTATCCACGCATGCTGGCTGTCTGCACTGACCAAAGAGTCCCACCAGTGTGCCCGGCCGGGGAGTGTGGATTCTTGCCAGGTCTGACCGCCATCGCTGGTGTGAAAGACTTGACGGTCGATGGTCAGCCAACCCGTGCGGGCATCGGGCCAGGTCATGTCGGTAGGATAGTCGAAGCCGCTATAGGAGGGGATGGGCTGCTCGATCCAGGTCGAACCGCCATCGTCGGTCTTGAGGAGCACGACATCAGGACCCCGTCTGTAGCGATAAGTACCCAGGATCCAGCCGGTCTGTGGGCTGACGAAATCCACGTGCTGCAAGGTGGCTGTGACTGGGCCGTTTTGCCATTGCCAAGTCTGACCGCCGTCGCTGGTGTGCAGGATGGCTCCGCGCTCGCCCACGGCCCAGCCGGTCCGCGCATCCCAGAAGGATACATCGTTGAGGTATTTTACGTGGCCGACGACTTCTTGCCAGCACCAGCCGGCGGCGTCGTCGGGTTGGTAGGGCGACCAAGTGGGGACGATAGGGGTTGGTGTTGGAGAGATCGTCGGTAATGGCGTGAGTGTTGGCGCAATAGGTGTTGCAGTTGCAGTGTTGGTGGGTTGAATAGTCGGGGTAGTCTGGGCGCACGCGATCAGCAAAACAACCGTGAAGCTGAATGCAATCAGGGGTCTCTTCATAAGCTCCCTCCTGAGCTGCATTTTACTTGAATCAGGGGAATAATCAACTCAAACCTGCCAGGTCTAAGACCTGGCAGGTCTCTAGCTTGACGCGCTCCCATACCGCCGCAGGCCGATTCGGAACAGGGCCGATGCCCCAACGAAGAACGCCGCGGCCAGCGCCACGCTGCCGATCAACATCCCGGTCGAGAGCTGGCCGATGAGCGCCTGTGCCGGGATGGTCGTCATCACGCCGACGGGGATGATCCACGTCAGCACCAGCCGCAGCCAGCCCGGATACAGCTCCAGTGGGTAGCGCGCCATCTGGAACAGGGCGTCGAACACCCGGGTGAAGAGAAAGCCCGGGCTCCATAGGACCAGCGCGCTAAAGGCCAGCAGGATGGCATACAGGATTGTCACCCCGGCGGCCAGCGTGACCAGGAAGGCGAGCAGTTGCAGGAGCGTCAGCGACTGGTGTAGCTGGGACACGCCCACGCCCAGCATGCCCAATCCGAGGGCCAGGTCGATCAGCGCCAGCGGGCGCCAGTAGCGGAAGCTGGCCAGGAACTGCGGATCGACCGGGCGTAGCAGGGTGAAATCGAAACGGCCGGTCCACATCTCGCCATCCATCCCGGCGAGGGCGTCCAGGCTTGGGCCGATAAAGAGGTTGCGCAGCGCGCCCACCGTCAGGTAGACGCCCAGCAGCACAAGCGCCGAGGATAGCTCCCAGCCGTGGATCGTCTCGACCTGCGCAAAGAGCACCACGACGCCGAGCACGCCTGTTCCAAGGTTCAAAAGCGAGTGCAGCAGGCTGATCCAGAAGTTGGCGCGGTAGGCCAGTTCGTTTTGGGCCGATGATGCGGCAAAGAGTTTGATGAGCTTTAGATGGTGCATCGGTTCCTCCAAAATGTAGCCAGGAGATGCCGGGCACCTCCAAGGTGCCCGGCATCCAGGCTATCCCCCAACCGCCGAGTAGCGCTTGACGCCTGCGCGCCACAGGACCACAAAGAGCGCCAGCGCGACGGCCAGCCACCCGGCCTGGATGGCGAACCCGGCCCACGTCTCGGCCGCGCTCAGTTGTCCGGTCAGTATCTCGACGGGGAAGCCGATCATGTAGCGGAACGGCAGCGCCGCCGCCGCTTTTCGCAGCAGGCCCGGCAGCAGCGCCGTCGGGGCGATCTGTCCTGCCAGCAGGAAAACCAGCGAGTCTTGCAGCGCCAGCAGCCCGTCGGCGCGCGTGGCCCAAAAGGCCAGCAGTGCCAGCCAGTAGCCCCAGAAAAAGCGCAGCGCCCACGCCAGCGTCAGCGCCGGGACAAAGGCCAGTCCGTTTTGCGGGGTGACGTGTAGCTCGGGGTGCAGGATCAGCGCCAGGATGGCCGTGGCGGGGAGCATGAACGCCATATAGACCACCTTGCCCGCAACCTCGGAGGCCAGCGCGTCGTACACGGGCGACATCGGGCGCAGCAGCAGCGCGTTCATATTCCCGGAGCGGATCACGTCGCCCACCGTCCAGTTGGTCTGCGCGTAGGTCAGTTGGTTGACCAGGATCAGGATCAGGTAGTAGGCCACGAACTCGCCCCGGCTCAATCCCCCGATCGTCTCTCCGCCTGCGGCGGTCGACCAGACGAAGAGGGAGACCAGCGGCGGGACCATCCACATAAAGGCCAGCAGGAAAAAGAAGCTGCGGTGCTGCATCCACGAAAGCCACGTTTGCCTGATCAGCGCCCAGCCGCCGTGGGGGTTCATACCTCACCCTCCTTCGGAATGACGTGATAGCGCAACCACACTCGCCCCCTCGTTTGCATCTGGGCAGAGATCAACTTCAGGCGCGTCGGCATCTCGTCGGGAGCGAGGCCGGGTGTTTCAAATAGAGATGGCGTGTCGCGGCCGCCGATCACGCCGGGCAGGAACTCGACGTTGACCTCGTCCACCAATCCGGCCCGCAGCAACGCGCCGTTCAGCTTGCCGCCGGCGGTCGAGAGCACGCACGTCACGCCCAACTCGGTTGCCAGTTTCCCCAAGGCGACGCCGAGATCGACGTGGCCATTATCCCCTGCGACCAGATAGGGTATGCTTTCACGTTGTAGGTAGGCCAAGTACGCCGCCGGCGTGTGGCGTCCCACCAGCGCCAGCAGGTGCCATCCCACGTGGTCTGCGCCAAAGGCTGCGCCATCCTTGATCCAGTTGCGCACGCGTCCTCGACCATCCACGGCTGTGAACCATCCTCGGTGCCCTTCGCGGCGAATGACCCCGTCTGGGAGAAAATCCTCGTACAATGGCTCGGGATCACCTTCGAAAGGCGGCAGCGGGCCGGGTTCGGCGCCTTCCGGCACGAAGGAGCCGCTGCCTTCTAGAGTGGCTTGAGGTCTGTGAATGCGCTTGATCTGATCATATGCACCGGTCGACTCTTCTGCCGGACTCCATGCCTCGATGGCCTGCCACCGCTCGTCCCCGTAGAGCAGGGGCCTTTCGGGTGAAATCGCCAGCTTTCCGTCGACAGAAGCGGTGTTGATGATGATGACTTGAGGCCTTTTCATACACTTCCTCCTTGGTAGATTTGGTCGATCACCGCTTCGATGGGCGGGTCCTCGACCGATAGATCGGCCACGGGCAGCGTGTTCAGCAGGTGAGCCGTGAGCGGCGGCGCCTCAGAACGGGCCACGCGCAGCGTCAAGCGGCCGTTCTCCTGCTCGATGACGTTGATGCCTGCGGGTGGATCGAATTGCCAATCCGACCTACTGAGTGTCACGCGGATCAGCTTGAACGGCGCGAGGCGTTCGGCCAGGCCGCCCAATTCGCCGTCGTAGAGCAGTTGCCCGTGGTGGATCAGGATCACGCGCGGGCACAGGGCCGTCACGTCGGCCATGTAGTGGCTGGTTAGGATCACGGTCACGCCGCTGCGCTGGTTTACCTCGGACAGGAAGCGCCGCAGCCGGCCTTGCATCGAGACATCGAGCCCCAGCGTCGGCTCGTCGAGAAAGAGCACGCGCGGGCGGTGGAGCAGCCCCGCCACCAGCTCGCACTTCATACGCTCGCCCAGCGAGAGGTTGCGCACCGGCTTGGTCAGCTGGTCCTCCATCTCCAGCAGCGCGACCAGCTCGTCGAGCGCGCGCTCGTAGTCGGCGGGCTCCACGTGATAGATCTCGGCCAGCACGCGGAAGGTGTCCAGCGGGGGTATGTCCCACAGCATCTGGCTCTTGTTGCCCATCACCATACTGATCTGCCGCAGATACCCGGCCTTGCGCTCCCACGGCGTGAATCCCAGCACGCGCGCCTCCCCCGCCGTCGGGTACAGCAGCCCCGATAGCATCTTGAGCGTGGTCGTCTTGCCCGCGCCGTTGGGGCCGATAAAGCCCACCATCTCGCCCGCCTCGACGGTGAAGCTGACGTCGCGCACGGCCTCCACGTCGCGTGTGGCGCGCTTGACCAGGCTCTTGAGCGCCGCCGCCAGCCCTGGCTCCCGCTCCGGCACGCGGTAGGTCTTGGACAGGTCGCGAACGACGATCTGTGCTTGTGCCATACGTCCTCCTTGATGGTTTTCTGATTCGATTATACAACCTTGGTGGGCAAGTGGAGGGTTGGAAAAGAGGCGAGATGCAGGAATCTTGCCTCTTGCATCTTGCCTCGAGGTTTCGCTGGAGGAGCCGCGGTCAAGTTTCGGCAGGGATTATGGGTACAGGTGTTACTGTTGTGCTCCTTTATCGCGTGTGAGCGTCTTGGGACCCCAGATGCCTGTGATCACTATGGCCGCGACAAACCACAATAGAGTCGCATAGGTATCTGCGCGCTCGGTCGAGGCGATCAGCTCGCCGGTGAAATTGACCATGGAGTGGAAAAGGATTGCTGACAGTGTGCTGCGATGCGTGTTGTTGTAAATCCACGTGAATGGAATGGACAGAGGAACAATGCTCATCATGAACAGCCAAAATTCCAGCGACCCGACCCCCAAGTTATACTGATAGGTTCCTTCGATGAAGAACAAGGGTAAATGCCACAATGACCACACGACGCCCAAGATCAGGCTGGACACCAATGCATTCCATCTCGACTGCAGTCGGTCCAGAGCGTAGCCGTGCCAGCCCAATTCCTCTATGAAGGGAATGAGAGACGAAAAAAGTAGGGACGGAATAATGGCCAGTGGTTGTGATGAAAACTGAACTAGCGCCTCTCCCCATGTGGCCCCGCTTCCGCCGGCGAGTTTATCGATTAGTGCAGCGAGTCCGTTCAGGATGGGGACAAAGAGGAGAATGACCAGAAACCATACGATGCCGATTCTCCTTGGGTCGATGATGCGCAGCCAATACTCGCGCCTGCGTTCTTTGTTTTGTGTGAGGTAGGTGAACCCAATGCCGGCTACCATGGGGCCGAGCACCCCGAGAAACTGAAGCACGATACCAGGGGTGGTATCGCTGCCAAACCCTAAAAGTGCGGCTGGTATCCAAAAGAGCCAGGTCCAGCCAAGTGTCACGGCAAAGAAAATCCATGGGCTGGATAGCGTCGATGCGTTCGAGTGCTTGTTCATTTTCCTTTTGTTTTCTCCTGTGGGTATTGTGCTCATTCGACTTTGGTGAGTTCATTGTAACTACTCAGGCTATTCGCCCGAGCAGTCTCCCTCGCTCGAAAAAAGGGGGAGATGGGGGTTTGGAGAGCGGCGAAGCCGCTCTCCAA
>JAFGED010000389.1 GCA_016931785.1 Anaerolineae bacterium
AACCCCCATCTCTCCCTTTTTCGAGCGAGGGAGACTGCTCGGGCGAATAGCCTGAGTAGTTACAATTTGGGATTTACTGCGGGTTGTGGTATTATTGGGCCTCAACCACTATGAAGAACAACGGCGGTTTCATCAAAACACAACTATCCAACGGCCTGACCGTGCTGGTCAAAGAGGCGCGCGCCGCGCCCGTGGCCAGCTTCTGGGTGTGGTATCGGGTGGGCAGCCGCAACGAGCACACGGGCATCACCGGCATCTCTCACTGGGTCGAGCACATGCTGTTCAAGGGAACAGAGGCGTTCCCACAGGGCGCAGCCGACAAGGCCATTGCCCGGGAGGGCGGCGCCTTTAACGGCATGACGTGGTACGATTTTACCACCTATTATGCCACGCTGCCGGCCGATCGCATCGAGCTGGGCCTGCACATCGAGGCGGACCGCATGGTCAACGCCCCCTTCGATCCCGACGCCGCAGCCCTGGAGCGCACTGTCATCATCAGCGAGCGGCAAGGAGCCGAGAATAACCCCGAGTTCCTGCTCAGCGAAGCGCTGATGGGGTCCGCCTTTCGCGTGCACCCGTACGGCCACGAAACCATCGGCCACATGTGCGATCTGGAGACGATGACGCGCGACCAGCTCCACGCCCACTACCGCACCTACTACACACCGCGGAACGCGGTAGCCGTCGCGGCGGGAGACTTTTGCGCCGACGAGATGCTGGGACTGATCGAGCGGCACTTTGGCGCGATACCGAACGGCGCAGACGCGCCGCCGGTGCACGCCGTCGAACCGCCGCAGAAGGGAGAGCGGCGGGTGACGGTCGAGGGAGAGGGCAACGTGGCGTACCTGGAGATGGCGTTCCGCTCACCCGCGGTCACGCGGGCGCCATCCACCCACGAGCCTGACTTTTTTGCCTTGACCGCGCTCGACGCGGCGCTCACCGGCGCGAGCGGCCTGGCCTTTTTCGGCGGCGGCACGACCAACAAGAGCAGCCGCCTCTACAAGGCACTGGTGGCAACAGAGTTGGCAGCGGGGATATCCGGCGCCCTGGTCCCGACCGTGGACCCCTACGTCTACAACCTCTCCGCCGTGGTGCGCGCCGGCCACACCCCAGCCGAGGTAGAGGAGGCGCTGCAGGCAGAATTGACACGCCTGGCCGATCAACCGGTCACGCAGGAGGAGCTGACCAAGGCGATCAAACAGGCCAAGGCCCAGTTTGCCTATTCCAGCGAGACGGTCACCGGGCAGGCACTTTGGATGGGATACAGTGAGATCTTTGCCGACTATGGCTGGTTCGAGAGCTATATCGACAATATCAGCGCAGTCACCGTCGAGGACGTGCACCGCGTGGCGCAGACCTATCTCAAGCCGTCGAACCGCACGGTTGGGTGGTACGTGCCGACCAACTAGCCAACGGACAAACCATCCAACCAAGGAGAATTTATGAAATACCTCATTTTGTTGCTCAAAGGCATGATCGTGGGCGTCGTACACATCGTCCCCGGAGTCAGCAGCGGCACGTTCATGGTGTTGCTGCGCGTCTACGACGAACTGGTCGCATCCGTCAGCGGGTTGCTCTCGAGCCTCAAGAACATGGAGGAGCTAAGGAAGCGCCTCTTCTTCCTGGTCCCCCTGGCCCTCGGCGTCGCCATCGGCACGGTGGGCATCGCCAAGCTGGCGTCTCTCGTGCTCGACCGACATCCGGTCCTATCGGTGCTTTTCTTCATCGGCGTCATCGCGGGCGGCATTCCCAGCGTGATCAAGATGCACCACGATATGAGACCGTCGGTCGGGCGCGTGATCGCCTTCGTCATCGGAGCGGCGATTGCCATTGTAGTGGGTATAGTCGGGGCAAGAAACGAGGTGCTGACAGAGGCATCCGCCGAAGTCGCCTCCGCCCCGAACTTGCTCCAGCTGGGCTTGGGGGGCTTTTTCGCCGGCAGCGCGATGATGACGCCGGGCTTGAGCGGCTCGTACATCCTCCTGTTGACGGGCACGTACGAGCCGATCGTCGACGCGCTCGACTCGCTGACCGACCTTTCCATCAACTGGGCGGTCCTGGTACCAGGGACGTTGGGCCTCGTGCTGGGCATCCTGGTCTTTGCCAAGCTGACCAGCGTGCTCCTAAAGCGCTGGCCGGCGGTGACCTTTTTCGCCATCCTGGGCCTGATCTGCGGGTCGCTCATCGGGCTCTGGCCGG
Organism: Anaerolineae bacterium; assembly: GCA_016931785.1. Taxonomy (GTDB): domain Bacteria; phylum Chloroflexota; class Anaerolineae; order B4-G1; family B4-G1; genus JAFGED01. The sequence goes on from JAFGED010000389.1 coordinate 2,200, forward strand.
CGGATTTCACCTTCGGCGAGCACGGTCTCGTCGGCATACCACTCCTGGCCGTGGGGGCCGCCATCGCCTACTTCCTCGGCAGGTCGACCGAGGGGGAAGCCGCCGCGTTTCAGGAAGACAAAGTCGCAGCAGAGGAAGTGTAACGTGTCCATCCCCGGTCCAGAGAGCATCGCCCGGCACGAGTTATCCAACGGCATCGTCGTGTTGGTGCGCGAGAATCACGCCAGCCCGGCAGTCGTCGTGCACGGCTATCTGCACGTGGGCTCTCGCGACGAACGGCCGGAGCAGGCCGGACTCTCTGCCTTCACCGCCGACGCGCTGACACGCGGCACCGAAAGCCGCCCCTTCGATCAAATCTACGAGACGCTGGAATCGGTGGGGGCCAGCATCGGCACCAATGGAGGCACCAGCTCGACCAGCTTTGGCAGCAAGAGCCTGGCCGAAGATCTGCCGCTGGTGCTCGAAAACCTGGCCGACGTTCTGCGCCATCCCACCTTCCCTCCAGACGAGGTGAAAAAGCTGCGCGGCGAGATCCTCACCGACCTGGAGGAGCGGGCTCACGATACCCGCGCCATGGCCAACCGCACATTCTACGAGCTGGCCTACCCCAAGGCCCACCCCTACTCCCGCAGCATCGATGGGTACACGGAGACGGTCAGCGGGATCAGCCGCGACGACCTGGTTGCATTCTACGCCGGCGGATACGGGCCGCAGGGACTGACCGTCGCCGTGGTGGGCGCGGTAGAGACCTCCGACGCCCTGGCGCAGATCGAGGCCGCTTTCGGCGATTGGCAGGGATCGACCTATACACGTGCGCCGCTGCCCGAGGTTCCCCGCATCGCCGACGTGCGCACGCGCGTCGTACCCATCCCCGGCAAGACGCAGTCGGACATCATATTGGGCTATCCCGGCCCGGCCCGCACCTCCCCCGATTTCCTGGAGGCGATGGTGTGCAACTCTATCCTGGGCATCTTTGGGCTGATGGGCCGCCTCGGGGAGAAGGTACGCGAGGAGCAGGGGCTGGCATACTACTCGTACAGCCGCGTCGACGGCGGCCCAGGCCCTGGCCCGTGGCGCGTCATCGCCGGGGTCAACCCGGCCAACGTCGAGCAGGCCATCGATAGCGTCCGCGCCGAAGTCAAACGCATCTGCCAGGAGCCGGTGGACGCAGAGGAGTTGTCCGACAACAAGGCCTTTATCACCGGCAGCCTGCCCCTGCTGCTGGAGGCGAACGAGGGCGTGGCGCGCACCATCCTGGATATGGAGCGCTACGGCCTTGGGTTGGACTACCTGCAGCGGTACGACGCGCTGATCAACGCCATCACCGCCGAGCAGGTGCAGGCCGTCGCCCAGCGCTGGCTCGACCCCGACGCATACGCACTGGCCATTGCCGGACCATAGCGGACATGCTCACCACCGGTGTTGACTTGATCGAAATCTCCCGCATCGAGCGGGCGCTCGAGAACCACGGCGAGCGTTTTTTGGCGCGCGTCTTTACCCAGAACGAGGTCCTTTACTGCCGCGGGCGCGTGCCCGAGCTGGCCGCCCGCTTCGCCGCCAAAGAGGCGGTCTCCAAGGCGCTGGGCGTAGGCATGCGGGTGCTATCCCGCGAGGGCATTCACTGGCAGGACGTGGAGGTCGTCGGCGACCACCGCGGCAAGCCCCTCGTGCGCCTCTTTGGCCGCGCCGCCGCGCGCGCCGGGGAGCTGGGCCTGACCGAATGGGCGGTCAGCCTCACCCACACCAAAGAGCACGCCATGGCGTTCGTGGTGGCACAGTGAGTACCAGAGCAGGAAAAGCCCGGTGGACGATCAAGTGACCCTGGCCGACCTGCGCCGGCGCATAGCCGAGTTCATCGCCGCCCGCGACTGGGAGCAGTTCCACACCCCCAAGAACCTCAGTGCCTCGATCGCCATCGAGGCGGCCGAGCTGCTCGAGCACTTCCAGTGGCTCACCGACGAGCAGGCGAAGGCTGCCCTGCAGGATGAGGAAATGCTGGCCGCCGTGGCCGACGAGATGGCTGATGTGATCATCTACACCCTCAGCCTGGCCAATGCGCTGGGCGTGGACGCGAGCCAGGCTGTGCTGGGCAAGCTGGAGAGGAACGAAACCCGCTTTCCCGCCGACGAGTGGCGCGGGCGGGCATAAATGACAGAGGAGGTAAAAATGATAGGCTCACTTCCCAAAGACGTGCTGGAGGCTTTGCTGGAGACGATCCCGGTCGAGTTCTCGGTCGTCGACGCAGACGATCGGGTGCTGGCCTGGAACAAACACGAATCGAGGATATTCAAGCGGCCCACGGGTGTGGCGGGCAAGAGCGTCCAAAAATGCCATCCCCAGAAAAGCCTGCAAAAGGTCGAGCAGATCCTGCAGGAGATGAAAGCAGGCACACGCGATAAGGCGCGGTTCTGGATCGACCTAACCATCGACGGCGAGAAACAAAAGGTGCTCATCGAGTACTATGCCCTGAGAGATGCGGAGGGCAACTACCTGGGCTGCCTCGAGGCCTCGCAGAACATCCAAGAGCTGCAGGCGCTGACGGGCGAGAGGCGCCTGCTCGACTGAAAAATGCGCGCAGTTGTCCAACGAGTCAGCAAGGCGACCGTCAGCGTCGAGGGCCAGGTCGTCGGGCAGATCGGGCGCGGCGTGGTGGTGCTGGTGGGCGTGGCCCACGGCGACGCACAGGAGCAGGCCGAGTGGCTGGCGCGCAAGGTGGCGGGCCTGCGCATCTTTGAGGACAGCGCGGGCAAGATGAACGCCAGCCTGCTCGACGTGGGCGGCGCGGCGCTCGTCATCTCCCAGTTCACCCTGTACGCCGACGCGCGCAAGGGCCGCCGGCCCTCATTCACCGACGCGGCTCTGCCCGAGGCGGCAGAGCCGCTGGTGGCCGACTTCGCTCAAGTGCTGCGGGATGAGGGTGTGCCCGTCGAGACCGGCGTCTTTCAGGCCCACATGCTGGTCGAGATCCACAACGACGGCCCGGTGACGATTCTGCTGGAACGATGACTCAAGACCCGAAAGGTTTTGGAAACCTGTCGGGTCTAGTTTACCGCCCGCGCGTATTCACCAGCACCACACCCGCCAGCGCGACCGCCCCACCCCCCAGCGATAGCAACGTGGGCAACTCCCCCAGCCAGGCCCAGGCGATCAGCGTGGCGAGGACCGGCGAGAGGTAGAGAAAGCTCCCTGCCACCGAGGCAGGCATGCGCGAGAGCACGTAGGTCCAGGCCACGTAGGCCAGCGCGGCGGGGAAAACTCCCAGATACACCACGGCCAAGGTCGCGTCCAGCGGGGCCGTCGGAATCGCCCGGACCAGCCCGGGCAAAAAGGCCAGCATCAGCAGCGTCCCGGCCCAGATGGAGTAGGCCGAGAGCTGGAGCGCGTTGTATTTCTTCAGGTAGCACTTTTGCAGGATAAAGTACAGGCTGGTGCACACCGCCGCCATGAGGATCAACAGCGCCCGTGGCTCGAAGCGCACCCCCTGCCATCCTGAGCCTGTCGAAGCCCCCCCCTCGCCAAAGGCGATCAGCGCCGCTCCCACAAAGCTCACCCCGATGCCCGCCCAGCCCCACACCTTCAGCCGCTCGCCCAGGAAAAGAGAAGCCAACAGCGCGGTAAAGGTCGGCGCCGAGGAGATCAACAGGCTCGCCGCTCCCGCCGTGACGGTTACCTCGCCATAGTTCAGCGGTACGTGGTAGAGGGTAATGCCCACCAAACCCATCAGCACCATGGCAGGCAGATCGCGCGCCTCCGGCAGCCGCATGCGCGTCAGAAGGGCGTATACTCCCAGCACCGCCGAGGCGATCAGGAAGCGCAAAAGGGCCAGCTGGCCGGGCTCGTAGGCCGCCAGGCCAGCTCGAATTGCAGCAAACGCCGAGGCCCAGAAGAGAAGCGTGACCCCGGCGGCGCTTAGCGTGCGAGCATCGACACGTTTATCCATCAAGAGTTCAAATAACCAGAGACTCTGAACACACGGAGGTAGAAAAGAGCTAAAACCTCTGTGCTCTCCGTGCCTCCGTGGTAGGAATCCAATCAGGACCCCACGACCAACGCCTTGATCTTGTCCCGATCGGGCATCCCTGCATCCCGGCCGATCAGGTTGCCCTGCGCGTCAAAGATGAGAAACGTCGGCACGCCCCGCACGTCATAGCGACGCGCCACTTCCTGCCCCACCCCATCGAACACACTCAAGCGCACCACGCGCGCCTTGCCCTCCATCTCCCGCTCTAGCCTGTCGACGACAGGGCCTATCTTCGATAGGTCGGCCAGCAGGCAAGGTGGTCAGGTGTTGCTGAACACCTCGACGATGACCGGCTGCCCCTTGCCCCACAGTGTGTCGACTCCATCGACCTTGGTCGCGCGGTTGCGGAAAAAGATGTAAAGGGCCGCGATGCCGGCGATAAAGACCAACGTCAACCAATTCGCCTGCAAGAACTCGATCACAGTAAAGCCTCCAATTTCTGATGTAACACGTGCGCCGGCTGCGCGCCGAGCACGCGGTCCACCTCCTGCCCGTCGCGGAAATAGATCAGCGTGGGGATCGACCGCACCCCGTACCGCTGTGCGGTGGCGGGGTTGGCGTCCACGTCCAGCTTGACCACCAGCGCCCGCCCGGCGAACGATTGCGCCAACTGCTCGACGGTCGGGGCGACCATGCGGCACGGCGCGCACCAGGCCGCCCAGAAATCGACCAACACCGGCACGCTTGCCCCAAGCACCACACGCTCGAAATCGGCGTCGGTAACGGTGAGCGGATGGTCGCTGACCGGCGGAGCCTGCGCCTTCCTGGAACGTTTGGCCGCCGGTTTCGGGCCGCGCTCCAGCAGGTACTCTACCCACGGGCGCAGCATCTCTACAGTAGGCAGGCCCTTGGCCCGCGCGACCAGCTTGCCCTGCCGGAAGAAGAGGAACTGCGGCAGCGTGCTCACTTCGTAGCGCGCCTGCGCCTGCGGCGCGTCGGCTACGTCCAGCTTGACTACCAGCGCCTCGCCCGCGTATTCCTGAGCGACCTGTTCCAGCACGTCATTGAGCCGCTGGCGCGGCACCTCCCCCTTGGCCCAAAAGGCCGTCACGACCGGCAGGGAAGCCTGCAGCACGACCCTTTCAAAGCTGGCGTCGTTGGCGTTGATCGGTGTATCGTATTGTACCATCACAACCCCCTAACCCGTAAACTCACCGTTCACGCGCTGGACCGTTGTCCTTTCCCCGCCGACGAAGGGCGGCCATCCCAAGGATCTGGGAATCGGTATCCAGTTTGGGCTCCAGTCGCAGCTGCCGTTTTGCCGCCTGTTTCACGTCCTCGCGGTCGTAGAGCATCGGGTGGTACGCGCCGCTGAACCAAGCCTCGATCTGGTCGTCGTAATGGGGGCTGCCGACGCGGCCCGACTGGCCGGGCGCCAACAGCCCCAGCGAGTTTCGCAGATCGCCCATATCGGCGATGAAGCGAAAGGGGGGACCGGCCAAACGATCGCTGCTCAGGTCATACCGCATGGGATGCGTGGACCACAGCGTATTGCCATCGCCGCCCACCGGATACGGCCCGCGGTTAAAAGCCCTGTCGAGCAGCCGCGCGTTCCCCAGCGTGTGCGCAAAGACCAGCTTGTGCAGTCTACCCCAGGTCCAATCGTCAACCCGGGGACCGAGTTCGGCCTTGAGGAAATCGACCGTCTCGCGCAGCCCCTGGCGCATCGCGTCATCGCGCGTCTGCCCCTGCCCCAGGTCGAACCAGTGAGACTCGGGCCGCGCCAGCGTCTCGCGCAGCCACTCGCGTGCCCGTTCACCAAAGTAGCTGTCCGCCAGAAACTCTGGTACGAGCCCCTCGCCCAGATAGCACCCGGCGAGATCGCCCAGCCGCCTAGAAAGCATCAGGATGGCCACGCGATGCTCAAACACCTTGTACACGGCAGCGGCTACACTATCTGCCGCCAACGCGCCATCCCAATCGCGCATCATTTCGACGATGGCGGCCAGCTGAGGATCGTCCACGTGCAGCTCTCCCAGATAGCGTCCCACAGCCTGCGCCGGAGGCGACATCTGGTCAAAGTGCATCTGTTGCACATAGGCACTGTCGATCTCTTTTTGCGCCTCGATCAGTGCGCTGATCCGCTTGGCCCGGTCGTCCAGGCGATAGTTGCAGACGAGATTGTGCGGGTAATCATCGTCGACCGTGCAGTTGTTGGCCGTGGCGATATAGCCCTCGGACGGGTTGTAGCTGTGGGGCAAGTCCTCGAACGGGATGTAGCCCGTCCACTCGTATTCCCCCGTCCAGCCCGGTACAGGCACTTGCCCGTTCCCTCTGGCCCGCACGGGAATCTGACCGGCGAGGCTGTAGCCAATGTCGCCCTCCACGTCGGCGTAGACGACGTTTTGTGCGGGCACCGTCCACAGACGCAGGGCCTGGCGAAACTCGTGGCAATTGCGGGCGCGATCCATCGCCGAAACGGCCTCGATCAATGTGTCTGGCTGCAGAGCCAGCCAGCGCAAGGCCAATGGTCGTTCGCCCGAAAAATCGGGGGCCAGCTTGTTGATGATCGGGCCATGGCGGGTGATGACGACGTCGTCTACGACCGTCTCGCCGCCCCTGACGCGAATCTCCTCACGCACCACCTGGACGGGGTGCCACTCGCCTTTATACTCATACTCCACGCCGCCGTCTTTTGTGGAACGCAGTCGCTCCACGTACAGATCCTGCACGTCGGCCGGGCAGTTGGTGAATCCCCACGCCACGCGCCCATTGTGGCCGGCGAGCACGCCGGCGACACCGGGAAACGTGACGCCGGTCACGTTCATATCGCCGCAGACCAAATGGTTCTCGTACCAGACACACGGCGCGCTCAACGCCAGGTGCATGTCGTTGGCCAGGAGCGGCGCGCCGGTGGCCGTGCGGTCGCCGGATATCACCCAGTTGTTGCTCCCCCAACCGTCCGCCCCCAGCAGGTCGGCGGGTGACTGTGGTGTCTGCGCTTGCTCCAGCGCCTGCGCGTCCACCGAGGGACCGGGGCGGCCCCTCTTGTCGAGAAGGGGGGTGTGCTGCCAGCAGCCGGGATCGCCCAGTCTCAACTCGGTGCACACATCCGGTCCCAGGCAGTCGACCAGACGCAGACGCAAGAGTTCGGCCTCCCAACCGTTCGCGACGGCAAAAGCGATCATCTTTGACCAGGACAACGAGTCGGCCACCGTCCATGGCTCCGGCTCGTAGCGCAGCAGGAGAAATTCGACCGGCAGCGGGTCGCGCGCGATGCAGGCATTGACCCCGGCGGCATAGGCCTCCAGGTTGGCCCGCACATCGGCGTCCAGCAGAGGGAGCTCTCGTTCGACCACGCGCCGCATACCCACAACACGGAGCGAACGATCGGCCGGCACGGTCTGGGCCCCGAAAATCTCTGAAAGCCTCCCGGCGACGAACCGGCGCGTAAAGTCCATCTGCCACAGCCGGTCGCGGGCGTGCACAAACCCCTGGGCGAAGAACAGATCCCTCTCGGCGAGGGCATAGATGTGGGGCACGCCCCAGCGGTCGTAAAACACCTCGACCGGCGACCGGAGGCCGGATAACGGCAACACACCATCGGCCCGGGGCAAGCGACGGCGGCTGAGCCACGTCAGTCCCTTTTGTAAAACGGGACCCAGGACAGCGTGTATCAAAGAGGTCAGCCGTTCCTTTGGCCCTACTGCCATCACTCAGCTCCCTTTACTCGTCTTGCATCCATCCCCGGCTGCGCTCGACCGCCCGCTTCCATCCGGCGTATGCTTCCTCCCGCCGCGCCGCATCCCAATGTGGCTCAAAGACACGATCCACGCCCCAGTTGGCCCGCAGTTCGTCCAACCCGGCCCACATGCCGGTCGCCAGGCCCGCCGCATAGGCCGCACCCAGCGCCGTCGTCTCGTGCACCTTCGGGCGCACCACCTCCACGCCCAGCACGTCGGCCTGCAACTGCATCAAAAAGTCGTTGACCGTCGCGCCGCCATCCACCTTGAGCGCGGTCAGATCAACACCTGAATCGGCGCGCATGGCCTCCAGCACGTCCCGCGTCTGGTAGCAGATGGCCTCCAGCGTGGCGCGTACGAGGTGGGCGCGGGTCACGTAGCGCGTCAGGCCGACGATGACGCCGCGCGCATCCATGTCCCAGTAGGGCGCAAAGAGCCCGGAAAAGGCCGGGACGAAGTAGACGCCGCCGGCATCGTCCACACTGCGGGCAACCGGCTCCGTCTCGGCCGCGCTCTGGATCAACCCCAGGTTATCACGCAGCCACTGCACCGCCGCGCCGGTGATGGCGATAGAGCCCTCCAGCGCGTACGTCGTCCCCTGCGGCAAGCCGTAGGCCACGGTGGTCAGCAGGCCGCTCTGTGAGGGAACCGGCTCCAAGCCGGTGTTGAGCAGCATGAAGCAGCCGGTGCCGTAGGTGTTCTTTGCCTCCCCCACGTCGTAGCAGGCCTGGCCGAAAAGGGCCGCCTGCTGGTCGCCCAGGTCGCCGCAGACCGGGACCTCTGCGCCCACGGGGCCGTCGGCGCGCGTCACGCCGTAGAAAGCCGGGTCGGACGAGGGGCGAATCCGGGGCAGCATACAGCGCGGAATGGTGAGGACCTCTAACAGCGCGTCGTCCCAATCGAGCGTGCGCAGGTCCATCAGCATCGTGCGGCTGGCGTTGGTCACGTCGGTGATATGCGATCCGGTCAGGTTCCAGACCAGCCAGGCGTCGACGGTGCCAAAGAGCGCCTGCCCGGCCTCTGCTCTCTCCCGCAATCCCGGGACGTGATCGAGCAGCCACTTGAGCTTGGGGCCGGAAAAGTAGGTCGCCACGGGCAGGCCCGTTTTCCGGCGGAAGGCCGGCTCCAGGCCGCTGGCGATGAGCTGCTGGCAGATTTCGCGCGTGCGCGTATCCTGCCACACGACCGCGTTGCACAGCGGCTCGCCAGTAGCCGGGTCCCATACGACCGCCGTCTCCCGCTGGTTGGTGATACCGATACCGGCGATCTCGGCGGGAGAGATGCCCCCTTTCTCCAGGGCGCCCTCGATCACGCGCTGCGTCTTGGTCCATATCTCGCCCGCGTCGTGCTCCACCCAGCCGGGTTGGGGCGTGATCTGCGCGTGTTCTTCATACATCGAGACGACCACCTCGCCCTGCCGGTCAAAGACCATGAAGCGGGTGCCGGTGGTGCCTTGATCGATTGCGGCTGCATACTGTGCCATATCGAGTTTCCTCTCTCTTCCTGATCCTAACCCACTTGTCCAACCGCCAGGAAGCGTTGGATGCTTCCTGCAACCTCCGCCGAACGCTCCAGCATCACCATGTGGCCCGCGCCCTCAACGATCGCAATCTGCGCGCCTGAAACGTGCGCGGCCAGGTAATGCGCGTACTTGACGGGTGCAAGCCGGTCGGCGGAGCCCGCGACGACCAACGCGGGCGCGTCGATCTCCCCCAACCGCTCCATCACGTCGAAGCGATCGCAGGCGGTCAGGTCGCCCAA
>JAFGED010000058.1 GCA_016931785.1 Anaerolineae bacterium
CGACGACGCAGCAGTGCCGCCCCACCGAGACACGCTGCCAGTCCGACGACCAGCAATATTCCACCAAATACGCCATTTGTACTGAACACCTGTAGCACGACCGCCGTCGGGCCGCCAGGTTGCACCGATATCGGCCCATGAAACGCGTGCCCGCCCCCCACCTCCACGTCCTCCAGCTTGTAGTAGTACGTGATACCGGCCTCCACGTCCTCGTCGAACCAGGTGTAGGTCGCGCCGAAAACAGAGCCCGGCGCCTGGCTGGGGATGAGGGACTCGTTGAGGCGCTCCCAGCTACCTTCGGGCGACGGGGCGCGGTAGAGGTTAAAGCCCACGTTGTCGATCTCCATGGCCGTCTCCCACCGGAGCAGGACCCCGCTCCCCTGCGGCGTCGCGCTGAAGGAGGCCAACGCGACGGCGGTAGGATTCCCTTCCTGAAAGGACCAGACCCCTCCCACCAGCTCAAACGTGCCACCCGCAAGCGTACTGCCGGCGTCCAACTGCCCGGCCGTGCCGCCGAGCCAGTAGCTGCCACCCGGCTGGACTGACCCCCTCCGTCCGTCGTGGACCACGAGAGATCGTACGGCCCGCCGGTCTGCGCCAGGGCGTCCGTGGCCCGCATCCACGCGCCGGCGACCAGTAGAGCCACCAGCACGATCAGGATCATAGATTTGCACTTCATCGGTGTATCCCCTATCGCCGCCGAAAGTACGGTGTGCAAAAGACGTCGCTGCAGTGTGCCACCTTCAGGTCGTAATTGGTTTGATCATAGTAACTGATCAGTGGCAGGCCGTCCGCCCCGATGGTTACCGAGGTATACAGGCCAACGTCGCCGCCGCTATCCAGGGTGGTCAGGGTAGCGCCGGAGCAGGCAGCGTCGTTGCAGTCGTTGCCAGCAGAAGAGTTCACACAAAACCAGCGAGGCCCCTCAACATCTCCCCGTATACATCGTAGAGCCCACATCGGGAAAATGTAGTCCATTCGACACCCGCTCACCCACCAAATGCCCGCCACCGGTTTTCCTCCCATCCAGCATCGCCCCGCGATTTGAAGTATCATCGTCGTAACTACTCAGGCTATTCGCCCGAGCAGTCTACCTCGCTCGAAAAAGGAAGAGATGGGGGTTTGGAAAGCGGCGATCCTTCAGCTTCACTCAGGACAGGCGCCGCTCTCCAACCCCCCGCCCCCTCTCTTTTCACACGCGAAAGGCGACTGCGAAGCAAGGCTGAGTAGTTACTCATCGTCGCTGCTTGGATATACACCTGACAAGGCTCTTGAACATCATCGAGAGGAAATTTCGGGGGTGTGGTGGGCGGCGAAGCCAGCCACCACACCCCCGACTCGCCCTTTTTTCAAGAGACTGAGTAATAACTTATCACCATCGAGAGCAAAACAGTAACCGTATGGTAACCGCGCGGTAACCATGCGGTTACCGCGTAGAAACTTTGCGGTAACCTCGAGGTGGTACCATACACGTAAAAGTCAGCAGACGCCCTGCTCGCAAAATGCCGGAGGCGAAGGAGAAAAAAAAGATGCCAAAAGACTGCCGCGAATCCCTGACCATCCTGCTTGGCCTGCTCTTGGTCGTTGTGATTATTTTCACCCTGGTGCCCGTGGTGTTGGTCTGGCTCGCCGGCCGGCCCGCGCAAGCCGCACCTGCCACGACACCCTTTCCCACTCCGACGGCATACGTCGCGCCGGTGATGCCCGAGCCTACAGGCGAGATACCGACGACCACGCCGCTGCCGCCCACCCCAACGCCAAACCCCTCCATCGTCGTGATGGCCTCCGATGGAGCAAACGTCCGCTCCGGGCCGGGCACGGTTTTTGAAGCGGTTGGATACCTGGCCGCGGGCGAACAGGCCAAAGTACTTGGTCGCTACGCCGATTGGTGGCAGATCGAATACGCGGGCAGGCCTGCCTGGATCTACGGTCCCATCGTCGCCGCATCAGACGTAGAGGGGGTGCCGGAGGTGGTGCCTCCCCCCACGCCCATCCCCCCCATCCCGACTGTCGTCCCGCCGCCGGCCGAGCCGTGGGAGATCGCCGAGGAACGCTGGGTCGACGTGGACCTATCGGAGCAGACGCTGACGGCCCACGAGCACGGCGTGGCCGTGCGCACGACGCCGATCTCCTCCGGCCTTCCAGGCACGCCGACGCCCACGGGCCAGTTCCGCATCTGGATCAAATTTCGCTACGACGACATGTCGGGGGAGGGGTACTACATCGAGGACGTGCCCTACGTGATGTACTTTCACAAGGGGTACGGGCTGCACGGCGTCACCTGGCACGGCAATTTTGGCCATCCCATGAGCCACGGCTGCATCAACCTGCCCACCGAGGAAGCCGAGTGGCTGTTCGGTTGGGCGGACGTGGGCACGTTGGTCAACATTCACGAGTAACGATACCAGGCGACAAAGAGAAAAGGCACATAACGACAAGTGGGCCAGGTTACGCTGCCAGATTCCTCATGACGGCAGGCAGGTATAGGTGGAACCTGATCCGCCGGCCATAGAGGTCCATGTCGGAGCCGCGTCCGTCCGTCCAGATCACGATACTGCCGTTGAAAGCCGGGGCATCCTCCTCATCCAGTTCGGAACTGCAAACCAGAAACGCCTGCCCGACGGCCAAATCGTAGGCATAGATGTGCTCGCCGCCGTCGCGATGGTCCTCCCAGGCCACGACGTCGCCATAGATGGTTGGATCTCCCTGCCAATCTGCGGCGGTGCAGACGGCGAACTCCTGCCCGGTACCCAAGTCGTAGCCGTAGATGTCATAGTCAGCGCCGCGATCATCCTCCCAGACCACAATATCACCATGGATAGCCGGCCAGAGCTGGTCGTCCGTGGCCGTGCAGATGGTGAACTCCTGCCCGGTGCTCAGATCGTAACCGTAGATGTCTCCGTCGTAGGGGTCGCGAAAGTCGGTCCAGACGACGATATTGCCGTAGACAGCCGGATGTCCTTGCCATCCACTGGCAGTGCAGACGGTGAACTCCTGCCCTGCACTCAGATCGTAGCCGTAGATATCCCTATCGGCGCCGCGATCGTCCTCCCAGACCACAATGTCACCATAGACGGCTGGCCCAAACTGATCGCCTGTGGCAGTGCACACGCTGAAAGCCTGCCCGGTGCCCAGGTCGTAGCCGTAGATATCGGAGTTGTGAATGTCGGTCCGGTCCTCCCAGACCACGACGTCACCATGGATAGTCGGAAACTGCTGCCAACCTGCAGCGGTGCAGATGGTGAACTCTTGCCCGGTGCTCAGATCGTAGCCGTAGATGTCTCCGTCGGTACCGCGATTATCTCTCCAGACGACGATGTCGCCGTGGATAGCCGGGTTTCCTTGATGCCCTGTAGCTGTGCAGATGGTGAACTCGGAGCTGGCAGAGACCGAATCTGCTCGCACGTCCAGTCCAGCACTGAACCGCACCGGTTGTGCAGAGGCCATGCCGGCCGACGTGCACCACGCCAGCAGTAAGCACACCAAAGCCAGCCCTCCGGCAGTCGCCGTGCCCACAAACCAGAGACGAATTTTGCCGTTCATTTTCCCCTCCGCGGGATCAACTGTCTGACTCCCTCGGTCAACCTCGATCAACCCGTGCAGCCAAGTCGACCGCCAGATCGAGCAGCGCGGGCAGCACGTCCGGCCTGATCTCCAGCCCCTTTGCCACGAGGCGTACCTCCTGGTTTTCCAGCCGCACCTCGTACTGCGCCGCCTCTTCCGCAAGGCGTTGAGCAAGGCTCCCATCGGCGAACAACCGCGCCACCGCATACTCGGGATCGCCTTGCACCACAAAGCGCCGCTCAAAGTCGCCCTCACCGACGGCACTCACTCGAACCTCCGGCGCCTTCAGGGCGGAATCCGGGCTCAGGAAGCGCCGCCTGCGTATCGCCAGGCGGCAGTCCTCGCGGTTCCGGACAGGGACCATGACGCGCGTGAAACGGCGCTCGTCGAGAATATCGTCGCCAAAATCTCTGGTGAAAACATCGACGACCACGTCAAAGCCACGGTAGTGCCCCACCAAGCGCGGCGGCGCGGTAGGTGGGGCGACGCGAATCAGCCTGCGTTTTCCAGGAGGCTCCATAGCAGCCTGCTGTTGCGCCTCCTGACCGAGCTGCTCCAGCGTCTTGCTGGCGTACGTCAGGCCGGTGCGCCGGGCGACTTCTACCCAGGCCTCATCCCATCTCTGGCGGTGCTTGCGTGCTAGCAGAATCCCGACCACGACGAAGGCAATGAATGTGAGAGCGCCCAAGCACGGAAGCGCCAGAATGCCAAGTGCGGTCAATACGTATCGAACTGTCTCGTCCATCTCCCCCCTTTACAGATACACCCGCTCAATCCCGGTCACGTACTTGGAGTTCTTGGTCACGCTGAAGGGAAACACCCGCGATACCCGCTCCGCCTCCACGTCCAGCGACTTTCCGTACTTGAGCTCCACCACCACGTTTCTATGATCCACGCAGCGGTGCCGGAAATGGTTGGCTGCCTTTCGCACTTGATAGAAGGCCATCTCAGTATCGACCGTCACCCGGAAGCGCCCGTCGCGCGTGGCATAGTACCAGCGGTAATAGCGATTGCACAAAACCACGTGCAGCCCGCGCAAACGCTGCCTCACGTGATCGGGTATATTCGCTACACGAAGAGTATCCAGGTAATACCGGTGGCTGAAGCGCCCGTCCAGCACAAAAGGCGCAAAAGGATAGCTGATCTTGGTGCCCACCAGGCCGCTCTTGATCTTGAACTCGAGCACCGGCCTTTCGATCTGCCCGAACAGGTCGCCATACCAACGGACGCGCGCCTTGTGCCGCTCGCCCACCCCACTGACGTTCTCCTGGTAGTTGTCCAGCAACTCGGTATCCAGGTAGAGGTTGTTGACGTAACGCGGCGGATACGGCTCGTAGAACATCGCCGGGTGCAGCTTGACTAACGCACGCACCCGCTGCACGTCCAGTTGGTCGACCAGGAACTTGCGTTCGTAACGAAAGTCTCGGGTTTGTGCTTCGCTCATCACACCATCTATCCCAATCTGAGTTTAGAACGCAGATGAACACGGATTTTAGTCGCAAAATGTCAAAATCTGCGTTTTTCGGCGTTCATCTGCGTCCCCAATTCACCAAATCCCCTTGTTGTCCAGGAACGTGATCTCGACCCCCTCCGAGAGCGCCTTGAGCGCGGCGCGGGCCCTGTTCAGGTTGGCAATGCGCCTGAACTCGACCAGGAACGAGGTCTCCAGTGCCTCTGGCGTCTCGTCGACGCGCAGCAGCTTTAGCTTGGCCGTGTGCGGCCGCAGCGCCTCCATCACCTGATCCAGCTCGATCTTGCCGGGGTTGTGGCTGACGACCGTCAGGTGCAGGTTGACGTCCGCCTGCGACCGGCGAAACAGCCGCAGCAGGCCCACGATGAGGATGCCCACCGCCAGCGCCACCAGCGTGATCAAGCGCTGGTTATCGCCCAGCCCGATCCCCAGCCCGATGGCAAAGAACAGATAGGCCAGCTCCTCCGCCTCCTTGACCGCCGTGCGAAAGCGGACGATGGACAGCGCACCGACCAGGCCCAGGCTGAGCGCTATCGACGAGCGCACCACCAAGATGATGAACGTGGTCGTGATGGTCAGCAGGTAAAAGTTGGCCGCGAATTTGCGCCGGTTGGTCAGCGACGCGCCCCAGTGAATGTAGACCAAGCTAAGGACGCAGGAGCAGACCACCGCCAGCGCGAGGTTGATGACAAAGGTCGCCAGCTCCAGGTTGCTCGCCTGGCTGGCAAAGAACTCGTCCATGAGGCCGTTGCCCGTCACCTGGTCGGTCCCGCCTGCGCTGCCCGGTGGCGGCGTCGCCTGGCCCGCAGGAGGCTCGCCGCCGGGCTCCCCCGCTGGTGGAGGTTCGCCTTCAGAGGGTGGGGGCTCTTCGGGCGGCAGCTCGCCTTCGGGCGGGCGCGGCTCGGCGCGCCTGCCCCGCACCTCCAGGTCATCGAACTCGGCGGTGACATCTCCCATCGTGTGCAGCAGCGCCGCCCCTGCTTCCAACGGATCGAGATCGGTAGCCGTCACCTGGAGCGCATCGTCCACATAGACCTGGTGCTGACCCTCGGAAACGACCACCTTGAGCGTCAGCCAGGTGCTCTGCTGCACCGGCGCTCCTTCAACAGTAGCGAGGACGGTGTGCACCCCCTGCCGCTCCTTATCCAAGACGACGAGCCCCTCCCTGAGCAGCACGCCGTACCGCCCCTCGTCGCGCAAGTAGTAACCCACGAGCACCTCTCCCTCGCCCGAAAACCGCAACCTGGCGGTCAGCGTGATATCGGTCCAGTCGCCAAGGCGCAGGGCGTAGCTGCCCGGCGTCAGCTTGAGCACCCCACCCGTCACGACCACTTCGCGGGAGTGCTCCCACTCCGGCAGCGAGGGGTCGTCAAAGGTCTCCCTGTACCCATCCTCCTGAGCCAGCGCCGGAGCAGCGCCCAGCAACGCGACGGCAAACACCACGATCCATACGACCAGTTTCTCGCACATTGTCCACCTCCGCCTTATCACTTGCCCGCCAGAATTTTCCCTCCACTCGCGTTCAGTAGCCCCAATGAGCATCCTGAGCCCGTCGAAGGATGCGGGTTTGCAAGTCGCACCCTTCGACGGGCTCAGGGTGCTTCGCAGGCTGTAAATGTGTCGGTTGTTGTCCAGCGAAACGGTATCCCCTGCACACAACAGCCTTTCCAGGCATGCGCCTCAGCAGTAACTCCCAACTAATCATCCCGGAAAACGATGGGCAGATATATCCTCTCACCGCCGACCAGCAGGCTCACGTCAGCCACCTGCATGAAGCCGCCCCCGTCACCCGTGATCGAGACCGTATGCCACGCATCCAGCCCGGCCTGCGACCCATCGTGCGCGACGGTGAGGGTGACGGCCGAGCCGGGCGTGACCACGCCGGAGCTGAGCGTGTAGGTCAGGCCCGCAGGCGGACTGGATAGCGTCAGCGTGACAGCGTGCGGCAGGTCGGGCGGATAGATAGCCAACGCATAGTACGCCGTACCGCCTGCCTCGATGGCCCGGAAGGCAGGCGTGGGGACCACGGCAAACCCGGCCTCGTACCGCCCGATATCTATAGCCGCCCCCCACGTGGTGTCGTCCACGTCGAAGGTGTCCAGCAGCGCCGCCAGCGAGGCAGGCAGTTGGGCCGTTCCCGCGTCGATGGCGTTGGCGTTGGCCGGCGTGAGGTGAAAGTCGGGCCAGGAGCCATCGTCCATGACGTGATCGGCGGGATTGTAATCGTAAAAGGCCGGGTCGCCCGCCACGCCGTGATCCTCCCACGGGGTATTGGCCTGAACATCGGCCAAGGTCGGCTGCGGCTCCCACGAACCTCCCTCGCGGACGATCATCGGGCCGGCACCCCAAAACCCTCCCCAGCCGTTGAGGTGATACAGGTTATAGTCGATGGTCATGTTCTGAGTTCACCCGGCGGCATAGCCGACCGTCAAACCGGCCGCCTCGTTATTGATGACGATGTTGTTGGCCACCCGCGTATCGACGCCGCCGTACCCACCGCCGGGCAGCAGGCTCGCGCTCCCCATCCCACTTTTGCC
>JAFGED010000059.1 GCA_016931785.1 Anaerolineae bacterium
CCCCCATCTCTCCCTTTTTCGAGCGAGGGAGACTGCTCGGGCGAATAGCCTGAGTAGATACCGTCAAACGACGATATCCTTCCCCTCGATGCTCCTGGTAGAAAATGGAGGTCACGTTAATAACGTGACGGCGCCCACAAGGGCACGCTGGTAGCGTGACCTACAGAGTCTATTTTCGAGGCAGATGACAGGAGAGGGACATGAAAAGCGCCAGACCCATCTCTCGAATTACCGCCCTGCATATTCCCCAGATGGAAGGCCGTTGTCCAGCTCCGGCAAGCCCGGTTTTGGTTCTATCCAAGTTGCGCCAGAGCGATAGTCGCTGACATTAGTGGCGTCTACCACGATGGAAGGTGTCTCCAAGATATAGGGCACGTCTTCTCCGTTCAAAACCTTCTCCATCTGCTGGATGACCACCCCACCCATCAAATTGGGGTAAACACCGAGGGTGGCCGTGGTCCTGCCTTCCTCGATCAAATCGAGAGTGACGTCGTTGCCATCGATGCTGACGCACCAGATATCCTCGTTGACCCTGCGGCCCATCTTTTCGGCGGCAATACAGGCGCCAATGCCCATCTCGTCCGAGTTGCCGTAAAACAGGTCGATCTCGGAACGCTGCTGCAGAGCCATAGTGGCGACGTTGACGGCCTTCTCACGCTCCCACTCCGCAGTCTGTTCGCCCACGACCTTGACCCCCGGACACCACCGTTCCAAACCCCACCTGTAGCCTTGCGTACGACGATTGGCATGAAAGCCTGGAATGCCCGTCAGAATAAAGACTTCACCCTCGCCGTCCAGCAAATCACAGGTGTACTGGGCCAATTTAGCAGCGCCGCTCCATTGATCGTAGCCGATGTACTCGACGACCTCACCGTTGTCCACAGGCGTGATCAGGTTGTGCATAAAGACCGGGATACCTGCCTTGTTGGCCGCCCGGACAGCGGTGACGATGGCCTTGGCATCGATGGGATTGATGGCAATGGCATCAACTCCCTTACGGACTTCTTGCTCAACCACAGCCACCTGTCCGGCAAAGTCACCCTCCCGCTCAGCAGCCACGATATCTATTTCCCAGCCGCGCTTCGAGGCCTCTGCAAAAGCGCCATCTTTGATGGCGACGTGGAACGGGCTGGTGAAACCAGGCGGCACGATAGCCACGCGCACCCTAGAGGCCCCCGTGCCCCCCTCCGTCCTGCCCGTGGAACTACATCCAAAGGTACAGCAAATCAATGCCACGCTTGTCAAAATGAGTGCAACGACGAGCCCGCGTGAGACTTGGGCTTGCCTCATGAGCGAGTTCCTCCGTTGGCATAGGCCATCACAGCCTCAGCCGTGGTCTCGCTCGCGCGCAGCAGGGCCACAGGCAATCCCTCGTATAGCACCAGAATGCGGTCACACATCCCCAGGATTTCAGATAGGTCCGAGCTGGCGATGATGATGGCCACACCCTGTTCGGCCAGGTCGGCCATGAAACGATAGATTTCCACCTTGCTGCCCACGTCGATGCCGCGCGTAGGCTGGTTAAAGATGAGCGCGCGGGAGTTGGTCGCCAGCCAGCGAGAGAGAATGACCTTTTGCTGCATCCCGCTGGAGAGAAATCGCGTGGGAAATTCAGTGCTGGGAGGCTTGATGTTGAGGCGCTCGATGTAATGCTCGGCCAGGTCTTGCTCGGCGTCAAGGTTTAGCAACGAGTCCTGCCAGGTGTATTGCAGGGCAGCCAGGGTGATGTTCTCCAGGGTGCTCATATCCAGAATCAATCCCTGACGCTCGCGCTTTTCCGTCAGCAAACCGATGCCGAGGGCAATAGCCGCCTGTGGCGAATCTATGGTCACAGGACGGCCATCCATATAGATAGTACCCTCGTCCAGAGGGGCGAGGCCAAAGATAGCCTGCGCCAACGCCATGCAGCCGGACCCCATCAGGCCTGTGATTCCCACAATCTCGCCGGCGTGCAGGCCAAACGAGATATCTTCAAAAATGCCATAGCGCGTCAGCCCATCCACCCGGAGAACCTCTGGCCCGGGCGAGGTGCGGCGTTGTGGAAACTTGTCGCTCAGGTTGCGGCCCATCATTAGGTGGATCAGTTGATCGGTCGTCGCATCGGCGAGCGATACGGTCGTCACCTTCCTCCCATCGCGCAGGATAGTGGCGCGGCTGCCGATCTTTGTGATCTCCTCCAGCCGATGGCTGATGTATACCACGGCGACCCCCTGTGCGGTCAGCGTGCGAATGAGCTGGAACAGGGTTTCGACCTCCGGCGGCGAGAGACTGGCCGTCGGCTCATCCATCACAATGAGATCCGCCGACCGGCACAGGGCCTTGGCGACTTCGACCATGCGCTGTTCGGCCACTCCCAGGCTGGATACTGGAGCGTAGGGATTGATGCCCAGATTCAAACGGCCCAGCAAACTAAAGGTCTGCCCGTATACTTGCTTCCAATCGATGAGGGGAAGGCCAGGAAGCCGGTTTGGTTCCTGGCCCAAGAAGACGTTTTCAGCCACGGAGAGTTGCGGGTTCAGGCTGGACTCTTGATAGATCGTGCTAATGCCTGCACGTTGTGACTCGCGAGGAATCTTGAAACGCACGGGCTGACCACGCCACCTTATTTGGCCGGTGTCACAGGGATACACACCGGCCAGGATGTTCATCAGCGTAGACTTACCCGCACCGTTTTCCCCAAGGAGAACGTGAACCTCTCCCCGTTGCACGTCAAAGTCCACATCGTGCAAGATGTCGATACCGGAGAAAGACTTGGAGATGGACTGCATCTCAAGGATGGTCTCCCGGCTAGAGGTCTTGGCGCTCTGAATGGCATTCACTACAGCATCCGGTCTCCTATGTGTGATGGTCACACGGGCGCACCGCCCGCGTCCGATGCCTCGTCGACTTGCAGCCGTTCAGGCACGATCCAGTGACGAATCCGGGCAGAGAGCCTGCCGATTTGCCCCTCCCCGATCATGACGTTGAGCGCGACAGCGGCGGCCATGATGAACCCCATCACCGACTGGACCCAATAGCTGGTCACCCCGGTGGCAACAACTCCGGCCTGAAGCGAGCCGATGATATAGGAACCAAAAAACGTGCCGACGATGCCCCCCAAACCACCAGAGATCAAGGTCCCGCCGATAAAAACCGCCGCCATGGTATTGAGCATGTAGCCTTCGCCCTGCGTCGGGAAAAAGACGTTGATTTCGACAGTCAGCAACAGGCCTGCAAAAGCCGCAATCACACCCATCAGCGTGAACAGCTTGATCTTGGTCAACTCGACGTTGATTCCCATAACGCGCGCCACGTTGGGATTATCGCCGATGAACATGACGGCCTCGCCGAACGTGTGCCGGTTGAGAATGAACCACAGGAAAACGGCAAGTCCCAGTCCCCAGACCGCCTGGGCGGGAATCTCAAAGGCCGTACCGCCAAAGGCCAGGGGAGTAGGAATCCTGCCGGTGAGGAGTGCGTGGATGGCAGTCTCCTCTATCTCCTTGATGTTCAGCTGAAGACCACCCGCGATCAAGATGGTGATCCCGTACCAAAAGAACTGCGTGGCCAGGGTAGCCATGATCGAAGGCACGCGGATTTTCGCGACCAGCACACCGTTAACATACCCCACCACAGCGCCGGCGACAAGGGCGAGGCCAGCGCCGATCCAAGGGGACCAGGGCATTGCCAAGTTCTTGAAACACCAGGAGAAGGCAAATCCGGAGAGCGCGACCACCGCAGGGAAACTCAAATCAATCTCCCCAGCGGTGATGATGAGGGTAAGCCCCAAGCCAAGAACGAGTGGCGGGGACACAGTCTGCAGGAACGACATATAGATCAGGGGTCTTGTAAAGACCCTCGGTGCCGTGATCAAGAATATAGCGTACAGAAGTAACAAGACCCCAACTACAGGGAGACCTTCAATTCTCCCGATGGATGCCAAAAGCGAGTTTTTTCGTTTCATGAGTCTTCCTTGTCCTTCAAGCCATGTGCGTATTCGAGCAGGAACTCGTCCAACGCTTTCAGGGAGATCTCTTCCTTGAGGATGCTCGCGACGATCTGTCCACGATCCAGGATGACAAAGCGATCGGAGATTTCGTACACATCCTGAATGTCATGGGAGATATAGATACACGCCTTGCCGCCCTCCTTGATCTTGTGCACAAAGTTGAGCACCTTGCGCACCTCCTTCAAGGAGAGGGCCGTCGTCGGTTCGTCGAGGATGATGAGCTCGGCCTGGAAATGCATAGCCCGTCCGATCGCCACTCCCTGGCGCTCTCCGCCGGAAAGCACGCTCACTTTCGAATCCACGGTGATGCCCTTGCCGCGGAATCCGATGGTGGTGAGCATGATCTCGTTAGCGATCTCTTTTTCTTTTCTGACGTTGATGAAACCGAACGGGAGAGTAATCTGGCGGCCGATAAAAAAGTTCCGCCACAAGACCTGTTTCTCGCCTAGCGATCTATCTTGGTAGACAGTTTCTATGCCGTGCGCGTGCGCCCGCTTGACGCTGTACTTTTTGAAATTCACCCTGCGGCCGGCGACGTAGAGCTGGCCGCTGGTCGGCGGGAACACCCCGGTGATGATCTTTATCAGGGTCGATTTCCCCGCGCCGTTGTCGCCAATCAGCCCGACGATCTCGTTACGACCTATATCAAGATTGATGTTCTTGAGGGCACACACGGGGCCAAAGTACTTTTCGATATTGACCAGTCGCCCAGCATAAGGCTGGGTAGGAGCTTCAACCACGATAAGCCTCCTTGTGTATCGTGAGAAGATGCCCCCGCCACAAAAGACGGGGGCATCTCGAAACCGGATCAGCGGATGCCTGCCTCGATGAGGGGCGCGATTGTGCCGACGTTATCCGGGGTCACAGTGCCGACACCGGTGTTGATGTGCAGACCTGGGATGAGATAGTTCGCCATCAGCCAAATCTGCTGAACAGGGAAGTAACCCTGCAGGTACAGCACCTGATCAAAGCTGGCGCTGATCCAGCCTGCCTTGATGCCGTCGATCGTCGCAGGCGAGAGATCGATGCCGCCGACAATGACGTCGCCGGGCGACTTGCCCGCGGCCTCGAGCACCTTTGGCAAGGTTGACGTGATGTTGCCGTGCTGGGTTCCGATCGCCTTCAGGTCGGGATTGGCCTCCATGTATGCAGTCAGGATCGGGATTGCCAGCGAAGCGTCGGTGTCCACGTCGTTGGTGACGTCGAGTGTATCTACCACGACTCCGGCAGCTTCGAGCGCCTCCTTGATGCCCCGAGGGCTCTCACTCCTTCCTTCCTGGTGCCAGATGTCGTAGATGAGCGCCTTGTCACCGGCCTGCAGCCCGGCCGCCACCATAGCCAAACCGGTCACATAGCCACCGTCGTACAGGTTGGCTCCGGCATAGCCGAACCCCTTGGTCTGGTACTTGAGCTCGTTGGTGGGGAGCGGGTTGTTGCCACTTGTGACGACGATGCCCATGCCTACCGCCTGATCGATCAGCGGCCCCATGGCATCCTCTCCGGGGTGCCCCATGATGGCGATGCCGTCCGGCTCGGCGGCAATGGCTTCCTTGAACTGATCGATCATCTTCTGTGGGTCCCAGCCCGAGTACTGCTCAAAGAGCTCGACCCCCAGGTGTTCGGCAGCGGCCTTGGCGCCGTTGGTGCGGGCCAGCGTCGACGGATCGCCCTGCTGGCCGCCCATCTGCATGTAGACGGTGAGCCCTTTAGCAGCAGCGGTAGGTTCGACTTCCGGGATGACGGTAACCATCTTGGTCACCTCGACCTTTTCGCCTTCCTTCTCCACAATCTGTGTAATCACGACCTCTTTTTCTACCGTCTCTTTCACCGGCTCCGGGCAGCAGCCAGCAAGAGCGACACCAGCGACGGATATTGTGCCCATGCGCAAGAAATCACGCCGATTGAGCTTTGACATTTTCATTTCCTCCTTGACTTTGTGTAAATGTTTGGTAGACTTTGAGCGTGGAGTTTCCGCTCCACATTTCTCTGGGTAGAGGCTATCCTTTGTCAGAAGCGGTGGCCTCTACTCTTTTTTCGCCACGTCGTGATGGATAACTCATCACCTCCTTTCTGGATGCACAGAGACTAGGGCCTTTCGCGCTCCGCGCGAAAGGCATGGCAGTTTCGGTGCCTTGCGCCGCCGAAATTGCGTGCCGAAGCGCCGGCTGCGAACGCGATTTCGAACCCACTGAGACCGCTAAACGGTGGCTGCATCTTGAGTGGCATGTATCTCACGAAAACGAGGGTGAGCGGCCACAAGGATAGCCATCCGTCACAAAAAAGGTCGTGCGGTAATTGTCTCATCCCCAATCTTGCGAAGGTCTCAACAGCGCCATCCAGGGGGACCTCACGTTCGGCATCGTTTACTACCATACCAGATTGCAGGATCGATTGTCAATAGGAAAAACGCAATCCAGGCGCAGAGGGGGTGCAATGAGAGTGCAAAGGGGTGTGCTTCTGCTTGAGGGCGAGAATACTGTCGTTCAATCAACTCGCTGTTTTCGCCACGAGATCATCCATTTGGAGCACCAGAAGCACACCTTCGCAGTTTCGGCAAGCCGAAACTGCCCTCAATGTACAAAAGGGGAAGGGTTTTTACTGCGTGGCTTGACGAGCGGTCAGCAGATGGGCCACGGCGTCCAGCGCGACTTTTTGATCGTAGAAATACTGCCGCCGGCTGATGTTGAGCTCCTTGATTACCTCGTTGACGGAGTGACTTTCCACATAGGTAAGGCGTAGGATCTCGTGGCGGCGCGCCGTGCGGGAATCCCCCTGGCTGTGGTCGGATTTTAGACCATCGATTGTTTTCAACAACAAATCGCGCAACTGGGCGCCCCGCGTCGCCGGGCTGCTCTCCGCGGAATGATCGAGGCTGGCCGGAAAGGCCCACTCGGCCAAGGAGCATCGGCCCAACTGGACGTCATCCCACAGGTTATGCAAAGCGATGCGAGCCTGGCGCGCCAGCCATCCACACTCTAGCAGCCAAGCATCGCGCAAAGGCGGTGCGATCTCCTCGTTCAACTGCATGATCTGTTTCACGGTTTCGGGGGTAAAGCTGTGTGGAGCCAGACTCTGAACCTCGATCACGCCGATGGCCTGCCTGTTCAGGGTCAGCGGAATGACCGCTGCCGATTGAACGCCAGGGTCAAGCAAGGAGAGGTCGCCATCTGATCGGGAGACCAGATTATCAAGAATCGCCGAGCTGCCAGATGTCCTCACCTGGCTGGCAACGCTCCCGGCCCTGGCAATCGTGTGGTCACCCGCCTTGCACTCGACCAGATCGTCCGTCGTGGGATCGATCATATATATCCGGCAATACGGGGACCCAAAGCGCCTTTTAATCAATTGAGCCACCTTGGCCGTTATCTCGCTCAGGTAAAATCGCTCGGTGAGGGTTTGGATCTGCACACGGGGGGCCGCCTTGTACGCGCGGCGGCGCTCCACGTCGATGAGCACGGCCAGGAGGATTATCGAGCCACTGATGATATCGTACCACAACGGGGATATATCGAGCATCACCATGCCGTTGCTGACCGTGGCCATGATCAGCACGCCCACCAGGGTTCCCCACACGCCGCCGATGCCCCCGCGCAGGCTGGTACCGCCGATGATGACGGCCGCCACGGAGCTGAGCTCGTAGCCCTCGCCGTAGATATAGGCGCCGCTATCCAGCCGGGCAATCAGGACGACGCCGGCTACCGCCGCCAGAAAACCGCTGAGCATGTAGACATATATCTTGTAAGGAACCACAGGAACGCCGGATAGACGGGCGGATGCTTCGTTGCCGCCGATGGCATAGGTATAACGTCCGAACTTGGTATTGCGGAGCGCATAAGCCAGGATCACAAACGCCCCCAGCATAATGAGACTCGGCATGGGTAGAAAACCAAAGTCGGCGTCGGAAATCCACTTGAAATTATCCGGCAGGGCGTTGATTGAGGATGCGTTGGTAATCACCAATGCTATCCCGCGCAAGACGCTCAGGCTGCCCAGGGTGACGATGAAGGGAGGCATGTCGCGCTTGGCGATGACCAAGCCGTGCAGCCAGCCGACCGTCGTCCCAAGTGCCAAGGCAATGGCAATAGCCGCATAGGAAGGCAAAGGGCCAACGGCGCCTAGCCCCTGCTTCATCAGCAGCGCAGCCACGACGCCGGTCAGGCCGATCAACGAGCCCACCGACAGGTCAATGCCACCTGTCAGCACGACGAGCGTCTGCCCGGCTGCCACGATGCCGATGAAGGAAGCCTGCAGCAGAATAAGCATGAGATTATCAAACTGCCGAAAGGGAGGCGATAGTACCGAGAACACGACCAGCACCAATACCAATCCAAAAAGGATACCTGTCTGGTTCCGTCCCCAAGCAAACCATCTACCGAGCCACCCCCAGCGATTTTTCCCGCGTCTTTGGGCCGGCCCCATTTTCATCATCGGGATGCTTCTCCTGTCACGTGGGTTAACACGGACTTTGATTTACGCAGGTCAGTAACTACTCAGGCTATTCGCCAGAGCGGTTTCCCTCGCTCGAAAAAGGGAGAGATGGGGGTTTGGAGAGCGGCGCCTGTCCTGAGCGAAGCCGAAGGATCGCCGCTCTCCAA
>JAFGED010000060.1 GCA_016931785.1 Anaerolineae bacterium
TCGCGTGTGAAAAGAGAGGGGGCGGGGGTTTGGAGAGCGGCTTCGCCGCTCTCCAAACCCCCATCTCTCCCTTTTTCGGGCGAGGGAAACCGCTCGGGCGAATAGCCTGAGTAGTTACCCTGGTTTTACAAAGACGGTGCAAGGTGACCGGCACTTGGGCAAACGTCCCAAAAAGCCCTTTCAGATGAGCGTTGTATGCGACCTGATCAAAAGTGAAAGTGCCGGTCACCTGAACGTTCACAAACCGGGTTTCTCGGAACGCAAGGAGGATCAAATGAAAGTGCCCATCATTTTTCTGGGCGTCGGCAACATCGGCGGGACGCTGCTGCGACAGATCGTCGAGCGTGGCGAGGAGGTCGCGCGCCGCACCGGGCTGGTGCTCACCCCCATCGCCCTGGCCGATGTCAGCGGCGTGCTGCTCGATCCAGACGGCCTACCTGAAGAAACACTGCGCGCCGCGCTCGACGCGATCGCAGGCGGCGGCCTGCTGGAATCGACAGGCGCCGTCCGCCCGCTGGACGAGGTGAATCAGGCGCTGCGCCCGGGCGCGATCGTGGCCGACATGACCGCCACGCCCAAGACAATGCCCACCCTGCTGGCAGCGATGGAGACCGACTGCGGCATCGTGCTGGCAAACAAGATCCCGCTGGCGACGGATTGGAACACGGCCAGGGCGTTCTTCGAGTACCCCAACCTGCGCCACGAGTGCACCGTCGGCGCGGGATTGCCCGTGATCGACACGCTGCACTACCTGCTCGACACCGGCGACCGCATCACCAAGATCGAGGGCTGCCTGAGCGGGACGCTGGGCTACCTGTGCACCGAGTTGGAGAGAGGGATGCCTTACTCCTCTGCCATCGCCTACGCGCGGGCCCTGGGCTACGCGGAACCCGACCCCCGCAGCGATCTGAGCGGAAAGGACGTGATGCGCAAGGCTCTCATCCTGGCCCGCACCGTCGGGTGGCCGCTGGAGGAAGCAGACCTGAGCGTCGAATCTCTGTTCCCAGAATCGATGGCGAATATCTCCGCAAAGGAGTTTATGACTCTGGCACGCACACTGGACGACGCCTACACCGCCCGCGTCGACGCGGCGAAGGAAAATGGCAAGGTCCTGCGCTACGTGGCGCGCGTCGGCCCAGAGAGCAGCTCCGTGGGCCTGCAAGAAGTCGCGTACGATAGCCCGCTGGGAGCGCTGCGCGGTCCTGCCAACTATATCTCGCTGCACACGGAACGGTACAACAAGACGCCGCTGACCATCTCCGGTCCCGGCGCCGGGCCCGAGGTCACGGCGGCCGGGGTGATGGGGGACATCATCAAGCTGGCGAGCTCTTGAAATAGTTAAAAGGAGAAAGAAGCATGGGCACACTGGTCATGAAATTCGGAGGCACATCGGTCGGCAGCGTGGACGCGATCAACCAGACGGCCGACATCATATTGGATAGCGCGAAAGAGTGGAGGCGGCTCGTCGTCGTCTCGGCGATGAACGGCGTGACAGACGCACTGATCGACAGCGCCCAGACGGCCGTGTCGAGCGACGACGAATTGGCCTTTCGCGCCATCATCGCCGGCCTGCACGCCAAGCACCACGACACGATCGGGGCGCTGCTGCCAGAGGGTAAAGACCGGGAGCAACTGTTCTCGACGGTGCAGGGCTTGATGGACGAACTTGGAGCCCTCTGCCACTCGATCCACATCCTGGGAGAGATCACCCCAAGGGCGATGGACACCATCACGTCGATGGGCGAGCGGATGAGCGCCCGCACCCTGGCTGCGGTGTTGCGTCACAAGGGGACCAAGAGCCAATCGATTGACGCCACCCAGTTGATCGTCACCGACGACAAGTATCAAAACGCCGCGCCGCTGATGGAAAAGACCCTCGCTCGAATCCAGGAGAGGCTGGTATCGGCGCTGGATGCTGGCGTCATCCCTATCGTGACCGGTTTTATCGGAGCGACGGAAGAGGGGGTGACGACGACGCTGGGCCGGGGAGGCACCGATTACTCCGCAGCCATCCTGGGCAGTTGCCTGGACGCGGACGAGGTGTGGAATTGGAAAGAGGTAGACGGCGTACTGACGACCGATCCGCGCATCGTGCCGGATGCTCAGGTGATCCCTGAACTCTCGTACAGCGAGATGGGCGAGCTTTCCTACTTTGGGGCCAAGGTGCTCCATCCCAAGACCGTCCTACCCCTCATCCAGCACAATATCCCGCTGCGAGTCAAGAACACGTTCAATCCCACCTACCCCGGCACGCGCATCGTCCGTGAGGCGGCAGATGAGGCCAGGGGCAAGATCAAGGCCGTCACCGCCATCAAGGGGATGAGTATGGTAATCGTCGAAGGGCGCGGTATGATCGGCGTGCCCGGCATTGCCGCCCGCACCTTTTCCACCGTCGCGGGACAGGGCGCCAACGTGCTGATGATCATCCAGGCTTCGTCGGAGCAATCGATCTGCTTCCTGATCCCCACGCAAACCGTGTCGGCGGTCGTCAAGGCCCTGGAAGAGGAGATGGAACGCGAACTGGCCCGCAGGGACATCGACCGCATCTCGTCGCGGGATAACGTGGTGATCGTCACCGCCGTGGGCGCGGGCCTGCGCGATACCCCCGGCATCTCCGCCAAGGTGTTTGGCGCGCTGGGCCAGGCGGACATCAACGTCGTCGCCATCGCCCAAGGGTCGAGCGAGTGCGGGCTGTCGCTCGTCGTCGCCGCCGCCGACGCCGTGGACGCGGTGCGGCAAATCCACAGCCAGGTCATCGTCAATGGCGGGTAACAGGAAATAGGGCTATGGCTGATTTATCGACCGTACAACTGGCTGTGAGAGAAATCGCGCGGTACGCCGACCAACTGATCGAGCTGATAGAACCCCTATCGGAGGATCAACTGTGGTCAAAAGGCGGCGGCATCCCGAACTCGATTGGCACGCTCGCCAGGCACCTGACCGGAAACCTGAACCACTACTTTGGCGCAGGGATCCTAAAGAACGGCTACGTCCGCGAGCGGGATAAAGAGTTCACCGAGACGGGCCTATCGAAGGCCAAGGTGCTCTCAGACCTGCGGGACGCGGTGAACGTCGCCAAGGAAGCGGCCGGATCGATTGACGAGGCACAGATCGATAAGCCATATCGCAGTCCGTGCGGCGAGGAGTACGAGTCCCTGGCGTACCACATCATCAGGTTGGCCACACACCTGGCCTTGCACGTCGGCCAAGCCGACTATGCAAAGAATTGTGTGGTATCTTCTCAATAAGTAGGGGGAGATGGGGGTTTGGAGAGCGGCGCCTGTCCTGAGCGAAGCCGAAGGATCGCCGCTCTCCAA
>JAFGED010000061.1 GCA_016931785.1 Anaerolineae bacterium
GCAGTTTGGGCTTGCGCCCAAACTGCACCTTGGTAACACCATTTCCTCACAAGCAGCGTATACGCCCCAAGGAACAAATACACCCCCTAGCCCATAGGCAATTTCCCTTTTCACAGAAATTCCACTATAATAAACGCGTCGCGGCATTAGAAACAGAATAGAATCCAGTCGATAGTGAAACCAAGCATAAGAAAGCTGCGTATAGCATGTAGGTTTTGGAAACGACCGGAAAACTGGTCGCCCGACGATTATTTTAAGGAGGACAGCAAATGGCAGGAGATATCTTTGAAAAAGTAAAGGGCAGCCGCAATCTCGTCGAAAAGCTGGGGAGCATCATTCCCGGATGGAAGGGGTACCAGGAACGCCAAGAACGACGCTCGGCGGACCAACTGATGCGCCAGACCCTGGCCGAAAAGATGACGGCTCAGCGCAAGCGCCTCGACGTGGCACAGCAGGAATTGATCAACAGCGGCAAGCTCGACTTGGTCGACGACGTTGGCAGGGCCGTGACGCAATTGCAGACCTTTATCGACCGCGTCCGTCTGGCCAGTTACGGCTACTCCGGCCTATTCGACGCCGTCAAGATCAATCAGGACGAGCTGGAACAGATGTACAACTTTGACGCGGCGCTGTTCGAGTACGTCGACCGGCTGGACACCGCAAACGATCGCCTGATGGAGGCCATCGATACTGGAGAGGGCCTGAAACAAGTTGTCCGCATCGTCCAGGACATCTGCCGCGAGGCAAACGCCACCTTCGACGAACGCGAGCACGTATTGCTGGGCACACAGTAGAGGAGGTAAGGAGCAATGGCACGAATCTTTGATATCGTAGAGTTTGTCGATGAAGCAAGTACCGAGATGGTACACCGCATCCCCGAACGGGGATCGGGGGACTTTCGCATCGGCTCGCAGGTCATCGTCCGCGAGAGCCAGTCTGCGGTGTTTTTCCGTGGTGGTCGGGCGCTTGATAGCTTTGGCGCCGGAACGCACACCATCACGACGGCAAACATCCCGTACCTCGTCGACCTGATTGGAAAGGCGTTCTCCGGTGACACGCCCTTCAAGGCCGAGGTGTATTTTGTCAGCCTGCGCGAGTTCACCGACCTAAAGTGGGGCACCCCAACCCCCATCACGATCCAAGACCCCATTCTGCGGATGGCGCGCGTGCAAGCACGCGGCTCCTACGCCGTGCAGGTCAGCGACCCACAGCTCTTTGTCAACAAGATCGTCGGCACGCAGGGCATTTACCGCACAGCCGATATCCAGGGCTTTTTCCGCTCCATGATCCTGACCAAGCTGACCGACTTGATAGGTGAGATGGGCAAGTCGATCCTCCAGCTAGCCGGGATGGCGGAGGAGCTGACGATGGGCGTGCGGGCAAAGACGGACGAGGAGTTTGCCGCCCGCGGCTGCACCCTGACCTCGGTCTACGTCGAGTACCTCGGCCCGACGGAGGAGACGGCCAAGGCGATCGACGAGGCAGCCTCTATGGGCGCGATCGGCGACATGAGCGCCTACCTGCAGTTCCAGACCGCGCGCGGGATCCGCGATGCCGCACAACAGCCCGGCGGTGGTGGCGCCGGCACAGGTGCGCAGCTCGGAGCCGGCATGGGCATGGGCATGACGATGGCCCAGATGATGGCCCAGGGTATGCAACAGCAACAGGCACCGCAACAGGCTGCTCCGGCGGCGGCTGCCGCTGCTCCCCAGACGGCCGCCGAAGTTCAGGCCACGCTAGACAATCTGGATGTGCGCCTGGCCGCAGGGGAAATCAGCGAGGCGACCTACGACAAGCTGTACAAAAAGTGGGAATCCAAGCTGCAAGAGTTGGGTGGATAACAACGTACACAAACGAAAAGCCCCGGCGCTTTTGCCGGGGCTTTTTCATTAACAAGCCATTATCTCATACATCATCATCATCATCGCCATTAGCAACACCCAGCACGTCAACCAACTGACGATACACCGCTGGCGGCAAGGACCTGAGTTTCCCCGGCCCCCGCAACCAGGCCTTGATCTTTTTGCCATAGAAAGCGGGGATCGGTGAATCCGCGGCATCCAACTGCACGTTCGGATTGACAAAGACGATGGCAGCGCGCACGGGTACCTCGATATCAGGGATTTGCCCGGCCAACCAACGCTTCAGCTTCTCCACCTGATACTCGGCCTCGAGATCAGGCGCCCCCACTCCCTCCTGTCCCACCAACTGACGAAAGAATTTCCCAGGCTGCTTGTGCTTCCAGCGGCCCCGCTCCTGGAAAGTCACCTGCCCGGGGTGTGACTTGATCACGAGAACGGTCAGGCCGCCGGGTTCCAGGAGAACGTGGGGAACCGGCAGGAGATATTGTACGAGCGAGTACTCGCCTCCCAGGCCCTTGAGCACATCGTTCAACACTTTGTGATGTGCAAGCGGCCCCGCATAGCGCTCGGCAAAGGCGCCGCCTATCACCGAGAAAATAATTCCCAACAACATACTCACAGCCATCCCCAGCAATTGCTCCGGCTTGACGAACGAGATGATCAACCCTACAGCCAGCGCCCCCAGACCAACCAGCGGCATGTTTTTGCCGATGAAACTCCTCACACGAATGTGGCGTTCATTGCGCACGATTTGCATATCTACCTACTCCTCGAAACGCCCAATAGCCAAGCAGGCATTCTGGCCGCCCAGGCCAAACGAATTGGATAGGGCCACACGCACATCTGCCTTGCGCGCCCCCTCCGGCACATAGTCCAGATCGCACTCCGGATCCGGGGTCTCCAGGTTGATCGTCGGATGAAGGAGGCCCTGCTCGACAGACAGCACGCACACAGCAGCCTCGATAGCCCCGGCCCCACCCATCGCATGGCCAATCATAGACTTGGTCGAGTTGATGGCTAACTTGTATGCGTGCTCGCCAAACACCTTCTTGATCGCCTTGGTTTCGACAGCATCGTTGATCGGCGTGCTGCTTCCGTGAGCATTGATATAATCCACGTCGGTCGGCGATAGACCTGCGTCCTCCAGCGCCCAACGCATGACCCGGCACGCCCCATCGCCCTCCGGATGGGGCTGTGCGATGTGGAAAGCGTCGGCCGATGAAGCGTATCCTAGCACCTCGGCGTGGACGTGCGTCCCTCGGGCGCGGGCATGTTCCAGCGATTCCAACACCAGGATGGCACATCCCTCGCTGTAGATGAAACCATCGCGGTCGGCATCGAAGGGACGGCTGGCCTTCTCCGGCTCGTCGTTACGGGTGGAAAGGCCACGCATGGCACAGAAAGTGGCGATTACAGAAAAATGCATCAACGCCTCCACCCCTCCGCAAATCATCACGTCGGCTGCCCCCCGGCGGATGATCTCCGCAGCTTCTCCTACGGCTTGCGTGCCCGTGGCACATGCCGCGATGACCGTGTTGATCGGCCCCATAGCCCCCGCCCACAGGCTCACGTGAAAGGACGGCATGTTCGTCAGCATCGAAATACCGGTAAATGGACTAAGCCGCGCCAGTCCTTTCTCTCGAAAGATATCCACTGCGTCAAGTCCTTGCTCGAAACCTCCAACTGCCGTTCCAACCAACGTGCCGACCCGCTCGCCATCGGATACGGGCACATCCAGACCGGCGTCGGCCAGTGCCTCCTGCGCCGTCGCGACGGCCACTTGCGAGCAGCGCGCCATGCGCCGGACCTCCTTGCGGTCGATATAGTCGGCCGCCTCAAAACCCTTGAGCTCACCTGCGATACGCGATGGGAAGGGAGAAGCATCAATCTGTGTAATAGGCCCGACCCCGGAACGTCCGGCCAACAATCCCTCCCACGTCTCCTTCAAATTCAAAGCCAATGGCGTCATCGCTCCCATGCCAGTCACAACGACTCGTCTGCGTCCGCTCATTTTCACTCCTCTCTTGCCAGCCCCTGACGAATTGCTTCCACAATCTCTCCTCTCACAGCCTCACGGGCCTGACGGATGGCATTCTTGATCGCTTGGGCGTCGGAACGCCCGTGCGCCTTAATAACAACACCGTTCACGCCCAAAAGTGGCAGCCCTCCAACCTCCTTCGGGTCGAGTCGTTTGCCGACCCGCGCGAACGCAGGCTTTGCCAAAAGCCCGCCCAACGAAGTCACCACACCCGCCTTGATCTCGTCCCGAATCGCAACGGTGAGCATCTTGGCCGTCGCCTCCAACGTCTTCATGAACACGTTTCCGGAAAAACCATCGGTGACGACGACATCGGCCTGGCGGACCACGACTTCCTTCGGCTCCAGGTTGCCGATGAAATTTAGATCCGATCCTTCAAGCAGCCCGTACGCCTCCTTGACGAGCAAGCTTCCCTTGTAAGGCTCTTCGCCATTCGAAAGCAGGGCTACGCGGGGATTTTCACACCCCAGCGCATCTCGCGCATAGATCGTGCCCATCACGGCAAACTGAAATAGATACTCAGGTTTGCAATCGGCGTTCGCTCCCACATCCAGCACCACGACTTTGCCCGCAGGCAGTGGAAAGATGCCAGTCACGGCCGCACGCTTCACCCCTGGAATGCGCCGCAGAGTGTGCAGCGTAGCCACTGCCAACACACCTCCCGTGTTTCCGGCCGTCACGTACGCATCCGCCTTGCCGTCGCGCACGAGGTTCATCCCGACGTGCATCGAGGAATCCTTTTTCGCACGCGCCGCCTGGGCTGGCTTGTCGTCCATCTCGATGACCTCGGAGGCGTGGACGACCTCTAGTTTTAGACCGGCGGTGTCGTGACCGGCTAACTCCCGCCGGACGACATCCTCCTGCCCGACGATGATAATCTCATCGCCCCATTCTCGCGCCGCCATCACCGCCCCCGCGACGTCCGCCGCAGGGTGATTATCGGAACCCATTGCATCAAGAACAATCCTCATCTTACTCCTTACCCTCTGGGCAAAGCCCATAGTGTGATGCCACGTAACTACTCAGCCCTGCTTCGCAGTCGCCTTTCGCGACAAAAAGAGGAGGAAGGCGGGGGTTTCGAGGGCGGCGCCTGTCCTGAGGCGCCCCCCGAGCGAGTCGAGGGGCGAAGCCGAAGGATCGCCGCCCTCGAAACCCCATATCTCCCTTTTTTGAGCGAGGGCCACTGCTCGGGCGAACGGCCTGAGTAGATACGATGCCACAAGTATACCGCAAGAGTCGGTCGCCTACAAGCCAAACACAGAACGACAAGATCGTTTGCACTTTTGAGCATAAAACTCTGACTCTCGCCGGCTCCCGTTTCTCAGCCAGAGTTGGTCTCAAAGGCGATAACGCGCACACTTGTCGCCTGCAGCCACCCCATCCCCCACTCGTCCACGACCCAGCGCCCACGCAGGAGCAGCGGTTCCCAGGAAGGGGGGAGCTTCTCGAGCCCCTTGACGATGGCCCACGTCGCGCCGTCCCACAGATAGAACCCCTCCCCACCCGTCCACCCCGGCAGCCGCACCCCGGCAGCCGTGACGGTGCGTCCTCCCATTTCAGGCAGGCCGCACAACGGCACGTGCTCCGGCAGACGCCCCGCCACCAGCTTCAGCGGCTCCCGCAGCCCATTGACCGGATACCCGAGCAGGCGGCGCTCCCACGTCAACCGCTGCGCCGGCGGCTCCGATTCCACCGCAGGCTGGTCCAGCGCCCCCTCTCCGAACAGTGACATCTGCAGCGCGCTTCCCGCCCGCCTGACCTCCGCCGCCTCCGCCAAGAGCGCCGCGCGACTTTTCCCAAGCCCATCCAGCGCCCCGCATTGGATCAAGTGAGCCATCTCTTTGGCCTGAAGGTCCACACGTCGTAGCACGTCCCGCAGAGCGGCGAAGGGACGCTCGCGCCTTTCCTCCACGATAGCGCGCACCGCGCTGCGACGCAGATCGCGCACCTGCCCCAACCCCATCCATAGAACGGCTTGCCCATCCTCCCAGGTCAGCGTGAACCGCCGCCCGCTGACGTTCACGTGCGGCGGGCGGATCTCGACGCCCAGCCGCAGCGCCTCGGCCATGTACATCGCCGGGTGGTGAAACCCACCCCAGTTCGCCAGGCGGGCGCAGAAGAAGGCAGCGGGCCAGCGCGCCTTGAGGTAGGCCATTGAAAAGCTCACGGCAGCGTAGGCCGTGGCGTGCCCCTGGTTGAAACCATACCCAGAAAACGCCGCCACCTGTTCCCACAGCACGTGCGCCTGCTCTGGCATCATCGCCGGTCCATCAGGGGCGGGGCGCTGGCAGCCGGCGATGAACTGAGCCTCCATCTGCGCCATCTCCTCGGGGTTCATCTTGCTCATCCCCCGTCGCAGGTAGCCTGCCTGTTCCCAGCTCAATCCCGCGATCTCGCGCGCCACGCGCAGAATTTGTTCCTGGAAAATGAGCACGCCCTTGGTCGGCCCCAGGATGGATTCCAGCGCCGGGTGCAGGTAGGTCACTGGTTCCTCACCCCGGTAGCGGCGCACGAAGGTGCGCGCCATTCCACCGGTGGCCGGGCCGGGCTTGAAGAAGGCATTGGCCACGGCCAGGTCGCGCACGCCGCGCGCTTTGAGTTTGCGCAGGGTAGAACGCGCCCCCTGTGACTCGCACTGAAAGACGCCGATCGTCTCGGCGCGCTCCAGTAAATCGCCGGTGCGGGCGTCATCGAGAGGCACGTCGTCGAGGCGAAAATCGGGCGCGTGGTCGCGGTGGATCAGCTCCGCAGCATCGGCCAACACGGTCAGGGCGCTGACGCCCAGCAGGTCAAGCTTCGGCAGCCCGATGGCTTCGACGTCGCGGAAGTCGTACTGTGTGACGAGGAAACCCTTGGTCGCCCACTGCACCGGCACGGTATCGGTCAGTGGGCCGGGAGTGATCACCACGCCTCCGGGATGCACGCCCAGGTGATGGGGCAAGCCGACGATGCGGGACGCCTCGCGGACCACAGTCTGTGCAAGGGGGTCGCTCAGCTCGCCCAAGATGTCCTCAACCGTTCGACGGTCTCGCCGTCGCGAGGCGGGATGGTAGCGATGTGGCAGGCGGGAGGTCAACTGCGCGATCCGGGCCTCGTCCAGCCTGTACGCTTTGGCCGTCTCGCGCACCGCCGAGCGCAGGCGCAGCGTGCTCACCGTGGACACCTGCGCCACGCGATCCTCCCCGTAGGTACGGCGCACGTAATCCAGCACGCTATCTCGCCGCCGGCTGCAGAAATCCAGGTCGATATCTGGGATGTCGGCCCGGGCGGGACTGAGAAAGCGCTCAAAGAGCAAATCGTGCGCGATGGGGTCCACGGTGGTGATCCCGGTGGCATACGCCACCAGCGAGTTGGCCACGCTGCCGCGGGTGCTGACGGGAACATCGGCCTGCCGGGCAAAGCGCACCACGTCGGCTACGACGAGAAACAGGGGCGCGTAGCCATAGCGAGCGATAGCGGCCAGCTCCCGCTCCAGGCGCTCCAAGGCGGCAGGTGACGGAGCGGGAGGGTAGCGCTCCACCAGGCCCGCACGGGCCAGGTCGGCCAGCGCGCCATCCGCCGTCTGACCGCCGGGCAGGTCGAGAGCGGGCCAGATGGGCATCCCCTCCGGCAGAGCCGGTTCGCAACGGGCGGCGACCTCGCCACTCCGTGCAAGAGCATCGGGAAAGGCGGCGAAGCGCTCGGCCATCTGTTCCGGGTTGAGCCAGTGCACCGCTACACCGGGATCGCCGCCATCGGGCAGCTCGGCCGCAGGCACAGCATCGAGGGGACAGTTGAGAGCGATGGCCCTGAGAAGCCGCAGCCTGGGAGCATCATCGGGCGAGAGGCAGTACACCGGCTGGACGGCAACGGTGGGTAAGCCCAAAGCCTCGATCTCCCGGGCGATGGGGACGTCCTCCGGCCTGTGGAGCTCCAGACTGAGGTAGACGTTGGCCGGGCCATAGATATCGGTCAGTCGACCGGCAAAGCGCCGGGCGACTCGCTGCTGCCCAGCGCGCAGGGCGCGCTCGATCCAGCCCTGGCGGCCGCCAGTGACGCAGATCAGACCCTCGGCATGGGCGCACAGGTCGTCCAGGCTCAGTCCGCGAGCGGCGCGGGCTTCCCGGTCAGTGTGGCCCTGGATGAGCGAGGAGAGACGACACAGCGAGCGGTATCCCGCCAGTCCGGTAGCCAGGAGAACCAGGGTGCCGGGAGCTTGCGAATCTCCGGGGTACGCCAAGTCGCCGGGCAGCGCCACGCTCGCGCTCATCCCCACGACCGGCTGGACGCCGGCTGCGTGGCAGGCCTTGGCAAAGGTGATAGCCCCGTAGAGAGCGTTGGCGTCGGTGAGGGGCAGATGGGTCAGGCCATCGGCTGCGGCACGGCGGGCAAGCGCCTCCACGGAGGCAGTGCCGCCCAGGAGGGTGTAGCAGGAATGGACGCGGAGGTGGGTAAAGGTGTTCACGCTTGGCTCGACTCGCTTTCGAACGCTGGCTGGAGTATAGCACGTTCGTTCTGCTTCTACAAGCCAAGGTGCGTTTGGGATGCGTTTGTAGTTGGGGACAACATGGGATTCGCCGCATACACTCGCCGCTGGTCGCCAGCGTATGGACCCGAGCTATTGCATGACGAGGTCGAGATGCGTGATAAATCCGCCTCCGGTGATGAGTTGTCCACTCTCGCAGGTAGGAACTGCCGCCTGGCCTGTTGCGTAGGCAGGTATGGTCACGTACTCTATGACCGATCTTTTGACTCCCATCGGACTGGGTCGTCCAACTCCCATGTGTGAGGATGCTGCTCTCCGGGCAGGCGACGGTGGCCCGGTCGTATTCGCCCGGCTGCACGGTGATCTGGTTCAATACCTGGGTAGAAGAGGCGCCGGGGGCATCGAACAGGCAGACAGCATAGACGGTTATCCTCGTACATTCTCCCTCTGCCAACACGCCTTGCGGGTGCGCATTTGCCCTTTCTACTGGCCTGTAGTAAACTCGTGGTAACTACTCAGCCCTGCTTCGCAGTTGCCCTTCGCGACAAAAAGAGGGAATAAGGCAGAGGGGGCGAGAGCGGCGAAGCCGCTCTCGCCCCCCATCTCTCCCTTTTTCGAGCGAGAGTTACTGCTCGGGCGAACAGCCTGAGTAGTTACATCGTGCAAACTGAAGGAGGGCGTCACAACTACCCCAGCAGGATAACACCTCAAGGTTCCCGCACAAACAGACACTTCTAGGAGAGTGTGACGGGATGAGCAAAAGTCCGACTATTGGGAGATGGACCAGCACGTCGAGGAGACGGCAGTATGAAACAGAAGGCGTTCCAAGACTACTACCCAGATGAACTGAGTTACTGCTATGGCTGTGGCCGGCTCAACGAGCACGGTCTGCAACTCAAGAGCTATTGGGATGGTGAGGAGACGGTTGCCATATTTCACCCCAAGCCATATCATATTGCGATTCCCGGCTACGTTTACGGTGGTTTGATTGCCTCGCTAATCGATTGTCACGCCACGGGGACGGCTGCGGCCGCGGCGTATCGCCAAGAGGGGCGCGAGATGCACACAGAGCCCTCCCTGCGTTTCGTAACGGCATCCTTGCATGTTGAGTACGTACGTCCCACACCGTTGGGAGTGCCGCTAGAGGTCCGCGGGAGTGTGGAAGAGATCAAGGGACGAAAGGTCGTGGTGAGTGCAACGGTATCAGCCGACGGGGAGGTCTGCGCTGAGGGCAAAGTAGTAGCAGTGCAGATACCGGAGCATATGTTGCCAAAGAGGGAACTGAAGGACCAATGAACTGAAAGTGAGGTAACTACTCAGGCTATTCGCCCAAGCAGTCTCCCTTGCTCGAAAAAAGGGAGAGATTGGGGTTTGGAGAGCGGCGCCTGTCCTGAGCGAAGCCGAAGGATCGCCGCTCTCCAAGCCCCCGCCCCCTCTCTTTTCACACGCGAAA
>JAFGED010000062.1 GCA_016931785.1 Anaerolineae bacterium
GCAGTACAATCCATAACCCTGGAGGCAAACTGCGTGTAAATTGCGGTATCCCATCGGTCACCTGTTTTGCTACCGGCCTTTGTCTGGACTATAATACCTTTAGGACCCCAACCGATTTCCACGAGGAGGTATGCCCATGTCCGAACGCAAAAAAGTCTCACTCCCGACCCTGTTCACGAAAAAGGCCAGCGGCGAGCCCATCGTCATGCTCACCTGCTACGATTATCCCACTGCCTCTTTCCAGGACGAGGCCGGGATCGATATCATCCTGGTGGGCGACAGCCTGGGGATGACGATGCTGGGCTATGAGAGCACCCTGCCGGTGACGATGGACGACATGATCCGCCACGCGCAGGCGGTGCGCCGCGGCGCGCCCCACGTCTGGCTGATCGGCGACATGCCCTACATGACCTACCAACCCTCGGTCGAAGATGCCATCCGCAACGCCGGGCGCTTTATGGCCGAGGCCGCCTGTGACGCGGTCAAGCTGGAGGGCGGCGCCGAGATGGCCGACCGCGTCAATGGCATTGCCCGCTCCGGCATCCCGGTGATGGGCCACCTGGGGCTGACGCCGCAGAGCGCCAGCGCCCTGGGCGGCTTCCGCCTGCAGGGCAAGAGCGCGCTGCAGGCCAAAAAGATCGTCGACGATGCCAAGGCGTTGGAGGAAGCCGGGGCCTTTGCTATCCTGCTGGAGCTGGTGCCCGAGCAGGTGTGCCGCGTCATCACCGAACGCGCCGGGGATTGTATCATCATCGCCCTCGGCTCAGGCCTCCACGCCCACGGCCAACTGCTCATCTATCACGATATGTTCGGCCTGTATCCCAAGTTCAAACCCCGCATGGCCAAGGTGTACGCCGATGCGGGGAACCTCATCCTCGATGGCCTGAAGCAGTACGTGGGCGAGGTCGCCGACAGGACCTTTCCCCAGCCGGAGAACTGGTTCGAGATGCAGGAGGATGAGTACGAGGAGTTGAAGAAACTGATGGAAAAGTGATACGTAATGTGTAAAACGTAATGACTGGTGGACGAGCGCTTACGTTTCACGTTTTACGTGTTACGGCCAACAAAGGAGTAGTCCGATGGGTGATAACCTGAGAAATCAACTCAAAATCGCGTCAGATGTCCTCGACGAGATCAACGCGCTGCTGCTCGACCCCGATAGCCGCGTGGTCAATGACTTTTTTGCGGTGGTGGAAAAGTACGGCACCCCGGAGGAGATCAACCGCCGGGCGGAGGAGGCGCGCAAGCTGCCCAACCTGATGGCGCGGCTGCAGGAGGTCAAGCCTGCCTACGTGGCCGACCTGGAGTGGCTGGTCGAGCAGCGCGACCAGGGGGCGTTTATATCCGTCGCCGATTATCGATACAAGGTGCTGGGTGAGCGCGCTGATAAAGTGACTTTTGACGATAGTTTGGCGGTCACGCTAGAGATCAGCGCGCTGCAGTACTTCCCCTTCCTCATCGCCGAGGCCCAGCAGGCCATCGAGCGGGGCGAGTTGATGCCAGGCCGCTACATCCGCGTGCGCAAGATGAAGGAGCAAGAGGCCGACGGCGATCTGTTGGCTGTGGCTGCCGCGATGCAGATCGTGGGCGCCAGCTACGTCGAGACGCTCGATACCAAGGGCTCCGATGGCTCCAACGTCCACCTGGGCGGTCCGGAGACGATCACGGGCTATTTTGGCGGGGTGGGGCAGCCCAACGACCACGCCCTGCAGTGGCTGGACGAGTTCCTCTATTACTACACTACCTACGGCATCAAGCAGGTGCTCAACATCAACCCCGGCACAATTTTCCTGGGCTATATGCTCTACAAGCTGGGGGTTGGCAATGAGTTCAAAATATCCGTGTTCGTCGGAAATGACAACCCCTATGCCGCGCTTTGGACGTTGATCGGGGCCAAGCTCTTTTCGCGGCCCGACGGCACCAGTCCCTTGATCGGCTTCAACTGGTCCAACTCGGTCAACAACGAGACCATGGAGATCACGGCACAAATTCGCCGCGACCTGGGATTCGAGGACGTGGTGCGGTTCGAGCACCACATTACCGAGACGTGGAAGTCGATCGTGCGCCAGCCCTACGACCGGCTCGATGAGCTGGTGGCCATCGCCGACCACGTGGCCAACATCTCGGCCAAGCACGAGGGCGCGCCCCCAGCGGTTGAGGCCACGCGCGAGCGTCCATCCGACATCCTCGACTACTTTCGTGATAAGGAAGACGTGGAGAAATCAGGCGACATGCCGTTCATGCTGCGCAACTATCTCGATAAGCACGACGCGGTCAACCGCACCGCGCGGGCGCTGACGGAGAACGGGCTGGCGTTCGTGGCGGCGCGGGAGTTGCACCGGTGAACAGCGTAAACCGTAAAACGTGAAACGTAAGGACGTGCTCAGCATCCCCTTACGTTTTGCACATCACGTTTTACGTATAGGAGGTTCCCAATGATTCCAAAACGTATGAGTCAGTCCCTGCACGACGCGCTCCCCGAGCGTACCTGGCGCAACCGGCTGCGTAGGGAGGGACCGCTGGCTTTCTTAGAGTTCGGCGCGCTCGACGTGGACCGTCTGCAGCGGCTGGGCATCACCGCCGACCGGCTGGGGCCGAGGCTGGTGGTCTGCATGTGGGACGAGGAGGCGACGCTTGAGGTCGGCGGTTATTTGGTGGTGGATAACCTGGCTATGGGGCGCCCGTCGATGGGGGGCATCCGCATGCTGCCCGACGTGACGCCCCTGGCGATCCACAACCTGGCCCGCGGTATGACGCTCAAGAATGCCGCAGCCGATTTGCCCTACGGCGGGGGCAAAGCGGGCATCGTCGCGCCAGAGCGCGATCTGACGGCGGAGGAGCACACCGAGATCGTGTGCCGCTTTGCCCACCTGATCTACCGCTATCGCGATATCTACCTCCCCGGCCCGGACGTGGGCACCAACGACGCCGATATGAAGACGGTGGCTATCGAGAACGGCCTCGACTGCGCGCTCTCCAAGCCGGCGGACATGGGCGGCAATCGCATCGACCAACTGGGGGCCGCCGCAGGCGGCGTGGTCATCGCCATCGACGCGCTGCTGGACGAGATCGAACGCCTGCGCACCCTGCCGCAGTTCGCCAATTTGCAGGTGCCCTCCCGCGCCGGGATGACGGTGCTGATCCAGGGCTTTGGCGCGGTGGGCGCGCACGCCGCCAAGATGCTGCAGGCGCGCGACCCTGCCCCGCGCATCGTGGGCATCAGCGACGCTACCGGCTACCTCTACGACGAGGCCGGGCTGCCCATTTCAGAGTTGTTCGCCGCACGGGACGCGCACGGCGTGGTGACATTCCCCTATTTCCAGGACAAGCTCATCGACGTGCGTTCGCCTGATCCTAAAACCAAGTTCTCCAACGCGCCCAACGACCTGCTGCGCGAGTCGGCTTTCTGTTTCGTCCCGGCTGCGCCGGTGGCCAACTACCTGGACGTAGACGCCGCCTCCAATCCCTCGATGACCGTGGATTTGATGGGGCGCTGGGGGATGATCGTGGAGGGGGCCAACACCTATTCGCCCGACCCGGCGCGCAGGGCTGCCCGCGCGCGCATGGAGCGCGCCGTCTACTGGCAGGCGGGGGTGCTCATCGCCACCGACTACCTGGTCAACTCCGGCGGCGTGATCTATGCCGCGCAGGAGCGGATGATAAAGACGCCCGATCACCTGCGCATCCCCGCCGCGATGCTGGGCGACCGGCAGGCGGTGGAGCAGTGGCTGGTCGATCACCAGGCCGACCTGGAGGCGCTGGCCGAGCAGAGGCGCGTTGCCGGGGAGGCCAAGCGGGATACGGTGATCCGTCGCAATATGCAGGAGCTGGTGGATCGCCTCGTGGCTGATCCCGACATGCTGCCCTGCGAGGCCGCCGAGCAGGTCAGCGTGAGCAGAATCGCCTCCAGCGAGCGCTACCGCACCGTGGCCGACGTGATGTCGCCCATTCCCACCATCGCGGAAGAGCGCACCGTGCGCGACGCAGCGCAGATGCTGGTCGACGAAGCGTGCGACATGCTGGCCGTCATCTCTGCGGATGGGGAGCTGGAGGGCATCGTCACTGACTGGGATGTCACCCGCGCCTCGGCCATCGCCTGTGCCGAGGATGTGCCTCTGACAGAGATCATGACGCGCGATGTCGTCACCGCCCGTCCCGATGACCCCGTCCTCGACGTGGTGCGTCGCTTGGAGAGTTACGAAATCTCGGCCATGCCCGTGGTCGATGGCGGCAGAGTGCGCGGCGTTATCAGCGGCGACCTGCTGGCGCGGCGGACGCTGTATCGGCTGCTACAGGCGGAGAGGGCTTGAAGACGGAAAAGCTCGCCCAGATTATGTGACAGGCAAAAAGCCGTGGGAAACCCCCCACGGCTCAAGTTTCTACTCGACTGTCGGCGAGTTACGACTACGGGATTCTCAGAACCTGCCCGACGTAGATGCGGGACGGGTCAGAGATGCCATTGTAGCTCGCCAGGTACAAATAGCTCATGTTGTAGCGCAGCGCGATGCGGAACAGGTTGTCGCCGGGCTGCACCACGTAGGTGGTTCCGCCGGAAGGAGGCGGCACAGGGGATCCCGATGTGGGGATAGTCAGTTTCTGGCCAACGCGAATTAGATTTGGATTCGTGATGCCGTTGGCGCTGGCGATAGCTTCGACCGTGGTGCCGTAGCGGCGGGCGATAGAATAGAGCGTATCGCCTCGCTGGACGATATACGTGACCGTACCACCAGTGCTGGGCGCCGTCGTTGGAGCCGGCGCTGACGTGGGAGGAACTGCCGTGGGCGGTATGGCGGTGGGGGGAACCGCGGTGGGAGGGGCCTCGGTCGGCGTGGCCTCCGGCGAGGAGGGGGTATCCCCAGCCATATCTCCCGGCTGTGCGGTCAGGGTCTCGCGTGCATGTGCGGTACCCGCCATTGCGGTATTCTGCGCGTTCTCACCCATAGGGACGTCTTGCGCGCCTCCTACAGGCGTCGGCTCTACATCTGGAAGCGCCTTCTTAGTACAAACACAGCCTGCCACGGCCAGCACAAGCGCCAAGCCTGCCATGCTCCAAGCTAAGGTGCGTTGAATCTTCATCGGGTCACCTCCTCTACTGTGCTTCCCCAAACGAGTCGCTACACGTTCTAAATACTACCACAACAAACCAGCAGCGTCAAGCACTATGTAAAGTATACTACAATGACGACAAACGGCAAGTATCGCGTGAAGCAACGTCGCTTGACC
Source organism: Anaerolineae bacterium (assembly GCA_016931785.1). GTDB lineage: Bacteria > Chloroflexota > Anaerolineae > B4-G1 > B4-G1 > JAFGED01. The sequence goes on from JAFGED010000062.1 coordinate 5,224, forward strand.
TCTACCTCGTACTGCGTTAAACTAGCTTCCTCAAAAAGTGGAGACGGAGGTTTGGATGGAACATCGACCGCTGCCCAATTGGAAGTGGACCAATGTGCTAGGGATTGCTTCTCTATGTGCTTGTATCTTGCTCGTATCGGTTGGTTGCAATCCGGGGCCATCCCCTTCACCGACTGCCACACCCACCTCGCGGCCGACGTTGCCTCCGTTTATCCCAACGGCTACGAATACACCTCTTCCAACGGCTACGTCTCTTCCAACCCACACGCGCACTCCCACCTTCACGCTCGTTCCCCCCACCGCCACGTTTACCCCGATCCCTCCCACTGCTGCGCCTGTCGCGTCGCTTGCGTCCCCGCCTCCCGCTTTCACACCTGAACCTCCGGCCGGCCGGACCTTTGCCACGCTGGACGAGTTTTGGGCGGGGAGCGCCGAGTGGGTGATCGACGAGTACAACGTGGGTCTGCCTGTGGGCGAATCGGATACCGTCTACCGGGGGGGAACAGAGTTCTGGGCCTACCTGCACGCCAGCCACAGGTCGGCGGGCGTGGTGGACCAGTGTGGCGACCCGGCCCCCTTTCCCGGCTGCGTCACGCTGTGGAAGAGCCACGACGGCGGGCGGCATTTCGTCCTGGAGGACCCCGTTTGCCTGTTCTCCTGCAAGACCTGTCCCTGCGGTCCTACCGATCACACGCACCAGCAGCAGTACCCGCGCGTCTTTTTCGATGCCGACCGGGCCTACATGGTCTACGAATGGGGGGCGGGCACGTTTCTGCGCACTTCTGCCGACGGCATCACCTGGGCGGCCGAGGTCGGCGTGCCGGGCACCGGTCAGTTCCACTCCAGTGACCGGCCGTGCACCGAGGCGGAGTCGATCGGCGAGCATCCCAACATCTGGAACGAAGCGGAATACGGCGATTGCCTGGTCGGGGCGCCGCCGGGTATCACCATCGAGGGTGACCTGCTCTACGTCTTTGTCGGGCTGGGACGCGATCCCGGTCATATGGGCTGCTACGTGGGCAATAAATACGCCGGGGCGGTGGGACTGCGCAAGTGTGCTTCTAACCCGCTCTTTGGGGCGGAGGCGGGCTATGGCCCGCTTGATGCCCTGGGTGCGGCGGCCAATCCATACTTCGAGTTCCGCACCATCTCCTCGGCGGACGTGGTGCGGGTGGGGGATCACTACTATATGGCCTACGAAGGCGTGCGCGGCCCCAGCGACCCCACCGTCGTCGATAACCAGTTCGCGCTGGGTTTTGCCCGCAGCGCGGGGCCGGCTATCGACGGACCGTGGGAGAAATGCCCCGGTAACCCGGTGATCGTGGACGTGGCCAATAACTGGGGCATCGGCCACGCCGATATCGTCCTCTTTGGCCCGGCTACCTATCTCTACACCGCTACTTCGGAGACGACGCGCGGGCGGTACGTGCTGGTGCGCAAGTGACGCCGGACGCAGATTCGCGCAGATCGCGCCGATAAAATCACCTACTTGCCGGACAACAGCTTGCGCACGAGGCCTGGCGGAGGCAACGTCACCCGTTCCAATTCCCACGTCGCGCGCATTTGGTTGAGATCCTCCTGCGAGACCTGCAGCGATTCGCCGCATGCCAGGACGGCCTCGATAGCCGCTGCATATCCGGCAGGTGGTTGTTCGTGGCGGCGCTGCTCCATAATCAGCGCGTAGATGGGTACCCCTTCGGGGCAGGATTCCTCGCAGCGGTGGCAGGAGGTGCACAGCCACGCCGAATAGTCGGTTGCCTCGGGGTCGGCAAGGAAGGTGACGAAGGCGTGACCACCCACCTTCTCTACCGGGCAGACGGAGACGCAGGTACCGCATTGGGTGCAGGCTTCTGGATGCTTCATGCCAACACCCCCTCGCGCAGCCCAAGCTCCGCCTCCGGTATGCCCATCGCCAGCCCGAGCAGTTGCGGCAGCAGCAATGCCTGGATGCGCAGGTGGTCGTCTTCGCGCACGATCAGCCGCTGGAAGCGGCGCAGCAGCAGTTGGCAGTTGCCGCAGCCGTGCAGCAGCAGGTCGGCTCCCTCTCCGGCGACCGCCTCGAGCTTGCGCCGCCCGGCGGCCAGTGACAGGTCGCGATCTGCCAGGTAGAGCGTCGCGCCGCAGCACTCATCCTCGCCGCCGTAGGTCACCACTTCCGCGCCGGTCAGCTCGACCAGGCGGCGCACATCCTGTGGCTGCATCGATTCCTCATACCCCATCACGTCGCCCGGGCGAAAGGCCTGGCAGGGGTTGGTGAGGGCGATGCGCGGAGGTCTATCGTGGGTCTGTCGAAGGCGCAAGGGCCGCACGATCTGCGCCCGCAAGTCGTCTTCGTGTTCGACCAGCAGCCGCACCAGGTGTTTGACCGTCACGCCGCCGCTGGCGGAAAGGCCCAGTGACTCCAGACGGTGGTTCACATCGGCGCGCACACCGGCGTCCTGCAGCGCGTGGGCGGCGCGGGTGAGGGTGTTGGCACAGCCGCCGCACACCGCCACCACTGTTTCGAGGCCCATCTCCTCCACGCGTGCCAGGTTGTAGGCCGCAGGATAGAGCCAGTTGGCGCTGAAGGACTCGATGACGGGCGAGCCGCAGCACACGGGCTGCTGGATGATGTACAGCTCGATCCCCAGCCGCCGCAGCACGGCGCGGGTCGCGGCTTCGTATTCCGGCATGCGCTGCAGCACCAGGCAGCCTGGGTAGAACGCAATCCTTCGACTGTGCTCAGGACAAGTCTCCAATCTCCGGTCTCCTGGCTGCGGGCTATTCTTCGGGCAGAACCTCGGTATCCCCGTCAACGGGAATCACGTAGTGGAACCCGTCAGGCTCCAGCTTGCGCGTGAGCTTGGCCATGATCAACTGCACCTTATCGTCAGGGCCGGGGACAAAGTAGGGCTTGCCATCCTTGCCCAGTGGGATCGGCTCATCGCAGGCGCCGGGGTCGGCGTTGCCCAGAACGACCATCGCGTCGCGGTAATTGGGATCGGGGTGGAAACCCAATTCCTTGGCGTAGGCAATTGCCTCGCGGATGATCTTGGCCGCCAGGTTTGGATCGGCCTTGGTCATCTTTTGCCGGGATTCCACCTCTTTTCGCAGTTCCTTGTATTCCTTCTCGGTATCAAAGAACCGGCCGAAGGCAGCCTTGACCCCCAGGCAGCCCAGGTCGACCAGGAATGCGCCAGCCGCGACCTGCCCGGCGGGCGACTTGCGGGCCACCAAAATCTGGACGATTTCACTTGTATCCTTCCAGTTTTTGGTCAAGAGGCACTCGTGCAGCGGCCAATCGGCGGATGCGCGTAACTGTGCGCGGCGACCTTTTGGCATAGATGCTACTGCTTGCTGTTTCTCCTTGCGTTTGGCGGCCTTGCGCTGAAGTTTCTTCTGTTGCCGTTTTGCCGATGGTTTAGCCATATCTCCCCCTATTCATCACCGTCGCGCCACAGCTCTCGCAGCCGGTGTGCGGACAGCCTGGGGCGGCGGTCCTGTGCAAAGACGCCCGTAAGGACCTCGGGCCTACCGCCCCAAAAACCCTCCATCCACCGGGATGATCACCCCATGCACGTAGTCCGCTGCCGCCGAGGCCAGGAAGAGCACCACGCCCTTCAGGTCGTCTGGCAGGCCCCAGCGACCGGCGGGAACGCGGGCCAGGATCATCGGCTCGCGCTCGGGGTTGCCGACCAGGGCTGCACACATCTCGGTGTTCATATAGCCCGGCGCGATGGCATTGACGTTAACCCCGCGTCCAGCCCACTCGTTGCTCAGCGCCTTGGTCAGCTGTGCCACGCCCCCCTTGCTGGCAGCGTAGGCCGGGATGGTGATTCCGCCGACAAAGCTCAACGCCGACGCCACGTTTATGATCTTTCCGTATCCCTGCACCAGCATGTGCCGCCCAGCTGCCTGAGCCAGAATCCACACCGCATCCAAGTTGACCCCCAACACTCTGTCCCAATCCTCGAGCGGGAATACCTCGGCAGGGTGTCGAATCTGCACGCCTGCATTGTTGACCAGAATGTCCAGCCCGCCCAAGGCCTCGACGGCCTGCCCCACCAATGCCTGCGCCTGCTTGCGGTCTGCTAGGTCGGCCTGCAGCGGAATCGCGCCGATCTCCTCGGCGGCGTCAAAAACGCGCTTGCTCCGCCCTACGATCGCCGCCCGCGCGCCAGCGCCGATCAACGCCTCGGCCATCCCCCGCCCCAGGCCTGCGCTACCGCCAGTCACCAAGGCGGTCTTGCCTGATAATGCAAAGAGGGTTTCTAGATACGTCCTATTCATCCGTCTCTCCCGCAACAGGCGATTCTACTATCGCCCCGGGCTGAATATCCAGGCGGTAGGTCGCCGAAGCGCCCGCCGCGCGCAAGGCCTCTTCCAGCGGCGTGGCATCCTCCCATGGCCAAAGGGCGATGATCGTGCCTCCGCTCCCCGCCCCGGCCAACTTGGCCCCCGGCGCGCCCGCCCCCAGCGCGGCGGCGATCAGTTGCTCGTTCGAGTCCCCCGATCCCCCCAAGTCCCGCTGGATGGCGTGGTTCTCGTTCATCAGGTGGCCCAGCGTGGGCCAATCCTGCATGAGCAGCGCCTTCTTGCCCAGGCGGGTGATCTCGGTCATGCGTTCATAGCCCTTCACGACGGCGGGCTCCCCCTCCAGCCAGCGCTCGCGGATCGGCTTGTGTACCGCGCTGGAGGCGTGCTGCACACCGGTGAATCCCAGCAAGAACGGGAGTTCCGGCGCATATTTGGCCAGCGGCTCAATCGTGGCAAAGAGCTCCGCCTCGGCGCTGCGGTAGAACTGCTTGCCCCGAAAGTCCATATAGTTCAACCCGCCGAAGGTGCACATATAGGCGTCCTGATAGCCGCACACCACCTCGAGATAGTTCAGCTCGATGTGGCGTGCCCGCTCGGCCAGTTGGTAGTGGTTGGGATACTCCCCCCGCCAGGCCAGGATGGCCTGTAACGTGGCGACCAGCAAGGCGGTCGAACTCGACATGCCGCTGCTCATGGGGATTTCGCTCGCGTACTCGATGCGGCAGTGGAGCGGCGGCAAACGCATATAATCGAGTATCGCCCGCGGGATGTCAAAGAGGTCCTGGCCGGGCCGCAGGTCGTCTCGGCCTCGGATGACGCACTCTTTCCCGTTCGTCGCCAGCACGAGCCTTTCAGCGCGCGTCACCGTCACCCGCGCGCGCATGCCCACGGAGCACGAGATCACCGATCCACCGTACATGTCCGTGGGGTTGCCGATGATGCCCGCCCGGCCCGGCGCCGAGCAGACGACCTTGCGCGCGCTAGAACTCATAAACCATCACCGTCACGTCTCTTCCCTGATGCTTCGTGCGCTCCAGCGCCTGCCACCCGAGGCGACCGTAAAAGCTCATCTTGTCCGGCGTGAACAGGTACAGCCTCTCCACGCCCAGCGCCTGTGCCTCGTCCGTCACCGCCTGAACCAGCGCCGAGCCTACCCCTTGATTCCGGAACTCGGGCGCGACGTATACGGCTGCCAGCCAGGGTGAAAGATCCCTGCGCGCCGCCAGGTCGTGTATGACGAGGCTTGCGGTCCCCAGAGGCGCATGGCCCTCTACGGCGACGAACGTCTCTGGAATGCAGCTGGGTATCGTTCTTTTCTCGAACTCTCTTGCGAGTGTCTCCGGGATGATGTCTGCCGGCATCCAGTGTCCCCACTGGTTGTAGACCCACGATGCCAATGTCGGGATGGCGTCGGGATGTTCGGCAAGATGCGCGACTTTCATCGATAACCTCATTCACTCACTAGACGGGATTATAACCCAGAGGCATCTCTTGCACAAACACCGCGCCCGGTAGATTCTCTGCCGGGCGCGGTACAGGGAAAAAGGAAGTAAATTCATGCCGCATCGGCGGCGGTCGTAGCCTCAGCCACCGTGTCTACCGAACCTGTTCCTGATCTCTCGAACACGACCTTTTCCGACCTTCCCGAAAGCTAGTTCAGCACCCTCGGTGGTCAAAGCACCCTGGAAAAGCGCTGGAATTGCCGCAAAATGGCGTCATGCTAGCTTTCGGGGTAACTACTCAGCCTTGCTTCGCAGTTGCCTTTCGCGTGTGAAAAGAGAGGGGCAGGGGATTGGAGAGCGGCGAAGCCGCTCTCCAAACCCCTGCCTCTCCCTTTTCCGAGCGAGAGAGACTGCGCGGGCGAATAGCCTGAGTAGTTACCTTTCGGGAAGGTTTGCCCCAAACGACAAACGCATCCCAGAAGCACACCCGTTTGTGCAAGCCCTGGCGTTGGGATATAATCGAGGGTGGAAGGCACTATGAAAAGAAGACAACTCTCACGTATCGCCCTCGCGGCGGCGCTTTCTCTGGCCACACTCAGTTGCGCCGGCGTCCGCACGCTCATCGCCACCGACACGCCGATCCCGCCGACGCTCACCCCTGTTCCCACAGAAACGCCAGCTCCGACTTCCACGCCGATCCCGACGGAGGTGGTCTACACGCCCGTCTTCGAGCCCGCCGCCTGCCCCTTCGACGTGCCTGCAGGCGCGACGGTCGACTGTGGCTATGTGGTCGTGCCGGAGGATCGCAGCGGCGATCCCACCGATACGGTCCGCCTGGCTGTGGCCGTCTACCGCAGCTTTAGCGATGACCCCGCTCCCGATCCGGTCATCTACCTGCAGGGCGGCCCCGGCATGGAGTCGCTCGGATGGAGCGCAGGCTTCTACGGCCTCCTGGTCAAGCCTATCCTGGCCGAGCGCGACTTTATCTTTTTCGACCAGCGTGGGACGGGGCGCTCGGAGCCGGAGCTCGATTGCCTGGAGTTGAAGCTCCTCTTCTTGCAGGATGCAGGGAGGGGTTTTCCTGCGGAAGGGATGATGGAGCGCTACACCAACGCGCTGATGATGTGCCGCGACCGGCTGGTGATCGAGGGGGTGAACCTGGCCGCCTACACCAGCGCCGACAGCGCCGCCGACGTCAAGGACATCGCCGCCGTGTTGGGCTACGGGGAACAGCCTTCGGGGCTGTTCCCTGTCAACCTTTACGGCATCTCCTACGGCACGCGGCTGGCGCAGGCGGTGATGCGCGACTATCCCGAGATCGTGCGCAGCGTCGTGCTGGACTCGGTGGTGCCCATCGACGTCAGTCTGTATCAGGAGATATCGAGCGCGGCCTCGTTACAGGTGCTGTTCGATGGCTGCGCCGCCGACCCGGCGTGCAGCGCGGCCTACCCGGACCTGGAGGTGGTGTTCTACGACTTGGTCGAGCAGTTGGATGCCGAGCCGGTCGTGGTGGAAATACCCGATCCGCGCACCGGACGGTCCTACGCCATCGAGGTGAACGGCGCCCGCTTTGCCTCGGCGGCCGTGTGGGCCCTGAGTTCGTCCTACACCATTCCTCTCATCCCCCAGGCGATCTATCAGGCCCGCGATGGCAACTACGAGCCCGTCGTCTATGGGATGGCCGCCCCGCTGTTGATGTACGAGAGTATCAGCCTTGGCATGATGATCTCGGTGGAGTGTCACGACCACGCCTTCGCCACTACGCCGGACGCACTCGACGGCCTGATCGCCGACTCTCGTTTGACCGAGGCCCTGGGTCTGCTATCCCTCAGCGGCGAGGATGTGATCGAGGTATGCCAGATGTGGGGCGCTGCGCCGTTCGATCCACGCGATGGCGAGCCTTTGACCAGCGACATTCCGACCCTGGTCCTGGCCGGCGAGTACGATTCGACCACGCCGCCGCTGTTTGGCCGGCGGGTCGCCGAGACCCTGAGCGCTGGTTACTGCTTCGAGTTCCCCGGCGAGGGACACGCCCCCAGTACCGGCGGGGCGGGAAACTGCGCGCAGCGCATCCTCCTGGCGTTCCTGGACGACCCGACCGTCGAGCCGGATAGCGCGTGCATCGCGGAGATGGACGGGCCGGATTTCGTCGTTCGGTAGAAGGAGGGAGTGAAATGGGCGATTCGAGCGGAAAACACGTCCTGCTGGTGGACGATAGCCCCGTCGTCGCCGAGGCGGTGCGGGACGCGCTGGAGCCTTTTGGCTATCGGGTGGCGTGGATTGAAGACGGCGCCGGCGTGTCCGCTGCGTTGGGGCAGGGGACGCCCGATCTGGTGATCCTGGACGTGATGATGCCCGGGGTCGATGGCTACGAAGTCTGCCGCCGCCTGCGCGCCAATTCCAAGACTGCGCATTTGCCGGTCCTGATGCTGACGGCGCGGGCGGAGGAGGTGGACAAGGTGGTGGGGCTGGAGCTGGGCGCCGACGACTACCTGGCCAAGCCCTTTGGCGAGCGAGAGCTCTTGGCGCGCGTGCGCGCGCTGCTGCGGCGGGTCGCCCGCGCCGCGGCGCCGACGGACGTGCTGCGCGCCGGGCCGATCGAACTCGACATGGCCCGCCACCAGGCCCAGTGCGCGGGCACGCTGCTCGACCTGACCCTCACCGAGTTCGACCTGCTGCACCTGCTGATCGCCAACCCCGGCCAGACGCTCGACCGGGAGACGCTGCTCAACAAGGTGTGGGGCTACGACTGGTACGGCAACGCCCGCGTGGTCGATACGCACGTCCAGCACCTGCGGCGCAAGCTGCACGCGTGTTATCCAGACGAAGAGTTGATCCTCACCGTGCGGGGCGTGGGCTACCGGTTCGCTGCATAGGTGTTGGTTTCACCGCGGAGCGCGCAGGGTATTATTCGTGTGAGAGGACTCTCGGCGTTCGAGCGGCCTTTGCCCGCCTCAGCGTCCTCCGCGGTAAAGAATGACGTCCGGCAAACAAAAGGATTTGCGGAGGAAGCAAGATGCGCAAAAGCAGTGTCGTCACGCCGCTGACGTTGGGCTTTTCGATCATGGTGTTGCTCACCAGCGCGCTGTTGTTGATGAGCCTCTATTTCTACGCCAGGCAGCTCTACTTTAATTTTGAGGGCATCATCGACGGGATTAGCGAAAAGCTCGTCGCCGTGCACATGCAGTCCAACCTGCTGGAGACACGGTGGGCCGCAGGCCGCTACCTCGCCAACGGTGACTCGGCATATCGCTCGCAGGCGGAAAAAGCCCGCGAACGAGCAGCGAGTTACAGGGACATTTTGCTGGAATCGATGGAGGAGGCTGAACAGGACGCCTTCTCCACCAGATACCAGGTCTACGACGCGCTGCTGGACGGGATGCTCTATTATTCGAGAGAGACGGATAATCCGCAGACCTACACAGAACAGGCCGATGCGGCGCTTGACGCTCTCCTGGAAACAATCACGGCGATCTACGATCGCGCCAACGAGCGGGTCAAAACCGAGGCCGAACAGTACGAGGCCTTTTTTCTGAACGGCTACCGGATCGTGGCGATTCTGGGAGGTGCGCTGATCGTTGGCGGCGCATGGACGGGGCTCAGGCTTGGAAATCGCTTTATCACTGCCCCCCTGGAGCGGCTCACCGAAGCTGCCCGGCGGCTGGGAAGCGGCGATCTGACCGTGGTGCCCGAGACGCCTACCGCTGACGAAATCGGCGCGCTGGCTGCCTCCTTCCGCCAGATGGCCGCCAGCCTGGCCCAGGCTATCGAACGTATGCGCGAGACCTCGGGGACGCTGATCGGTTCCGCCGACCGTCTCTCCACCTCGGCTACCAACCTGAGCGGTCTGGCGCGGGGGACGCTGGCGCAGATGGAGGAGATAGCCCAGGGAGCGGAGGCGCAGCGCGAGCAGATGCACGCCGCATCGCAGGTCGCCTCTGGCCTCGCCGCCGCGCTCAGGCAGAGCGCGCAGCAGGCGGGTGAGGCCGGGCAGGCAGCGCGAGAGGCGCAGACCAGGCTGGAAGGCACGGCCCGCACCGTGGCCGTGCTCGACGAGGAGGCGGAGGAGATCCAGTCCATCACCGCCGTCATCGAGCAGTTCGCCCAAGAGACCCACATGCTCTCTCTCAACGCGGCCATCGAGGCCCGCCGGGCAGGGGAGGCCGGGCGGGGCTTTGCGGCGGTGGCCGACGAGATGCGCGCCCTGGCCGAGCGCTCCGCCCGCTCCGCCGGCGAGGTGGCACGCTTCAGTGCGCGGGCGCAGGCAGAGATGGAGAGCGTGGGCCAGGCCGTGGCCGACGTGCGGGGAGCAGTGGCCCAAACTGCCGATTTTGCCGGGCAGACCGTCGAGGCGGCGCGCCAGCAGGAGCAGGATACTGCCCGCCTGGCCGCCATCGTCGACCAGGCCTCATCGGTGAGCAACGCTCACGCCCACATCGCCGAGCAGGTCTCGGCCGCCGTCGCCGAGCAGGTGGACGCCATCGCCGAGCTCGCCACCGCCGCACAGGGGTTGGCGGGAATGGCGGGCCAGTTGGAGGATTTGGCGGCGCGTTTCGTCACGCAGAGGGCGTAACACGTCAAACGTAAAACGTAACAATTTGTGTACCAAGCTTTACGCATTACGTTTCACGAATCCTGGCTATGGACGAAGTTGTCGTTTTCCGTCTTGGATCGACCGAGTGGGCATTACCTGCCTCCTCGGTGCACCACATCCTTGCCCACAGGCCGATGACACGCCTGCCCGAGCCACCGCCGCTGGTGTGTGGCCTGGTCGCCTGGCGGGCCAGGGTGCTGCCCGTGATCGCGCTGGGGGAGCGGTTGGACTGCGTCGATCCGCCCGTCGAGCGCTGCACCCTGTTGGTGACCGAGGTGGGGGAAGAGCTGGTCGCGCTGGCGGTGGACGAGGTGCTGCACCTCGCCGAGTCCGCGGCGCAGCCGTTGAACCTGGAGCAGATGCTGCATGAGTGATGGAAGCGATCGGCTGGCGCGCCGCCGCGTCACGTTCGTGCAGGACGCTCGCGGCAGGCTGGCGGCGTTGAGCGATGGCCTGCTGGCCCTGGAGCGCAACCCGGCTGACCGGGCGGCGCTGGACGAAGTGCGACGCGCGCTCCACACCCTCAAGGGCAACGCCGGGCTGGTTGGGCTGGAGACGCTGGCGGCGACCGCCCACGCGCTGGAGGACGCGCTGGCCGACGAGTCTGCTCCGCCCTCGCCAGCGCTGCTGCTGCGCGGCCTGGACGTGTTGAGCGCGATGGTCGCCCTGGTCGCCGAGTCGGTGGGCCAAAGCGGACCGCCGATTGCCGCTCTCGAAGCGCTAAAATCCCCCGCCGTCACTCCTGGGAGGGTGGAGCCGGCCTTCTCCCCAGCCCGTCCCCTGGAATGGGGCAGGCCTCAGCCCTCGCAGATCGCTGCCTCCGTACACCACCTGGATAGCCTGCTGGAGCTCGTCGAGGAACTGGGAGTGGCCCAAAACGAGCTGGCGCAATCCCCGCGCGAGATGTCGGAGCGCCACCTGGCCCGCCAACGTCGTCTGCTGCACGAGTTGCACAACACCGTGCTCGAAACCCGCCTGCTCCCCGTGGGTCGGGCCTTTGAGGGTTTTGGGCGACTGGTGCGCGATCTGGCAGAAGGCACAGGTCGCCGGGCCGCACTGGCGATCGAAGGGGCCGAGACAGAGATCGACCGCTCGGCTCTAGAGCCTGTGCGCGAGCTGGTGGTGCACCTCCTGCGCAACGCGCTCGCTCACGGCATCGAGCCGCCGGAGGAACGGAAGGCGGCAGGCAAACCGGCCACGGGCACGATCCGGCTTGCCGCGCATCAGGCGGGTGACGGTGTGGCGATCGAGGTGACTGACGATGGGCGTGGCTTGGACCGGCAGCGAGTGGCCGCCCGGGCGGCTGCGCTGGGGTTGTGCTCGGCGGAAGAGGCGGCGACGATGGCGGACGCCGACCTGTGGGCGTTCCTGGCCCGTCCTGGCTTTTCCACGCGCGACGGCGTCGACCGGGTTGCAGGACGAGGAATAGGGCTGGACGCGGTGCGCCAGGGTGTGGAATCGCTGCGCGGGCGGATGGAGATCGATTCTCTGCCGGGTCAGTCCACCACCGTCCGCCTGCGACTCCCGGCGATGATGGCGCTGGAGGATGTCGTGCTGGTGAGGGTGGGTGAGGAGACCTATGCCATTCCAGAGACTGCCGTGGATGGCGCTCGGCCAGCCGGTGAGACTGTCGATCTAGCGACGCTCGACCTGCGGCAGCGGCTCCACGTGCCCGGCGATGGCCTGCCTGTCGATCACACGCTGCTCCTGTGCCATCGATCCGATGGTCCGTTGGGGTTGCTTGCAGACGGCGTGACGGGCCGCGAGACGGCAGTGATCAAGCCCCTCCCACGCCGCACTCGCCGCCCGTATCTTCTCGGCGCCGTCGTGACCGGCGCCGGTCGTGTGGTGCTGGTGCTCGATATCGAGCATCTGTGAAATTCCCCGGGAACCCGGTTTCTAGCAACCTCTACACAACCTCCGCACGGGTGTGACGAAATCTCCACACGCGTATGCTAGACTGTGGCGATGGTAGAGATAGATAACCAATCCACAGGGATGTATAGGTCAGACGATGGCGATACAAAACCTCGCCGGCTGACCAAGAAAATGATCTTTCTCCTGGCACTGATCCTCATTGCCGTCGCCGTGGTCATTATCCTGGCGTTGATCGGCCCGGTGCCTGGCGGGGATATCAGCATCGTCCTGAGTCTCTGATCTCGGCACACCCTCCGCAAAACCTTCACTCCAACACGACAGAATCTCAACGCATCTGTGCTATGCTACGCATGAACAAAATCGCCGCTGGATGCATGTAACAGGTAGAAACGAGGAGCATTCTGGGTAGAGTGTAGGAGGTGCAAAATGCGTAGGATAGGAACAGCAATCCGTTTGGTCTTTTATCTACCGGCGTTGTGGATCTTGCTGGCAGTGATCACACTCGTCATCGCGGTCAACAGCAGCGAACCGCTCGCGGATATCCTGGTCTTTGCCATTCAGCGCCTGTTCTTCCAGTGATCCGATCTGGCGCCCGGCAGCAAAAAGGCCGGGCTGGAACAGCCCGGCCTCACGATCATGTCGTGTGCCGTTTGGCTCAAGAGACTCTTTGTTTCAGGGCATCGTTCCATTCCCGGGCCTCGGCCAGGTTCTCGTAAAGTGTGCGGCTGAACCCCGTGATCGCCAGGAACCGATCCAGCATTGAGCGTTCGATCTCGGCATCGCGAACCCGCGTGTAACCGCCGTAAATCAACGCTATATCGAGGCACAGGGCTTTATCCAAAGCGTCCATCGTCGCCGAGAGCACTTGGGGATTTCCGTCCAGTTGGGCTTGAGCCAATTCCAGCAATTGCCTTCGCGCCAGGCTCTTCATGAGAATGACGTCCTCGAATGTCAGGCCGACCTCTACCAACTTTTGCACGAGCGCCCAGCGCGCCTGAGTATACGCTTCGTCGAACGTCCCCGAGAGAGGCCCTATCAGCCACTCTCGAAGCACGCCGTGCAAGCGCTGGACAAAGCGTGTGTTGGTCAGCATTGGCTGCGCGTCCTTGAACCGCACGAGGTACTCGCCGATGGCTTCGGTTACCTTTTGGAGATCGGAATCAAGCCAGCTCTGTAAATCGGAAATCTGTGTCTGGTCGGCCGCGTTCCAGCCGACGCACCTCTTGACCTTGTTTAGCCAGACCACCGTCATGGGGCAACCCCTCCGCTGTCTCGCCGTGCTTTACGATCCAGGCTTGCACTAACACCGGATCGCCCGCCCCACACAGCTCAAGCATTTTTGGTAACAAGTGCTAACAGCATACCACACCTGGCCGTGTGTGCAGGTTGCGAAGGGGTTACGGTTTGGTTACGGATGCGGGGGGTCAGCCTTTGCCGGTGGACTCGCCGCTGGCAAACATGTATCCAATGCCCCGCATGTTGAGGATGTACTTGGGGGCAGAGGGGTCGGTCTCCATCTTTTTGCGCAGGCGGCGGATGTGCACGCGGATGATGGCGCGCGCGCCCCAGGCGTCGGTCTCGTATCCCTGGGCTTGACGCACCAGTTCCTGTGGGCTCCAGACGCGATCGGGGGTCTCGATCAGGCAGGTCAGGATCTTGAACTCGGTCGGGGTCAGGTCTAGCAGCTTTCCCCGCAATGTGACGATGTGTTTTTGCCTGTCCATCACGACATCGCGAATTTGGACAAAGCGGTTGGGCTGCGGCACTGCTGCCTCCTCGACCGCTTCTGTACCTTCGACGGTGGCCAACTCGGAGAGCGTCTGTTGCAATTGGCTGACCAAATGCTGGCGCTTTTGCGCTTGCTGGTGCTTTGTCAGTCCTCTATGCACGCTTTCCAGGATTTCTGGGACGGAGGAGGGTTTGAGCAGGTAATCGCTCGCCCCCTTTCGAATGGCCTCGATCGCCGTCTCCAGCTTGCCAAAGGCGGTCAGCAGGATGATGACGACGCCGGGATATTTTTCCTGCACCTTTTCAGTTACGTCGAGCCCGCTCATCCCCGGCATCTTGATGTCCAGCAGCATAAGATCGAAGGGGCCGCTCTTTTTCAGCAGGCTCAGGGCCTCCTCGCCGCTGGCCGCCGTATCGACCTGGTAGCCTTCCAGCCGCAGGATCTCGGCCAGCGAGATGCGAGCCGTGGCCTCGTCATCCACCACCATGATGCGCGCTGCTTGTTCTGCCATCTTCGTCTCCATCCTTTCAACGCCTACGCCTCCGCCGGGCGCATCGGCAATTGCACCACAAAGGTCGTTCCCTGCCCCGGCTGGCTCGAAACATCGATCATACCCCCGTGCCGCTCGACAATCCCATAGCTGATGGCCAATCCCAACCCGGTGCCATCGGCCTTGGTCGTATAGAAGGGTTCGAACAGGTTGGCGATTTCCTCCGCCGACATACCCGATCCTGTATCGTGAAAGCGCACCAGCGCCCACTCGCCATCCTTCGAAAGCGCCGTCTCCAGGTCCAGGTCGCCGCCTGAGGGCATCGCCTCGATGGCGTTGATGATGACGTTCAGGAACACCTGGGTTATCTGGTCGGCCACCATCGGCGCGGGAGGCAGGTCGGGACTCAGCTGTGTGTGTACGCGCACGTTGCCGTGCTCCAGCCTTTTTTGCGCCAGGGCCAGCACGTTCTCCAGGATGCTGTTGATATCGGTGGGTTCCGCGCCGCCCCGCGAGGGCCGATAGAAATCCAACATGCGCTGCACGATTTCGATCAGGCGCTGTACCTCGGCCTGGGCCAGGCTGGTGTAGTGCAACCGCTTGTCGGCCTCCAGGCCTTTGTGAAGGCTCAGGTGCAGGGTGTTGTGAATGGCCTGCAGGGGGTTGTTGATCTCGTGCGCGATGGAGGCGGCCAGGCGGCCAATGGCGGCCATCTTTTCCGCCTGCACGAGCTGTGCCTGCGAGCGCTCCAGCTCCTCTGCAAAGTCGGCCAGTTCGCTGTACAGATTGGCGTTCTCCACCGCCACGGCGACCGAGGCCGCCATCGCCTGGAGCAGCTCCCGATCCTGGTTGGTGAACGCGCCGTTCAGCTTGTTGATCACCGCGATCGCGCCGATCACGCGGTCGCGGATCGCCAGTGGCACGCACAGGATGGCGCGGGCGGTGAGCCCGGCCTCCTCGTCGACCTCGGCGGAAAAGTGCGGGTCGAGGTCGACGTCGTTGGCCAGCTTGGTCTCGCCGGTTTGGACGACGTACCCGACAATGCCCTTGCCCGGCTCAATCGTCCGTCCGGCGACCCAGCCCTGTTCGGGGGTAAAGGTCGTGCGAAAGACCAGCCTATCGGCCTCCTCGTCCACCAGCACCAGCGAACCGGCCTCGACCTGCAGGATCTCGCGAATGCCCTTGATCGTCGCTTCCAGCACCTCGTCCATATCGAGGCTGGAGGTGACCACGCGGCTGATCTCGATCAGGGCTGCCAGTTCCTGATTGCGCCGGAGCAATGCCTTCTCGCTGCGGCGGACGCGCATGACGGCGTCGATTCGCGCCAAAAGCTCCTGTGGATCGAAGGGTTTGGTGATATAGTCATCGGCCCCCATTCCCAGGCCCAACGTCTTGTCGTTGATCGAATCCAGGGCCGTGGTCATGATGACCGAGGTCTTTTTGAGTAAGGGGTCCGCCTTGAGCCGCGCGATCACCTCGTACCCGTCCATCTCTGGCATCATGATGTCCAGCAGGATCAGGTCGGTCTCGCGCCCTGCCTCTGCTTCTTGGCGCATCAAGTCCAGGGCCTCCTCGCCGGAGCGCGCGTCCTGTATCTGGCATCGCACTGGCGAAAGCATGTTCCGCATCAGTTCCGCCATCTCGGGATTATCCTCGATGATCAGAATGCGGGGGATTGGCAGTCCTTCTCCGTCGTCCATCTCGCCTCGTGATCGCTGTGTGAATGCGCATCCATGAGTGTCTACGCAGGCTGTTCGCCCGAGCAGTAACCCTCGCTCGAAAAAGAGAGAGATGGGGTGGCGAGAGCGCTTCGCCGCTCTCGCCAC
>JAFGED010000390.1 GCA_016931785.1 Anaerolineae bacterium
ACCTATCGAAGCTGTAGCACTATCGCACGAATAGTTGCCAGTATGCACCCGACGCCTACCACCATAAACCACGCACCAGCTACACGCGCAGCCCCTACCCACCTGCTCAGTTCCCGCTCACCGCCCGATAGTGTTCTCCGTGAGCCAAACAATAGTTTTCCTCCAGTCCATACCATCAGCATCGAAAGGGCCAAGACACTGAGATAGTGTAGGACCTGTAAGCGAAACGCTTGTGTCAGTCCGATCACGAGAATCAAAAAGAATCCCAAAATAACAGATTTGGCAATAATCCTCGCCCAACCACGCAGTGGTATTGGAAACTTCATAGCGTCTCCAAGCGTCACGCTTGTAGCGTGACCTACAAGGTCTATTTTCGCGCGGCGCATGTGGGCAAATTGTCAATTTGCCCTACAGTTTACATTGTACGCTGGATGGGGGAGAGAGCAAGTGGGTTATACGCCTCGCACTACGACCAGGGACACCCATGCGTTCGCTCGTCGGGCCATGGCTTGGAGCGCATCTGTCGGGTAGGGGGATGCTCTCTCCAGCTCGGCGTCCAGCGTGTTGACCGGCCGGAACTGCTGCAGCGCGTACTGATTCGCCCCGGCGATCCAGTGGGCGATGTCCGCGACGTCGTTCTCGTCCAGCAGGCCCGGCACCACCGTGGTGCGGAACTCGTGGGCGGCGCCGCTTTCTTTCAACAGCGCGATGCTTTGCGCGACGCGCGTTACGTCCATGTCGGGCAGCCCTGTGAGAATAGGGTACTTGTCCGGCGGGGCTTTGACGTCCATAGCCACATAATCCAGAAGGCCATCATTCAGCAGCGCCGCCAAGATGTCGGGGCGGTAGCCGTTGGTGTCCAGCTTGATATCTAGATTCGCTTCTTTTAGTTGTTGGAGGAAGGGGGACAAGCCAGGTTGGATCGTCGGCTCGCCGCCGGTGATGACCACGCCATCTACCAATCCCTCGCGCCGCCGCAAAAAGCCCCATATCTCTGTTTGGGGTATCGTCTCCATCTCGCCAGGGCGCAGCACCAGATCGGCATTGTGGCACATCGGGCAGCGGAAGTTGCACCCGCCGGTGAAGAGGACGGTGGCGATGTGGTCGGGGTAGTCGATCAGGGAGGTCCGGACCCAACCTTTGAATTCCACGCCTGCCGTGATTACTCCTCCGTGCGGATGGCTTCAGGCGTTTGGAATGTCTTGCGCTCGCGGAACTCCTGTTGCTTGCCCTGGTGCCAGTTCTGCACCGGCCGCAGGTAGCCCACGATGCGCGAGTAGACCTCGCAGGGCACTTTGAGTTCCTCGGGGGATTCCTGTATGCCTGGATGGCGGTCAATGGCTGACATAGTCAATCTCCAATCTCTAGTTTCCAACCCTGCGCCCAAAGCGGGCCAGTTCCTCTTCAGAGTGTTCGTATGGACAGTATTCGTGTTTGCCGGGAATATACCCGTGCACCGGGCAGATGCTGAACGTGGGTGTGAGGGAGTAGTAGGGTAGGTGGAATCTCTCCGCGATCGTACGCACCAACCGGCGGGCCTGACGCCAGTCGTCCAGTTGCTCGCCCTGGAAGACGTGCAGCACAGTGCCGCCGGTGTAGAGGGTTTGCAACTCGTCCTGGTGCTCCAGCGCCGCGAACAGGTCGTCGGTGTGGGAGACGGGCAACTGGGTGGAGTTGGTGTAGTAAGGCGTCCCATCGGAGCCGGCGGTGACGATATCGGGAAAGTGCTGCCGGTCGGCCCGTGCCAGGCGGTAGGAGGCGCCCTCGGCGGGGGTGGCTTCCAGGTTGTAGAGGTTGCCCGTTTCCTCCTGGAAACAGGCCAGCACCTCGCGCATGAACTTGAGTATGCGGACCGCAAAGGCCTTGCCGTCCGGGTGGGCGATGCTGACGCCCAAAAGGTTCTCGCACGCCTCGTTCATGCCGAGAAGCCCGATGGTCGAAAAGTGGTTGCCCCAATAGCTGCCGGTCCGTTGTTTGATTCCTCGCAGGTAGTGGCGGCAGTACGGGTAGAGGCCGCGCTCGGTGAAGCGTTCCAGGATGTTGCGCTTGATCTCCAGGCTGGTGCGGGCGATCTCCATCAGTCCCTCCAGCCGTTCCAGGAATTCGCCCTCGGTCTGGGCGAGGTGTCCCAACCTGGACATGTTGATGGTCACGACGCCCACCGACCCGGTGAGGGGCGCCGCGGCAAAGAGCCCGCCGATGCGCTTGCGCAGCTCGCGCTGGTCGAGGCGCAGGCGGCAGCACATCGACCGCGCGTCGTCGGGGTCCATATCGCTGTTGACAAAGTTGGCAAAATAGGGGATGCCGTAGCGGGCCGTCATGGCCCACACCGGCTCCAGTTCGGGGTTGTCCCAGTCAAAATCGCGGGTGATGTTGTACGTGGGGATGGGGAAGGTCAAGACGCGGCCTTTGGCATCTCCCTCCAGCATCACCTCGGCGAAGGCGCGGTTGAGGATGTCCATTTCGCGCTGGAACTCGCCATAGGTCTCCCGTTGCATCTCTCCGCCGACGATGGCCGGCAGGTCGCGCAGGGTGGAGGGTGGGTTCAGGTCCATCGTCAGGTTGGTGAAAGGGGTTTGAAAGCCCACGCGGGTGGGCACGTTGATGTTGAACACGAACTCCTGCACGGCTTGCTTGACCCCCTTGTAGTCCAGGCCGTCGGAGCGGATGAAGGGGGCCAGCAGTGTGTCGAAATTGGAGACCGCCACCGCGCCCGCAGACTCTCCCTGAAGCGTGTAGAAGAAATTGACCAACTGCCCCAGGGCGGTGCGCAGGTGCTTGGGTGGCTTGCTCTCGATCTTGGCCGACACGCCGCCAAAGCCCTGCGTGAGCAGGTCGTGCAGGTCCCAGCCGCAACAATAGACCGAAAGCATCCCCAGGTCGTGCAGGTGCAGGTCGCCATCGACGTGCGCCTGCTGTACGTCGGCGGGATAGATCTTGTGCAGCCAGTAGCGGGCGGCGATGGAGGAGGCCAGGTAAAAGTTGAGCCCCTGGAGGGAATAGTTCATGTTGCTGTTCTCGTTGACCCGCCAGTCGGCGCGCTGGATGTAATCGTCCACCAACCGGTCTGCGTCCAGGAGCGTGCGCTCGGCTTCCCGGGCTTTGTTCTGCTCGTGGCGATAGAGGATGTACTTCTTGGCTACCTGCGGGCTGCCCGACTTGATCAGCGTGGCCTCGACGAGGTCCTGGATTTCCTCGACGTGCGGAATGTGGCCGTTTTGCTTGTACCGGTCTTGCAGGATGCCCACCACGGCCCAGGAGAGCGCCTCGGCCCAGGGACGGCTCTCTCCGTTCCCCGCTGCTCGGGCGGCGGCATATATGGCGTTTTCGATGCGCTGGCGATCGAAGGGGACGATGATTCCGTTTCGCTTGATGACTCGATCGATACTCACTGCAGAGACCTCACTTTCACGATTGGGTAGCGTGGCAATTGTCTCGAGCGGTTGCACGGCTCTGTTAAAATGGACCGCTCGCTCCAGGTGAGGACTTGCTTGGAGCTGGCGGGCCTTGGAGAAAAGCTGCCAACCTGTGCGGTTGACCTGCGCACGATATTACACCGACCAAAAGAAAATTGCAAGCCCAAGAGGCTCAGTAATCTTAAAATTGGCGGATTTCCCCTACATGTGAGGGCCTTGTTGCTATCATCCCCTATATATGTGGGTCATTTGCAGGGTCGGTCATTCCGGTCCGCTTGCCATCTGTCTTTACGTGTGGCTCCCGGGATTCCGCGATGTATCCCCACCCGTGAACGATTTGACATCGTGAACACTGTTGACTATCATAGGATAGGTGTATCGAACGAAGGGACAGACAATGGCCGAGCAGAAAGCGGGTAAGCGCAGACGAGTTTGGTTCAGCCATCTAGCCTGGACTGTGATCTCTGGGCTCTTGTTCGGGGTAATTGTCAGCCTTGCTACACGGCGCTACCTGATCTCGCTGATCACCGGGCTGGCGATGAGCAGCGCTATCGAAGCCGCCTATCTGCTGGATAGCGTGTTCCTTCAGTCTCGCCTGAAGCACCTATCGCACGACTGGCTGCGGTTTGGGCTGGGGATCGTTTCTTCCTTGCTAGGGCATGTCGGCGGTGCAGGACTGGCTTTGCTCGCCTGCAGTTGGTTGTTTCACTTTTCAATCTGGGATACCAGGGCCTGGTG
Organism: Anaerolineae bacterium; assembly: GCA_016931785.1. GTDB lineage: Bacteria > Chloroflexota > Anaerolineae > B4-G1 > B4-G1 > JAFGED01. The sequence goes on from JAFGED010000390.1 coordinate 4,155, forward strand.
GGCCATCGCCGGCATGGTGGTTGGGTTCCCGGTCATCCACGGCACAGAGAATGCATTGCGCCTCTACCGCCAGTTGAGGGAACGGGAACAGATGGAGGAGCGATTGCGGGTCATGGCGACGGAGGCAGAGCTCAAGGCGCTCAAGGCCCAGATCAACCCTCATTTCTTCTTCAACGCCCTCAACACCATCGCCGCGTTGATCCACACCGACCCGGCGCTGGCCGAGGCGTCGGTCGAGCGACTGGCGCAGATGTTCCGCTACGTTCTGGCCGGCAGCGAGCGCGGGCAGGTAGCGCTGGAAGAGGAACTGGCTTTCGTGGACGACTATCTCGAGATCGAGCGTGCCCGCTTTGGCGAGCGGCTGCGGGTCACCCGCGAGATCGACCCACGGGCGCTATCGATACCTGTTCCTAGCCTCATCCTTCAACCCCTGGTGGAGAACGCCGTCAGACACGGTCGCGGAGACGGCGGCTGCGTTGCTCTCGATATCCGAGTCGAATCGGCCGACGAGGGCGTGTGCATCACCGTCGCTGACCGGGGGCCGGGGATGCCGCCAGGCTACCGGATCGGTGACGGTCCCGGTCACGGCCTGCGCAACGTGGACGAACGGCTGCGGAAGACGTATGGGAGGGGGTTGGCGGTGGAGGGAAATGAGCCAGGGGGCGCGGCGGTGACTATTTGTATTCCAGCGTAAGGGTGGGAGCATATGGGTATGGGAGTGTGGGAGTGTGGGAGTGTGGGAGTGTGGGAGTGTGGGAGGCTATAGATGGCACTTGTGAAGCATTTCAAAGAGTTGCGGGTGTATCAGTGGGGGTTTGCGGCGGCATCGCGCATTTACGAGCTTTCGAAGCACTGGCCAAGGGAGGAACGTTACTCGCTTACCGACCAAATTCGCCGCTCGTCACGCTCGGTCTGTGCCAACATCGCCGAAGCCTGGCGCAAGCGCCGTTATCCGGCTCACTTTGTCAGCAAGCTGAGCGATTCCGACAGCGAGGCGGCTGAGACACAAACCTGGCTGGACTTTGCCCTGGACTGCGGCTACATTGACCAGCAGGCGTATGACGAACTGTATGGCAGCTATGAAAACGTCATCGGCGGTCTAGTGAACATGATGGCCAGTCCTGACGCTTGGTGTGGCCCCTCTCAATTGCGCGAACCTGATCCCGACTACGTCCTCCATACTCCCGCACCCACACAATCCGGCTCATTCTCACACCCAGCAGACGGGGAGCCCCAATGCGCATCCTGATCGTCGACGACGAACGCCCCGCCCGCGAGCGCCTCAAGCGCTTGCTGGACGGCATCGAGGGCGTGGAACTCATCGGCGAGGCCGAGGATGGCCCTCAGGCTGTGGCGCTGATCGAGCGAGTACGGCCCGACCTAGTGCTGCTCGACATCCAGATGCCCGGGCTGGACGGCTTTGGCGTGATCGAGGCGCTGGAGGAGCCCCCGCCGGTCGTGTTCGTCACCGCCTACGACGAGTATGCCATCCAGGCCTTTGAGGTCAGCGCACTCGATTACCTGCTCAAGCCCATCAGCCACGAGCGGCTGGAGAAAGCCATCCGCCGCGCCCACGGGGCGCATGCCGAGGGGCAGCCCCTGGCATCGCGGCTGACCCCATTGCTGGAGAACCTGGCTAGCCAGGGCCATTACCTGGCCCGGCTGGCCGTGCGCGATGGGAACCGCATCCGCGTGCTGGATGCGGACGCCGTGGACTGGCTCGGCGTCGAGAACGAGCAGACCTTCGTCCACGTAGGAAGTGAAGCTTACCTCATACGGCGGACGCTGGTCGATCTGGAGATGCTGCTCGACCCGGCCCGCTTTTTCCGTGCCCACCGCTCTGCCGTCGTCAACCTCGACCGGGTGAAAGAGATCGTCCCCTGGTTCAAGGGTAGCCACAAGCTGCGGCTGACAACCGGCGCGGAGGTCGAGTTAAGCCGGGCTCAGGCGCGGGCGCTGCGCGAGATCCTGGGCTGGTAACTCCACGACGGGATAGCATCCGCGAGTGGAGGGAGGACAATGTGAAAAGTCAAGTCAATTACCTGGATATGTCAGCACAGATCCATCATGTGACAGAGCCCGCCGTGCGTTCGGCGATCCAAGCGCTACAGCTCCCGGCGGGAAGCTGCGGACTTGACGCCGGGTGCGGCATCGGCACGCACGCCCTGTGGCTGGCGGAGGCCGTATCGCCCGGAGGGCACGTCACAGGGATTGATATCTCACGGGAGTATCTGGCACGTTCCGAGGAAACCGCCAGCAAAAGTGCGTTGGAGTCACAGGTTTCGTACCAGCATGGAGATATGGGCGATCTCCCGTTTGACGACGATGCGTTTGACTGGGCATGGAACGCAGATACGCTGTGGCCTGTTGGAGGCAAGGACCCTCGGCCGCTGGTGAGAGAACTTGCGCGTGTGGTCAAGCCCGGGGGGATCGTGGCCATTCTCCTCTGGTCGTCTCAGAAGCTACTGCCGGGATATCCCCTGTTGGAGGCTCGGTTGAATGCAACTTGTGCGGCCAACTTTCCCTATGCCGATGGGACGAGGCCGGAGCTGCACATTTTGCGCGCTCTTGGCTGGCTTCAGCAGGCAGGCCTGGACGAGCCCCAGGCCCGCACCTTCGTGGCCGATATTCGCGCCCCGCTAGATGATGCAGCCCGGGGCGGACTGACAGGGAGCTTCCAGATGCTGTGGGGAAAGGCAGAGCCGGAGGTCACGCCACAGGATTGGGCCCGGTTCCAGCGGCTCTGCCAACCCGAGTCGCCGGATTTCATCCTGAATCTTCCTAACTACTACGCTTTCATCACCTATTCGCTCTTCTGGGGTAGGGTAGCAAGTTAGCGGGGCGAGCGGATTATACAGGCCTTAATCCCGGCGGCGCGTGCTTATCCGCTTCTGCACAAAGACAGCCAGAACGCCCAACGCCATCGCGCCGAACACCAGTCGCATGGCCCAGTTCTGCACGCTGGTGCCGATCAGGATACCATGCACTGTCGCCAGCCAGAACGCCAGATAGTTGAGGGCGTGCAGCAAGCGCCATTTCTTGCCAATCACTCCCCGCAGAACGGCCGCCAGCGCGCCGACGCCCAGCAGATACCACGCCGGCCGCCCGCCGAGGGCAAAGAAACTGTACCACGAATCCACGGCGGGAATGAAAACCCGCAAACTGAGCGCCTGCCAGGCAACCGCCAGCGGGTGGATGGTGACCAATACCAGGCCAGCAATCGAGAGGGTGTGATGTACCTTGAGGAACGGCCGGCCGAACCATCGGACCATCTGGCGCAGGTAAGCCGAAGTAACGATGGCTCCGAAAATGCAGAAATACCCCATCAGCGCAGCGATGCGGATCACCCAGGAAATCGGCGGGGCGCCCGGCTGCAAGAATTGGAGGGCAACCACCACCGCCGCCACGACGAGCACCAAGACGCCGAGATATTCAAACCTGCCCTTCTTCATATCGCCTCCCTCCTCAAACGATGTAATCCCCCCCGTATCACCCACTATGATAGCATGGCCTGCATATCCACACAAGGGCTTTGGTGCTTGCCCACGTGTGTGGGCAAGAGGAAAATGGGCTGTTGTCCGAAGGGCCAGTATTTGAAGGTGTAGGAAAAACGTGGTAAGATTGTGTTGCCGTGACCATACCATTATTGACGACCAAACTCTATATCCCGCCGCCGCGTCCCGACCTGGTCCCACGCCCGCGGCTGGTCGAGCGACTGAACAAGGGGCTGCGCCTGGGCCGCAAGCTGACGCTCATCACTGCCCCGGCCGGCTTTGGCAAGACGACGCTGCTCAGCGAGTGGGTCGCCGGGCTGGAGCGGCCCGTGGCCTGGCTCTCCCTCGACGAAAGCGACAGCGATCCACTCCGTGTCTCGACTTACCTGGTGTCCGCGCTGCGCACGCTCCCCGGCATTGAACGACTCCCAGCGCCCCTTGGGGAGTCCTTCCTGGCGATCGTCTCCGCCCAGCTCGAGGCCCGTGGGGGCGTTCTCCTGATCGAGGAGATGCTGGGCAGCCTCATCAACGAGATCGCCACTCTGCCCCCATTCGTACTGGTCCTCGACGACTATCATCTGGTTGAATATGAGCACACGCACGACGGGGTCGCCTTCCTGCTGGATCACCTTCCGCCGCCGATGCACGTGGTCATCGCCAGCCGGGCCGAGCCGCCGCTGCCCGTCGCGCGCCTGCGCGCCCACGGGCAACTCACCGAGCTGAATGCCGACGACCTGCGCTTTACGTTCGACGAAGCGGCGGCGCTGCTTGAGCAAGCCGCAGGGCTGAGCCTTACGGCGGAAAACGTCGCTCGCCTGGCAACGCACACGGAAGGCTGGATCGCGGGCCTGCAGATGGCTTCTCTCGCGCTGCAAGGCTTGACCCTGAGAGAATCATCATCGGCTCGGGAGACCACGTCCGCCTTTATCGCCGCCTTTACCGGGGGCGACCGCTACATCATGGATTATCTGGTCGAGGAGGTGCTCCGGCGGCAGCCGGAAGCCGTACAAGCGTTCCTGCTACAGACGTCGGTCCTTGAACGTCTGACTGCCTCGTTGTGCGATGCGGTAACAGGTCTGGCGGGCAGCCAGGCGATGTTGGAAAAGCTGGAACGCAACAACCTGTTCATTTTCCCGCTGGATAACCGGCGGCAGTGGTATCGCTATCACCACCTGTTCGCCGAATTGCTGCGCCGGCAGATGGCGGCGCGAGACCTGGCCGTCCTGCACCGCCGGGCCGCCGAGTGGTACGAGGCCAACGGTCTGGCCGCCGAAGCCATCGACCATGCGCTAAAAGCGTCGGACTTGGGGCGGGCCGTGCGCCTGATCGAACAGAACGCTCTGGAGATGCTGCGGCGCAACGAGATGGACAACTTGCTCAAGTGGCTGGAGGCCCTGGACCAGGACGCCTTACAATCCCAGCCGTTCCTCTGTATCGTCCGTGCCTGGATAGCGATCAGCCGCGGGCAATTCGACGAGGCCGGAGGCTGGGCACAGGCCGCCGAGGCCGCGTTGGCGAAGGATGGATGGCAGCGGGATTATCTCGACGCACAAGGCGCCACGCGCCGGTGGATGCAGGGCAACATAGACGCGGTTCGCTCCACGGCAGCGGGCGGCGCGGAGCGCATCCCGTTGGCGCGTCGCGCCCTGGAGAACCTGCCCGACGATGACGTGCTCCTGAGAAGCGTCATCGCGCTGAATCTGGGGGAGGCTTACGCCGGGCATGACGACGTGGCGGCGGCGCGACAGGCTTTCCTCGACGCGATTGACATAGGACAAAGGGGCGGCAACATCATCTCCACGCTGGCCGCGATGAGCGGCCTGGGCGAGCTGCGCGCCCGACTCGGCGATCTGCACGGCGCAGTGGACGTGGGCCAGCAAGCCGTGCAGCTTGGAATTGTGGAGAGCAAACCCGGCGGGCATCCTGTACCGGCGAGTGGCAACGCGCACAGGTTGCTGGCCGAGTGCTTTTACGAGTGGAACGATCTGGATGCCGCGTTGCATCACGCAACCGAAGCCGTCGAATGCTGCCGGCGGTGGGGACATTTCACCAACCTCGTCGTGGCCTATCTGACGCTCGCCCGCGTGCAGCAGATGCGCGGCGACGCGCCCGGCGTAGGCCAGACGATGGCAGCGACCAAGCGGTTGATCGAAAACGCGGCCGCGCGGGCCAGACGCACGTCGATGCCGGTGCTGGAAAAAGAGGCCGGCTGGATGGCCGAGCTGGCAGAAACGGCGCAGGCAAACCTGTGGTTGTTGCAGGGCAACTTGGACGCCGCGGCGCAGTGGATGCGTCGCTGGATCGAGGAACGCGATGTGCCCGAGGACGCCCCCCTCCCATACCTGGTGCATCCTCGGCTGCTCTTTGCCCAGTGCAGATACGACGAGGCGTTGCTTTTGTTGGAGCATGCGCTGCAACGGGCGCAGGCCCGCCAAAGGATCGCCGACGCGATCCATATATCAAGCCTGCAGGCGCACGTTTTCTACGCCAGGGGCGAGGCGGACCGGGCGTTGATCTCGCTGGAGCGGGCGCTGCAGTTAGCCGAGCCGGGCGGCTACATCCGTGCTTTCGTGGACCAGGGCGATTCGATGGAGGCGCTGCTGCGCCGGATTCATTCATCCGAGGTGGTCGCGCCCGACACCGTGGCTGCGATTCTGGCGGCGTTCCACGGCGCGTCTGAACGGGGCGTCGCCAGCGACGAGCTGCCGGAGCCGTTGAGCGACCGCGAGATGGAGGTCCTACGCCTGATCGCCGCGCAGATGTCAAACCAAGAGATCGCAGACGCACTCGTCATCTCGGTCAATACCGTCAAGACCCACATCCGGCGCTTGTACGGCAAGCTGGGCGTCAGCAGCCGCCTGGCGGCCGTCGAACGAGGCCGGGCGTTGGGCCTGCTGTAGCACGCTCCGCAATTCATACCTCACATTCACCCCGCCGGGTGACACACCGTCACCCGGTTTTCTGTTATACTGGGCGTGGAATCACCAGATCCAAAGGAGGAAGGCGTGGACGTCTATCTATCGGCGCGACACGTCCAGAAGAAATACGGCGAGACGGTCGCCCTGCAAGATGCCTCGCTGGAGCTGTGTCCGGGCGAGATCCTGGCCCTGCTGGGACCCAACGGGGCGGGCAAGACGACGCTGATCAAAATCCTGGCCACGGTGCTGGCCAAGGATGCCGGGCAGGTCGAAATCCTGGGCCACGACCTCGATAGGCACATGCAAGAGATCCGGCACCTGTTTGGCTACGTCGGCCAGGATACGGAGCGCTCGGCCTACGCCCGGCTGACCGTCGTCGAGAACCTGCACTTTTTCGGCGCGCTGCGCGGCATGGACAAGCGCCAGGTCGACGCACAGATCGAAAAGCTGGCGGCCTATTTCGACTTTGGCGAAAACCTCGCCAAGCAGTTCGTGCATCTCTCCGGCGGGCAGAAGCAGACCGTGGTCATCATGCGCGGCTTGCTGCACGATCCGCCCATCATCTATCTCGACGAGCCGACCAAAGGGCTCGACCCGATCATTGCCAAAAAGATACGCGCCTTTCTGAAGCGCTTTGTCATGCAGGAGGGAAAATCGCTTCTGCTCACCTCCCACGTGCTCCCGGAGGTGGACGAGCTGGCCGACCGCGTTGCGCTCATCCATCGCGGCACGATTCCCATCGTGGGCACGCCGGACGAACTCAAAGCCTCTGTCGGTGCGACCGAGTCTGTCGAGATTGAGCGGGCCACCGTGCCCGCGGCGACTTTGCAGCGCATCGAGCGTCTGGAACCGGTACTGTTTGTGCAGGAGCGCAATCACCACTGGGTATCCTTCGGCGTGGACGATGCGATGGCGGGTGCCGAGGCTATCATCCGCGTGCTGCGGGAGGATAACGTCCGCGCCCGGTTTCGCCACCACACCGTATCGCTGGAGGACGCCTTCGTCCACCACATCGGCGAGCTGGCCGAAAAATTCGACCAGTAGGAGTAGTTTGTATGGAGACCATCTCGACGTCACTTACATATCCCCGATCTCGCGCTAAATCCGGCGCGGCACAGACGCTATCAAAGCCCACCTCGGCGTGGGCGGTGATCAAGGCCACCGTGCTCAAAGAGCTGCGGATGGCCAGGCGTTACGCCCTGAATCTCGTGGGCGAGTTCGCGGACCTGGGGATTAGGATTGG
>JAFGED010000391.1 GCA_016931785.1 Anaerolineae bacterium
CTATCTCGACTTTGTGGCCCTGGAGGAGAACGACCTGATCTATATCAACCAGGGCAAAACCTCGTACAAGCCGCCGGAAAAGCTGGTGGCGCTCTATCCCAAGGAGGGCACGTTCTGGCACGAGCATCCCTTTGGCATCCCCAATGCGTCTTGGGTGACCGAGGAGCAGCGCGCGGCGGCCAAGGTGTTCACCGAGTACGTGCGCGGCGAGGCGGTGCAGCAGCGCGTCCTGGAATCCGGCTTCCGCCCGGTCAACCCAGCCGTGCCGCTGGGATACCCCATCGTGGCCGACCTAGGGGTCGATCCCAACCAGCCGACGGCCGTGCTCACCGTGCCCGATCCGGAGGTCATCGCCGCCGTGCAGGCCAGTTGGCAGTACGTCAAGAAGCAGGGCGACGTGATGCTCGTGATCGACGTCTCGGGCTCGATGGAGGGGGACAAGATCGAGCAGGTGCGCGAGGCGGCGGCCAAGTTCCTGGATAGCATGCCCACGCAGAACCGGGTCGGGCTGATGGTGTTCAACCGGGAGCCGCAGATCCTGCACCCGCTGGCCTCGTGGGAAGCAACCCACGACGACATCAAGCGCAGCGTGAGCGGTCTGCAGGCCAATGGCGACACGGCGCTCTACGATACCCTGCTCAACGCCATCGACCACATGCGCGACACCTCGGAGGAGGGCGAGGACCGCATCAAGGCCATCGTGCTGCTCAGCGACGGCAAGGATACAGTCAGCCAGGCCAGCCTGAACGACGTGATCAACCGCCTGGAGGAGGCGCGCACGGGGCGCAACCCGGTCCTGGTTATCCCTGTGGCCTATGGCAGCGACGCCGACATCGCGGCGCTGAACAGCATCGCCCGCGCGTCTTCGACCAAGGTGCAGTCGGGCGCGCCGGAGGACATTCTGCAGATACTGGAGATCATCAGCAGTTACTTCTAGGGCCTTTCGCGCTCTGCGCGAAAGGCATGGCAGTTTCGGCGCCTTACGCCGCCGAAACTGCCGTTTGCAAGACCGGGCGCTGCGAAATCTCGCCTCATGCGTACAAGATCTCGATTATGAAGATGTCTAGAGCGTGATGCGTAAAACGTGGATGTTGCGTTCCACGTTTTACGTTTTGCGCTTTACGCCTTATAATAGGGGCTGCAATGCGCTCTCCACTTCTAACAGCCTTGCTTCATCCGCTCAACCTCGCCATGCTGGCGCTCTCGGCGCTGGCGGGGTTGAGCGCTGCCTGGTGGCTGTTTCCGCTGGGGCTGCTGTTGTGGCTGGTGATGGTCATCGCCGTGGCGCGCGATCCCTCGCTGCGCATCAGCCACCAGTTGCAGCAGCGCGAGCCGCTGGCCCAGCGTTTCCAGCGTTATTTCGACCGCATCGAGCGCTCGCAGGTGGGGGTATTCAACAGCCTATCGTCGGCCCCGGCGCGCACGCGCCGCGCGCTGCAGCCGGTGCAGGCCGAGGTCAACGTGCTCGTCGACCGGGCCTACGCGCTGTGCAAGCGTATGACGGGCCTGGAGAACTATCGCGTCGTTTCGCAATCGCGCGCCGATATGGAGCTGGACCTGCAACAGATCGAGTCCAAGATTCAGCAAGCCGACGACCTGCTGGTCAAGCGAGAGTACGAAGAGTCGCGCCAGGCGCTGCAAGGGCGGCTGGCCAAACTCGATGCCGTCTCCAAACACCTGGAGCGCGTCGAGGCGCAGTTGATGAGCCTGACGAACGAGATGGACGGCATCGTCACCGAGGTGATCCGCCTGCAGGCCGTCGGCCCGGAGGACGCTTCCCGGTTCGTGCCCGCGCTGGTCAAGAAAATCCGCGAGGAGTCGGAACAGCTTCACAAGTTCGAGAAGGAAGCGATGCGGGTGTGATGAGTAGGTCACGCTACAAGCGTGACCTACGAGTGTGTTTTTGGAGAAATGGATGAGCGACAAGGTCCTGATCGTGGAGGACGACCTCACACTGCGGGAAACCCTGGAGTACAACCTGGTCCGCCAGGGATACGAGGTTCACACCGCCGCCGACGGGCGGGCTGCCCTGGAGATCGCGCGCCAGGAGCAGCCTGATCTCCTCGTGCTGGATGTCATGCTGCCTGGCCTCGACGGTTTCGAGGTGTGCCGCGTCCTGCGCCAGGAGATGAGCGCGCCGATCCTGATGCTCACCGCCCGCGACGAGGAGGTCGACAAGGTGGTGGGGCTCGAGATCGGGGCGGACGACTATATGACCAAGCCCTTCAGCATGCGGGAGCTTTTGGCGCGGGTCAAGGCCCAGCTCCGGCGGGTGCGCCTGACGCGGGAGGAGATGACGTCGGCGGCTGAGGGCGGCGTGGTCGAGGAAGAAAAGATAGTCGTCGGCGACCTGACCATCGACCTGGCCCGTCACGAGGCGCTGCTTGGCAAAGAGCCGCTTTCCCTCAAGCCCAAGGAGTACGAACTGCTGGTCTTTTTGGCCCGCAATCGGGGCTTGGTGCTCTCGCGCGACCTGATCCTGGAGCGGGTGTGGGGCTGGGATTACGGCGGTGGCAGCCGCACCGTGGACGTCCACGTGCGCTGGCTGCGCGAAAAGATCGAGCCTGACCCCGCAAACCCGACGCGCATCGTCACCGTGCGCGGCGTGGGCTATCGACTGGAGGAGTAGACGTGTCCCCTAGCATCCGCTGGCGCATTGCCGTCCCCTACGTGTTCCTCATTGTCGTGGCTATGACCGGCCTGGCCGTGTACCTCTCGAACGTGGTGCGCGGTGCATACCTTGATAGCCTGGAGGCCCAATTGGGGGGGGAGGCGCAGATCATCGGCGACGTGCTCGCGCCGGCGCTGGCGCAGGACAAGCCGGGCACCACCTTTGACGTCCAGGCGAATCACTATGCCGACCTGCTGGATGCGCGCGTGACCATCATCGGCGCTGATGGCGTCGTGCTGGGTGAATCGGACGAGGACCGGACGCAAATGGACAACCATCTCTTCCGGCCCGAGGTGCAGCAGGCGTTGGCCGAGGGACAGGGTTCCAGCATCCGCTTGAGCCGCACGGTGGAGGTCGACATGATGTACGTCGCGCAGCGGGTGGAATCGGATGGCAAAGTGGTCGGTTTTGCGCGCGTGGCCCTGCCCCTGCGCCAGGTGGAGGCCAACGTCAACCGGCTGCGTTGGGCCGTCTTTTCGGCGGCGCTGCTCACCGTGGGGGGCGCGGCGCTCCTGGCTCTGCTCATCGCCGAGCGCACTGCGCGGCCCGTGCGGGAGTTGACCCGCGTCGTCCAGCGCGTGAGCGAGGGCGACCTGCACGCCCGGCTGCTGCCTACCACGCGGGACGAGGTCGGCACGCTGACGCGCGCCTTCAACCAGATGTCGGATCGGCTGCGAGGCACGATCACCATGCTGGTCGAGGAGCGCGGGCGGCTGGCCGCCGTGCTGGATAACATGGCCGATGGGGCCATCATCACCGATGGCGATGGGCACGTGCGTTTGATCAACCCCGCCGCTGTTCGCATCCTCGGCGCTGATGAGAAAACCGCGATGGGACGGTCTTTCGCCGAGGTGGCGCGCGACCACCGCATCATCGACCTGTGGCAGCAGTGCCGCGATGAGTGCGAGGAGCGCGTCGCGCCGGTGGAGGTGGGCCGCCAGCAGCCTTTCCTGCAGGTCATCGTGACGCCGCTGCAGGACGCCGAGCCGGGGGCCTGCCTGGTCATCCTCCAGGATTTGACCCGCGTGCGGCGACTGGAGACGGTGCGGCGGGATTTCATCAGCAACATCTCGCACGAGCTGCGCACGCCCCTGGCCTCGCTCAAGGCGCTGGCCGACACGCTTCGCGACGGCGCGTTGGAGGATCCCCCTGCGGCGCGGCGGTTCTTGAATCGCATGGAAGTGGAGGTCGATGCGCTGACCCAGATGGTGCAGGAGCTGCTGGAGCTCTCGCGCATCGAGTCGGGTCAAGTGGGCTTTGAGATCGCGCCGGTCCCTGTGGCCGACGTGGTCAATCCTTCGTTGGAGCGCTTGCGCCCGCAGGCGGAGCGGGCTGACCTGCAGCTCTCCATCGACATGGCCCCCGATCTTCCCCTGGTGCTGGCCGACGCCGAGCGGGTGCGGCAGGTGATCACCAACCTGGTGCACAACGCGATCAAGTTCACACCGCCGGGAGGCGAGGTGGCGATCTCGGCAAAGGCCGGCGGAGACGAGGTCATCATCTCCGTGCGCGATACAGGCGTGGGCATCCCCGCCGACGACCTGCCGCGTATTTTCGAGCGCTTCTACAAAGCCGACCGCGCCCGCTCCGGCGGCGGCACCGGCCTGGGGCTGGCCATCGCCAAGCACATCGTGCTGGCCCACGGTGGGCGCATCTGGGCCGAGAGCGTGGAAGGGCGGGGCAGCACGTTTTCCGTCGCTCTACGGGTACAAACCGCAGAGTAGGTCAGGTGACCGGCACTTTCGCGCTGCCGCCGGTCAAGAGGCACTCGATGTTTACCTGAGAAGGCCCCCCTTTGGGCGTTCACCTGTTAAGTGCCGGTCACCTTGTGCCAGGCTCTTAACACCTCGTTAACAAACCCCTAACTACTCGCTAAACTTTTCCCAAAGCATCCTTAACGCGCGGATGATACAATCCAACTCGATGAGTAAGCAGCGTGTTGACCATCGCCTGCTTGACAGAGCTGTTGCATCTCGCTCTCGTCCGCCGGCGAGCCCTTTTGAGGCGAGGATGAGGGAACATAAAGCAGGAGCGGCATATTCCTCTTTCGTCCATTTGGCGGCGTTACTGGACGAAGGATGGCAGATCGAGCCGCCCATCTACGTTCGTCCTCGTTTGCGTTCGCGCGTGCGCTCTGAGAGGGAGAACACGTACCATTTTGTCCTAAGGCAGGGTGCTAGATTTAGTTTGGTCAGTGTATTTGATTGTCCAGAGGTACAACAGTTGCTCGAAAGCGAGCAGTTGACCATTGACCGCTTATAATATTTCACAAAGGAGAGAAAGAAAAATGCAAACTAAAAGCAAGTCGGCTCTAGTTCTGGCGGGACTGTTGGTGTTGGCGATGCTGGTGGCGCTCGTGGGCTGCCAGTGTGGTCAGGTGACCCCGGCGGCCACGACAGCCCCCAAGGCCACGGATGCCCCGAAAGCTACCGATAAGCCGGCCGAGACGGGCGGCACGATTAGCCTGGCCGGTTCGACCACGGTGCAGCCGGTGGCGGAAAAGCTGGGTACGGCGTTCACGGCCGCGAACCC
>JAFGED010000063.1 GCA_016931785.1 Anaerolineae bacterium
GGGGGAGCGGGCGGCGAAGCCGCCCGCGCCCCCCCCCCCGCATCTCTCCCTTTTTTGAGCGAGGGCCACTGCTCGGGCGAATAGCCTGAGCAGATACGTCTGAGTTTACTCTGCGCGAATGGCCAGGAGCGTGACTACCTCCAGTTGTACCGGGTGATCTAGCCGTTCGCTTACTGCTTGGGCCAGGGCGTTTACTTCTCCTTCGTCAAGAAGATGGGGTGACCGTATGGTCGCCACGATCAACGTAGCCGTCGCTTCCTCTGTGATTTCCAATGCGACCAGTTGCTGGCCTTCTTCGATAGCCAAGTGCTCGATTAACACGGCCTCGATGATGTGCTTCTGAGTGGCTTCTTGGACGATACCGACCATGATCGCTCCCAGTGGAACGGCGATTGCCAAGAGCACGACCAAAAAGACCGCCAGCCACCTCCAGAGTTGCCGCCGGGACTCTGGCCCCCAAATCTGTGGGCGGATGCCCAACAGGAAAAAGACAACCCCTGCAGCCAGGCTGATGGCGGCGATGTTGGCGGCAAAAAGCAATAAAGCTCCGCCTGCCACCCAGGCGTTTCCCAGCGAGAGCCCTAACCCTACCGTGGCCAGGGGCGGCATGAGCGCGGCGGCGACGGCGACGCCAGGAAGGGCAGCCCCGACTTCTTTGTGAGCCATCGCGTATGCCCCGGCCATACCTGATATCAGAGCCACGATCAGATCCAGCAGGGTGGGCTGGGCACGGGCGTGCATTTCCTCTGTGATCGTCTTGAGTGGAGAGACCAAACCGATGAAAGCGGCGATAGTCACTGCCAGTACGGCGCCTTTCAGGATTGCCTCGGTGGATAAACGGATCGTGCGCAGGTCGCCTGTCACCAGGCCCAGCGACAGGGCCATTATGGGGGACATCAGCGGTGCGATGAGCATTGCCCCGATGACCACGGCTGGACTGTTCAGCAGTAGCCCCAGGGCAGCGATGACGCAGGAGAGGATGGTCAGCACGAAGAAATTGGCGCCGGGCTGTGCGCCTTGCCTCAGCTCTTGCTGCACTTCTCGCTGCTCCTCTGCGCTCAAGACGGGCAGGGTCCGTCGCAGGGCCTGGAGGAGGCGACGGGTCCAGATTCTTGTCACCCCTTGATATCCCTGAACCAGGGCCGTTTGGGGAATGCGCGCGGCTACCTGTAGCGGGATACTGCCAAAGACGATCTGGTCCAGCAGGGTTTCGTCGGAGACGCCCAGTAACACGAGGTCGTGTTCTTTGGCTTCTTCGATGATGCCTTCCGCTATGCTCTTGGCTATAACCACTTTCTTTTCTGGCGGTGGTTTCATCGAGGGATCTTTTAGAGTCTCGATGATCTCGCGTTGGTTCTCCGCTGTCTGCTTGGTGGTGGCCTGCTCTGACTGAACAAACAAGAGTGTGACCTGGGCTTGTAAGGCCTTCGTCAGCAGGGTAGCCAGCCGGGTAGCCGCCTGTGCGTGTGGGCTGCCAGATGTTGGCACCATGATTCTTCTTATGTGTTCGGCGTGTTCCCCGTGCATAATCAGGACGTCGCAGGGGGCACTCTGTAGGACGGCGTCTGCAATTTGTCCCAGAGAGGCGACTCGCGGGTGAGGTGGCCTTTCCCATCCCAGTATGATCAAGTTGGCGCTCTCCTCGATAGCGGTGTCCAAGATGCCCTGGGCCACATTGCGTGCTACCCGCGTCATCGTCTGGATCGGTAGAGCTTCCTCGTTGGCGATCGCTAAGGCTTTTTCCAGTATTGTGCGTCCAGCTTCTGCTTGGCGGCTTCCTGCTTCCAGCAGCACTGGATCGGGCACAGTTATGACCTGCAGGGCTAGCACATTCCCGCCCTGGAATTGCGCCAGGTGTCCGGCGATGCGTAACAGCGTGGATGCGGTGTTGGGGTTGGCGATGGGTACGAGAACTTGGAAGTGGTCTGTTGCGTGTTCTTCCACCGGTCGATGGAAGACAGTGACGCCCTCCTGGGCTTCGATGTAGTGGCTTCGTCCGTAGAGCAGGTAGATCATCGTGCCCGCGGCCAGGCTGCCGAGCGCGCATGCAGCGGGCGGTAAACCCCACAGGGGAATCACCAGCGCGTCCACCGCCAATGTCAGCGCGGGCACCCAGGGATGGAAGGGCAGCGCGAAAGAAGGGGCTTTGGCTTGGCGCGGGCGTCGGGCAAGTGTCAGGTTGATTGCCATCAGTACCAAGAGATACAAGAGTCCGCTTGCCAAGGCTAGGAAGCCGGTTGGAACCCACAGGACCGGCATAGTCAGTATTCCGGTCAACAAGATGATGCGGATGGGACTTGGCCATTTTGGATGAGTCTGTTGTAGCCACGTGGGCCAGAAGCCGTCCTGGCTCATCGTGTACAGGTGTCGGACCTCCATTCTCAGCACTCGTCCCAGGGCGATCATTAATACGATGCCGCCTACGGCCAGCACGACTGCACGACCTGGGAGCTGGGCGATGGCTTCGCCCAGTGGCGCTAATGGGGCGCCGGTTACCTTCGCTGCATGGGGTCCGGCTGCAATAGCCACTCCTATCCCAATCGCGGCTGCCAATGCCGAGGTGAGCAGGAGGGTGCGGGGCAGGTTGGTGACTCGGCGCCGCAGCTCTCGCTGGTGGTTGACGACAATCTCAAGTCCAATGAATGCGGCTACGAACAATGCTACCGCAGGGCCCGGTTGGGAGGATGCTCTTGTGTCGTTGGCTGCTGCCAGGCGGGGCGCCGCCAGTAGGGCTAGTAGTATCAGCAGAATCCCCATCGGGAGGGTAAATGGCAGTCGTCGGCCCTGTCCCCATAGGCCGCTTTCCAGCACGGTCAGCGCCAATAAGGCCATGGCCAAAAGGGGGGTAGATACGGACAGGCCGAGAAAATCAGACAGGAGCAGGCCCAGGTGGCTGGCGGCTCCTTGAGCCATCAGACTGCACAATCCTATGCCGGATAGGGCCAGCGCCCACCCGGTGAGAAAGGCCAGACCACCGCCTCTCGCGCTGTCATGAACGAGCGTGTAAGCGCCGTCTGGGCGAGGGGCGCCGGCAGCTAGCTCGGCGTAGCCCAAGCTATTCAGCAGCATGAGCAACGTGGTCAGTAGGACGGCCAATGGGGCCAGCGAACCAACCGCGCTTGCCGCATCGCCCAGGAGGATGAACGCGATTCCGGCAATGATCACTCCTAGACCGCGGGTCATCGCCTGCCACAGGCTTGAGCTTGGGCTGAAACGGATTGGGCCGGGGGGATCTTGTTTTCTTTCGTTTGGCATATGGCAAGGTTTGGTGACGGCTTTCTCCTGTCTGGGTTTTTGAATTCTAGCACAAGCTGCCGTAGGGGCAAATTTGCGCCCATCCCCGTCTCAATAATCCGGGGGGCGGGGGGGGTGAGGGCGGCTACGCCGCCCTCACACCCCCCATCTTCCCCTGTTTATTGAGATGATACGCCGATTCGTTTTGTCCGGCCGCGCAGTAAAGAATATGCGTGAAAGCGCGCAATTTAGCGCATAATCGTGCAAGAACGCGCGAATTTCATTGACAAATCGTGCGCGCTGTGGTAAAATAATCCTGTGAGTGAACGCGCCTTGCCTGCCCTGACGGCTGAAAGACGTGCTGCCATCGTCGAGATGGCAGCGCAGAGAGGGGCTGTCCGCGTCTCGGAATTGGCGACCCGCTTTGACGTGGATGTCTCGACCATCCGGCGGGATTTACAAGCACTGGAGAGACAAGATAGATTGCAGCGCGTACACGGCGGCGCTTTGCCCCTCAGGAAAGCATCATCGGAACGTGCGGGCGGTTCTGTCGTGACACAGGAGGCGCGCATCGGCCGGGCTGCCGCCAAGATGGTCGGCGACGGTGAGACCATCTTCCTGGGGCCGGGCCAGCTTCCATTGGAAGTGGCGCGCTATCTGAGTGAGCCCTTGAGGCTTACGGTCGTTACCAACGGGCTCGACGCCGCCCACTGGATCGCTGCCAACACGGCGCACACCTTGATCGTCACGGGCGGTCAGGTAGAGGCTGGCGACCGCGGGTTGATGGGCCAGCTGACCCGGAACGCGCTTTCTAAACTGCGCGCCGACCGCGTGATCTTGGAGCTGGATGGCATCAGCGCGGTGGGGGGGTTGACGAGCGATGATCTCGCGCAGGCCGAGATAGCACAGGCGCTTTTAGAGATTGGTTCGGAGGTCATTGTTTTGGTACCGGCCGAACGGGTTGGGCGTGTGGCGGCGGCGTACATTGCAGCCGTCTCGGAAGTCGACGTCGTTGTCACCGGCCGCGAAGCCCCTTCGTCGTTTTTGTGGGATTTGAGTGAGACGGGTGTGCGGGTTGTCTTGGCTTGAGTACGCTGGAATCGTAAGTCGTTAGCAACTACTCAGGCTATTCGCCCGAGCAGTCTCCCTCGCTCGAAAAAGGGAGAGATGGGGGTTTGGAGAGCGGCTTCGCCGCTCTCCAA
>JAFGED010000392.1 GCA_016931785.1 Anaerolineae bacterium
ATACCATGCCGCCGTGCAAGCCTTAACCCCCAGGTCGAGCTGCAGCGGCGAGAAGGCGCAGTACTGCGTGGGCGTGTACCAGATCAGACGCAAGCCGTGATAGTCGGCGGCCTCGCGCACGCGCTCCAGCACGGGGGCCAGCTCCCCTTCACGGAAGCCGGTGCCCACCGTGCGCCCGCGTCCGGCGTAGATCAGGCTGTTGCAGGCGAAGGAGTCCACCCCCAGGCCGGCGATGAAGGTCACCGCGTCCTCGATGGTGGGGACGTTCTCCCGCGTCAGCGTGGTGTTCGTCGTCGTGTACAGCCCGGCGGCGACGGTGTTGCGGACGCCGGCTACCGTCTCCTGCCACGCGCCGGGCGCGGCGACCATGCTATCGTGCACCGCCTCGACGTGGGATTCCAGCGTGATCTGCACGTGATCCAGGCCCGCCGTCACCAGTTCTTGCACGTAGATAGGGTCCGAGAGCCGCCGCCCGTTGGTCAGCAAGCCGGTCACCAGCCCCGTATCCTGAGCGTAAGCCACCAGCTTGGCCAGGTCGGGGTGCAGCGTGGCCTCGCCGCCGGTGAAGCAGACGTGCGGGATGCCGACCTGCCACACGCGGTCGATGGTGGCTTTCCAACTGGCGGTATCCATCTCTGGATAATCGGGAGGGCGGGCCACGTAGCAGTGCGGGCAATTGTTGTTGCAGCGGTAGGTCAGCGCCAGATCCATGCGGTAGGGGGCCGTCAGCGGCATCGAGAAGGGATCGATGCGCTCCAGGTTGAGCCCGTGGATGGGGCAGACGGTGCTGTTGGGATCGGCAAGGACGTCGATCTGCTCCTTCAGGCGGCGGTAGTCGGCCTGGGCTGTGGCGGCGTCGACGTGGTAGCGGCGGCGGATCGCGCGCACTGCTTGCTCCTCGCCGGCTTGTTCCAAAATGAGGCGCGCGTACTCGACGGCGGTCTGGTTGAGGTGCAGCACGCGCGCGGCGTTGATGGCCAGCAGCCCGTTCCCGTTCGGCTCGACGCGCAGGTGCAGGCGCACCCTCCCGCCGCTCTCGTCGCGCCGTTCGTAGGCGTGCAGGCCGGGCGGCAGGGGGCGGTGGGGTTTTAGATGGTCGCGCAGTTGGGTGAGAAAGGACATGGGTATCGGCTGGCGAGACGGCTTTTCAGTATAGGGACCGCTCAAACGCGGTGAGCTTTATCCGGCAAGAAGAGAATGTCGGCGTAGGCATACCTGTCCCTCAATTGGTGCGGGACGATGCGTCCGCCTCGATACTCGTACGCGCAATAGCCTCGCTCCAGCAGGTGGGAGATCGTATCGCGGCTGCGCGGCGCGCCGGGGACGTCCATATCCCCGACCTCGAGCGACACGATGGGCTTGCGCTCGGCCAGCGTTTCCTCCATTCCCTTCAGGACCTCCATCTCGGTGCTCTCGGCGTCTATTTTGACGAAATCCGGCTTGGCCTGCGTGCTTTTCACGTACTCGTCCACCGTCGTCGTTTGCACGTCGATGGTAGTCGGTTCAGGCGCGCGGACAAGACCGCCAAGGCGCGCCTTTCTGAAGGAATTGTACGCCGAGTACGTTGGGCCGTAGTCGTGGAAGGGGAGCACCGTACACTCACAGAACGCCGCACAGCCGTTGAGAAAGACGTTATCCCGGCCCGCTGCGTTCGACTGGAGTATGGCGTGCGTGCTTGGCGTGGGCTCGAAGGCGTGCACCTGGCCGCCCGGCCCCACGAGGCGATGAGCCAGCAGGGTGTAGTATCCAAAGTGGGCGCCGATATCGTAAAAGACCTGGCCCTGGCCCACGTGCTCCAGCGCCATCGTCGTCAGGCCCGCTTCGAAGAAGCCGTACGCCAGCAGCGACCAGGCGGCGGTGGGCAGGAGGACGTTCATTTTTTCTCCCCAGAAGGTCTCTGTCTCGACTAGGACGTTTTTTCGTCTGGCCAAGGCGTTCAGGTATTTGCCGAAGATGGCCGACAGCTTGCGCGGGTTTCGTGCGATCTGCCGCGCTATGCTCCCCGAAGCGGCTTCAAGGCTGCGCGCCCAGGCTTCGGGCAGGGCGCCATTTCGATCTTTCATAGCGTCGCCTTACCGCCCGCCTCCAGCGCAGGCGCAGGCACAGCCGGCGCAGGCACACGCGCAAGCGCAGCCGCCTCCTCCACCCCTGCTGCCATAGCTGCGGCCGGAGGGCTTGGGGGGCGGATTGGTCACCTGCGTCACGTCGCCGGTGAAACCGGTCACGCTTCTGACGATGTTCGAGGCCGTGGATTGGACGCCTGTGACGATCGACGCGGCGAAAGCGGCGCCGGGCAGCGTCGGCAGTTGGACGCCGCGCCCCGATGGCGCGCTTGAAGTCGCCTTGCCCGTCGAAACAGCGGCAGGCTGGACGCGGCTTGCCCAGGGGCGGTAATAGATCCACCACGGCGGCATATAGACCGGGCCGGTGAAGGTGCGGCCCATGCGGTCGTCAAAGTCGTCGTCCAGCATCGTCCACTCCAATCCCTCGTCAAAGCGCTGGCTGCGCACCTCGGGAGTATCCGCCGTCTCCACCTGCTGCCAGGCCCGGCGGACGATGTCCTTGTAATAGGCGACCGTCTCCTTGCGGCTAAAGCCCTTGATCTTGTTGCCGACCTCCTCGACCATCGCGACCATCATCTTGCGCAGGCCGGTTTCGCTGAGGGCGCCGTCCTTTTTCACCGCGCCCAGGAAATTCTCTTCGTAAGAGCGCAGCTTTTCCGGGCGCGGTTCGTTGACCTGGACCTTGAGCGGCTCGTCGTCCAGCACCGTCACCGCGCCCTTCTTCAGCAGGCCGAAGAGGATCATCGTCAGGACCTTGTTCAGCGGCGTCTCCAGCAGGATAGAGGCTTCGACCGCCGTCAGCCCACGCTTGATGCCGACGCCTTCCACCTTCATCAAGGGGGGCAGGTATTGCATCTTGCGTTTGCGCTGGCCCCAGGCGGATATCGCCGCGACGCCGCCGAAGAAGGCGAAGAAACCGCAGGGGATGCACCATGAGCCGCAGCATGAGAAATCACCGCTTTCGATTGACTCGATGAACCCTGTCCCCGGGAGTGGCTTGGCAGGGGCTTGCTGGATAACTCCCTCGCTCACGTACTTGCGGGGGAAGGATGCGCCAAAGGTGTGCTGGCGGGATGGGTCGGCGGCGGGGTTGTACCAGACGTACATCACCCTTCCGTCGTGCAGGTCGGTTTCAGGTTCACTTGGCCAGCCGGAAGGGCTCTTGTGCCAGCGGGGTTCCTCCGGCTGCACGCCTTCGGGCAGGAAGAAGCGCACGGTCATGTCGGTGGTGCCGTGGACGGTACCCACGTAGTAGGCCGGGGCAAACTCGACGCTGGCATACTCTGGGTCGTTGTCGTCCTCGTAGAGCATGCTGCCCACGCGCTCGACCTCCACGGCGACCGTGCCTGTCTGGCCGGGGGCGATGGTTCCTCTGCCCAGATGGATCGCTACGCCGTCCGAGCCTTTTCCCTCAAAGTCCGACCCGACGTGGTCGATGGGCGTTTCGCCGTCTACCTCGGCGCTTATGTCGGATATGCGAAAGTCACCGTTGGGCAGGCCGAGATCGACGATGTCGATGGGGTGGGCGCCCGGGTCGCACGTAAAGACGAGCCAGTACTCGAGCCTCACGGAGCCGTCGTCGTTGATCCAGACGTTCACCTCCAGTTGGTCCAGGGAGAAGGAATAGTCCTGGGCGTGAGCGGTGGGAGCGCACAGGAGAGTGACGAGGGCGAGTAGAATAGCGGACAAGGCCAGGGTCTTTTTCCAGCGCATGTGTTTTCCTCCGTTTACCACTTTGGCTCCTCGACCATCTGGTACGACGCGCCGCAGTAGGGACAGTCGACAAAGATAGCCCCTTCTCTGACGGTGATGCTGTCCTTGTTCAGCTCGCCGCCGCAGTTCTGGCACGTTATTTTTGCCAGCTCGACGTCGCCGCTGAGGTCGATCTTTTGGACGATCTCGGTCTTTTGGGCCTCCGCTTTCGACCGGTGCATGCGGAGAAAGACAAAGACGCCGACGGCCAGGGCCGTGATGATGAGGCCGACGACGATAAGGCCGACGCCGATGGACAGCCAGCCGGGGTCTCCTTGCGCGGGGTCGGTGGAGGCGATGGTGAGAAGCACGCCGAAACCGATTAACAGACAGGAGACGATGATGCCTAGGACGATCAGGACGTAAGCGATGGTGTAGCCCATGGTTTTTTCTGTGGACATTTTCTGCTCCTTAAGATTTGTTGCGAAATAACGCAACTGCTCAGGTTGTCATTACGCGGAGCCTCACGGAGCTTGTCACAGAGGCACACAGAGAATTTTCTTTAAATCGTTCTCTGTGAAACTCTGTCTGCTCTCTGCGTTTCTCTGTGTCCAAAAATTTGGGTAGCCTGAACGGTTATGAGATAGCTTTCTGTGGCTTACTCAAATTACATCAAAAGTTGGTATCATCTCAATAATCCGGGGGGTGGGGGGTGTGAGGGCGGCGCTGCCGCCCTCACACCCCCGTCCTCCCCTACTTATTGAGAAGATACAAAAGTTGTTCTTTGACAGGTCCTCTTTTATCTACGCATCGGTCTGCTGATGGGTTTCAGTATAGCATCCCGCTGGGCGGCTGTCAATCGCTTTTGTGTCCCAGTGCATAAAAAGTCGGTACGAAAAGCACTCTGCGGCCTTCTTCCAGCGCCCGGCTATCTATGGCGCGCAGCCTGTGCAGTTCCTCCCCTGTGAGGACGCCGGCCAGGTCGTGCTCGCGCATTCTCCACTCGGCCTCGAAATCGGCCTGTGAGACAGATGGGACGTGCCATTGTCCAGCCATTGTTCCCACCGTCGCCCGCAGGTTGGCGGCTGCAAACAGCTCTCCCAGCCTGCGCCCGATCTCGGGGTCGGCCCCTTGCCGGCGCAGCGCCTCCGTTTGGCGCCGGCCCAGATCGGCCAGTTCGGGCGGGTGGTCTATCCGGCCGCCATAATCCGGCTCGGCGCAGGCCAGCACGCTGCCGCCGGGCCTGGTCACCCGCGCCATCTCCTTGACGCCCTGCGCCGGCTCTGGCAGCCACAGCAGCAGGTAGTGGCACACGACGGCGTCGAACGCGCCGCCGGGGAATGGGAGGGCGTGAGCGTCTCCCTGGACGTAAGTCGCGTGCGTTTCCCGTTGGCTGGTAAAGGTCAGCATCCCCGGGTCGATATCCAGCGCCACCACGTTGGCTCCGGTGTGGGCCAGTTCCCCGGCGATCACGCCCGTGCCGCAGCCGACCTCGAGGACATCCCTGGCCCGGTTCAGTTTTGCCTGCCGGTAGAGCCACAGGCGCGTCTGTCGCGTCCAACCGGCCTGTTGGCCGAACCAGGCATGCCATTTCTCAGGCGTCATCTAGAGAATCAGCTACTTTCTCCCTGGGTTTTCCCAGATGGCCTCCCAGGGATCGCGCAGGATGTTGCCCAGCACGACGCTGTGCCCCTGGGCAGGAAGGGTGTCTCCGTCGGGTTCGACGTAAAGGAGCTGCCGGGCGACGTGCTCCGGCGATAAGTCGGCTTCCACCTCCATCGGGTTCACGTGCGAGTAGGGCGCGGCCAGGTTCCAGATCAGCGTCATGCCGCGGGCGTAGGCGGCGCTTTGGGCTTCTTCCATGGCATCTTTCAACTGCTGGGTCCCTTCCTCCGAAGCGCCTTGCAGCGGGCTGCTGAGCGCCACGGCGGGCACGCCCGCCTCAGCCAGGTAGGCAATCGTCCCCACTACCGTATCGGCATTGTCCGCTGTGATGGGGATTTGAACGACGACGTAGATATCGCTGGCAATGGCGTTGTGCAGACCCTTATCCGCCTGCGCCCACGCTCCTTCCATACCGACAATGCGGTCGTGTACTCCAGCCTGATGGGAGGCCAGCGTGATTTGCATGTGGTCGAGGCCTGCCAGCAGCAGTTGGTCCAAGTAGGCCTGATCCTGCAAACAGCAGCCGTTGGTCAGTAGTCCGGTGACCTGGCCCAGTCCCTCGGCGTGGCGCACCAAGTCAATCAAGTCTTCCCTTAGCGTCGGCTCTCCGCCGGTAAAGCAGACGTGGGGCACGCCCACTTCCCACAGTTTATCGAGAACCTGCTGCCATTCCCCGGTAGATAGCTCGCGGTCCACCCGCTTGCGCGCGCCGGGGTCGAGCGCACCGGATGCGTCCATGCGGTAGGTCAGCGCCAGATCGGCGCGGTAGGGAGCCGTGGTCTCG
>JAFGED010000064.1 GCA_016931785.1 Anaerolineae bacterium
GGAGAGCGGCTTCGCCGCTCTCCAAACCCCCATCTCTCCCTTTTTCGAGCGAGGGAGACTGCTAGAGCGAATAGCCTGAGTAGTTACGACCAGACACCAATTCACCTGCGAGTCGCTCCACGTCGGGGATATGTTCATCGCGGCAGTGGCAAGCAGACGCTAGACGGAAAAGGAGTTGAGAGGTATACTTTGGCAAATGTGAACCAAGACGCCAAGAGGAGGCGAAGGAATGCCATACAACTGTTGGTTCGAGTGCGTGCGGGGCTGCGGGCGCCGCTACTCGGTCTTTGACGTCATCTACCGCTGCGAGGACTGCGGCGGCCTGCTGGATGTTGAGCACGACGTGGAGGCGCTCAAGCACCGCAGCCCGGTGGCCTGGATGCGGCTCTTTGAGGAACGGACGCGATCGAACGAGGTACCCTACGGCAGCGGTGTGTGGGGCAAAAAGGAGTGGATCATGCCCCTGGTCGAGAACGACAACGTCGTCTCGATGTACGAGGGACACACCAACTGCTTCTGGGCCAGGCGGCTGGGGGAAGAGATCGGCGTGCCCGACCTGTGGGTCAAGATGTGCGGCAACTCCCACACCGGCTCCTTCAAGGACCTGGGACTGACGGTGCTCGTCTCTGTGGTCAAGCAGATGATCGCCAACGGCCAGCCGATCCGGGCGATGGCCTGCGCTTCCACCGGCGACACATCAGCCGCGCTGGCCGCCTACGCCGCTGCGGCGGGGCTCCCCGCCACCGTCCTGCTGCCGCGAGGCAAGGTCTCTACCGCACAGCTCATCCAGCCCATCGCCAACGGCGCGCTGGTGCTGGCACTGGATACCGACTTTGACGGCTGCATGCGCATCGTGAAAGAGATCACCAAGGACCCCACCATCTACCTGGCCAACTCGATGAACAGCCTGCGCATGGAAGGGCAAAAGACGGTCGGCATCGAGATCGTGCAGCAGTTCGACTGGGAGGTGCCGGACTGGATCGTCATCCCCGTGGGCAACCTGGGCAACGTCAGCGCGCTGGGCAAGGGGCTGTTGCTGATGAAGGAGCTGGGCCTGATCGACAAACTGCCGCGCATCGCCGCCGCCCAGGCGCAGCAGGCCAACCCGCTCTACCTGAGCTACCAGACCGATTTCGAGGAGTACAAGGCGGTACAGGCGCAAAAGACGCTGGCCAGCGCCATCCAGATCGGCGACCCGGTCAGCTACGAACGGGCGGTCAAGGTGTTGAAGAGGCTGGATGGCGTCGTGGAACAGGCCACGGAGGACGAGCTGTCCAACGCTGCCGCCCGCGCCGATCGCACCGGCCTGTACTGCTGTCCGCACACGGGGGTCGCGCTGGCAGCGTTGTTCAAGCTGATCGGGCGCGGCAAGATCAAGCGGGACGATCGGGTGGTCGTCATCTCGACTGCGCACGGACTAAAGTTCACCGACTTTAAGGTCGGCTACCACGACCAGGCGCTGGAGGGCGTCACCTCCCGCTACGCCAATCCGCCGCTGGAACTGCCGGCCACGTACGACGCAGTAAGCCGGGCCATCGACGAGCGGTTCGGCAAGTAGAGATTGGAGACCGGAGATTGATCGACGAGCTGCGGCAGTGGAAGACGCTTTCTCGAAAAACGATCCTGGATCGCGGCAAATACCTGACCGTCGAGGAACACGCGATCGAACTGCCCGACGGGCGGGTGATCGAGCACTGGCCATGGATCGTGACGCCCGATTTCGTCATCGTCGTCGCTATCACGGCCGGCGGCGCGTACGTCTGTTTCCGCCAGACCAAGTACGGCGTCGAAGGCACATCGCTGGCGCCGACGGGGGGCTACATCGAGCCGGGGGAAGATCCACTCGAGGCTGCCAAGCGGGAGCTGTTGGAGGAGACGGGCTACCAGGCGACAGAGTGGATCGACCTGGGCGCCTACGTGGTGGACGCCAATCGCGGCGTGGCGACGGCCTACCTGTACCTGGCGCGGGATGCCCGCCCGGTCGCCGCGCCCGACGCGGATGACCTGGAGGATCAGCAATTGCTGCTCCTCGGCCGCGACAAAGTGGAGGCCGCACTCGCCCGTGGTGAGTTCAAGGCGCTGCCCTGGGCTGCCGCCGTGGCGCTGGCGTTGTTGCACTTGAAGGACTGATACCGTAAACTAACCAAGGAGATCAAAAAATGGACGTATTGCCCATCGCAACACAGAACTTTGGAAGCCACATCCGGCAGAACTCGTATCCGGGACGCGGCCTAGTCATCGGCAGGTCGTCCGCCGAGGACGCCTGGCTGCAAATCTATTTCATCATGGGCCGCAGCCAGCACAGCCGGAACCGGCGCTTTGTCGTCGCGGGCAGCTCGATGCGCACAGAGCCGGTGGACGTCAGCCTGGTCAAGGACCCCAGCCTGATCATCTACAACGCGATGCTGGAGCTATCCGGCGTGTACCTGGTGACCAACGGCGACCAGACCGACACGCTGGTCGAGACGCTGCAGGCCGGGGGCACCTTCGACGATGCACTGGGGACGCGCGAGCGCGAGCCTGACGCGCCCAACTATACGCCGCGCATCAGCGGCATGCTCGATTTCAACAAGCAGCCGGTCGAGATCGCGCTCAACATCCTGAAGGGCAACATGGTGAACCCCGAGCTGACCGATCGCTTCACCTTCCGCTTCGCTGAGCCGCCGCCAGGATTGGGATATTGCATCACCACCTACCAGGGCGACGGCAAGCCGCTGCCTCCCTTCCAGGGCGAACCGCTGCTGGTGCCGTGTGAGGGAAGCGCCGAGGAGGTGCTCGACGCCTACTGGGACGCACTCGACGCGGACAATCGCGTCTCGCTGGCGGTCAAGACCATCCCGGCAGCCGGCGGTCCAGGCGAGATCATCGTTCAGAATCGATTTTCCTAGACGCAGACAGAGCAGCGAGTCGGCCTTCTTTACTCTCCTGAGAGAACCCTCACAAGGAGAACAATCAGATGAAGCTGGAAACCAAGCGCGTCGCGATCTACCTGGCCTTCGCCTTTGGCATTGCGTGGGCGTGCGGGCTGGTCATCTATCTCACCGGCGGGCTGGTCGACAGCCCACAACTCGTGCCGGGTACCGGAATCACGCTGGCGGTCGTCTTGCTCGCAGTAGGCTACATGTGGTCGCCAGCAGTGGCGCACGTCCTCACCCGGCTGATCACGCGCGAAGGATGGCAGGAAACCCGCCTGCGCCTACAACTCAGGCGCGGATGGCCGTACTGGATCATCGCCTGGTTTGCGCCAGCCGCCATGACCGTGTTGGGAGCGATCCTGTTCTTTGCCATCTTTCCCAGATACTATGATCCTTCTCTCACAATGATCCGAGATTTGCTAGAACAGACCGGCCAACCCGTTTCCGTCAACCCATGGGCGATCGTGATCGTGCAGACTGCAACAGGCGTCCTGGCCGCCCCACTCGTCAACAGCCTGTTCACCTTTGGCGAAGAGTTCGGTTGGCGGGCATACCTGCAGCCCAAGCTGATGGGCCTCGGCAGGCGCAAGGCCTTGCTCCTGACAGGCGTCATCTGGGGCGTGTGGCATTGGCCGGTGACGGCCATGGGACACAATTATGGCCTTGCATATCCAGGATTCCCCTGGCTGGGCATGCTGGCGATGGTCTGGTTCACCTCCGTGATTGGAGCCTTTTTGGGGTGGGTAACGCTGCGCAGCGGCAGTGTGTGGCCGGCCGTCATCGGGCACGCCGCCATCAACGGCATCAGCGGTTTGGGCATGCTGTTTGTGCAGGGAACCCCTAATCCACTGATCGGACCGCCGCCGGTAGGCCTGATCGGGTCGGGGGCCTGGGCCTTGACGGCCGCCTGGATTCTTCTCAAGCTCAAGCCGTCCGCATCCTCGACGGACGATCCAGCCACAAAGCAGGAGACCACGTCATCGTCATGGCCACATTCAGAAGATTCTTCAGGCTAGACTATGCCGAGTTGATTCCCCTGTGGATCGCCGTGTTCATCGACATCCTGGGCTTTAGCATCTTGATCCCATTTCTGCCCTATTTCAGCGAAGAATACGGTGCGCGTGATTGGCAGGTGGGCCTGCTGCTCTCGACCAACGCGCTGTTCGGCTTTTTCGCAGGGCCGATGTGGGGAAGGTTGAGCGATCGCTACGGTCGCAAGCCAATGTTGCTGATCTCCCAGATGGGAACGCTGGCCGGCTTCCTGATGCTGGCATTTTCCAGGAATATGCCGATGCTGTTCGCCTCGCGCATCGTCGACGGCATCTTTGGAGGAAACTTTCCTATCGCCAAGGCCGTCATCGGGGACGTGGTGCCGCCGCAGGAACGCAGCAAGCATATGAGCAACATAGGCGCCGCTCACGTAATGGCGTCGCTGATCGGGCCGGGCCTCGGCGGGCTGCTATCCGGATGGGGCATCATCGCCCCCGGTCTGCTCTCCGCCGGGCTGACCTGCGTGACCATCGCGGTAACCTTCACCCTCCTGAGGGAATCCAACCCAGGCGAGAAAAGCGCGCCGACGACAGTCACCTCAGCGCCCCAGCGCAAGGACATCGTGTGGCGCAATCCGCTCGCCCGCTATCTGCTCATCCAATGGGGATTCCACACGCTGTCTTTCACCATCTATACCTCCTGTATCTCCCTGTTTGCCAAAACTCAGCTCGGCCTGGACGCGCAGGAAATCGGCCTGATGTTGATGATCTCCGGCGTAGTTCGCCTGTTCGTTCGCTTCACTGTTTTTGTGCCCCTTCTGGAAAAGTTGGGGGATAGAAAAACGTCCCTGTTGGGCCTTGTGACCTTTGTGATCGTGTTCTTTTTGCTCGGCTTTGTGCAGAATCCGGTACAGTTCGTGCTGGTCATGAGCGGGGCCAGCTTTGCCGCCGCCTGCACGCGCGGCGTGCTCACCGGATTCCTCAGCCGCGCGGTCGAGCCGCAGGAGCAGGGCCGGGCAATGGGGCTATCGGCCTCGCTGGATAGCTTTGCCCAGGTTACCGGGCCAATCGTTGGCGGGTTCACGCTGGATTACCTGCCCACCTGGGTATACGGCGGCGCGGCCAGCCTGGTGGCCCTGTTAGCGCTCCTGATGGGCCTCAGGCGCCTTGAGCTTGAACAAGGATAGGCCCAACTTTTCGGCTGGTGGCGGCTGTTCTTCGAGCGGCCGTGGGAAATCCGTGGGATGACGAATATGCTAATGGACTATCACCTCGCGCCGGAGCAGGTGCACCGCCTGAACGACGCGCGGTGCAATCTCTACTGCGGTTACATCCGGCGCGCCATCCGCGAGCTGCGGCCTGACGGCTTCTGGACCAGCGATGACCTGGGCCACCAGACGCAGCCCTTTATGCGCCCGCAGACCTCACGCGAGTTCATCAAACCCTACTACGTACGCGTCGGCGAGGCGCCGAAGGAGCGCGACATCCATTGGTGGCTCCACTCCTGCGGCAACAACACCCCACTCCCCGGCGACCTGGCTGAGGCGGGTGTGGGCGTGTTCCTTCCCGTGCAAAAGGGGACGATGGACGAGGTGGCTGTGGCGCGCGAGTTCGGCGACCGGCTGACCTTTCTCGCCGGAATCGACGTGCAGCACACCTTGCAGGAGCGTGACCCCGCAGGCGTGCGTCAAGAAGTGCGCTTCCCGATCGACACCTTCGACCGGCCCGGCGGCGGGCTGTGTGTCGCCGCGGGCAACGGCATCGTGGCAGGTACACCCCTCGAGAACATCGAGTCTTTTCTGGACGAGGCCGTGCGCTACGGCGCGCAGCATCGCCAGGCATTTGCCGACACTCAGACCATAAAGGAGGACGATCATGCCCAAACCAACAAAACCCACAGCCGGTGACACCAGTTGGTTCGTCCACGACCGCTTTGGGCTCTTTATCCACTGGGGCATCTATGCCCTGGCGGCGCGGCACGAGTGGATCAAGCACGTCGAAAAGATCAGCGACGCGGACTATCAAAAGTACTTTGACCACTTTTACCCCGATCTCTACGATCCCACCGTGTGGGCGCGCGAGGCCAAGAACGCGGGGATGAACTATTTTGTCGTCACCACCAAACACCACGACGGCTTTTGCCTGTGGGATTCGGCCTACACCGACTACAAAGCGACCAAGACGCCCTGGGGCAAGGACCTGCTCAAGCCGATGGTCGAGGCCTTTCGCGCCGAGGGTTTCAAGGTCGGCTTTTACCACTCGCTGCTCGACTGGCACCATCCCGAATTCCCCGTCGACGGGCTGCACCCGATGCGGGACGACGTCGAGTTACGCGAGGCGCAGAAGGATCGCGACATCACCAAGTACAGCGCCTATCTGCACAACCAGGCCCGCGAGCTGCTGACCCAGTTCGGCAAGGTCGATACCATGTGGTACGACTTTTCGTACGCCAACCAGGACTGGGAGTGGTCCAAGGGCAAGGGCCGCGATGACTGGCAATCGGAAAAGCTGCTGGCGATGACGCGCCAGTTGCAGCCGGGCGTCATCGTCAACGACCGGCTTGACCTGCCCGAGGGCGGCGACATCAAGACGCCCGAGCAGTACCAGCCGCGCGGCTGGATGGAGGTCGACGGCCAGCCGGTGGTGTGGGAGGCGTGCCAGACCTTTAGCGGCAGTTGGGGCTATTACCGCGACGAGTACACGTGGAAGTCAGTCGAGATGCTCGTCCAGATGCTCGTCGACACGGTCTCCAAGGGCGGCAACCTGCTGCTCAACGTGGGGCCGAACGCGCGCGGCGAGCTCGACCCGCGCGCCGTCGAACGCTTGCGCGGCATCGGCGAGTGGATGCGAGTGCACAGCCGTTCCATCTACGGCTGCACCGCCAGCGACCTGACCCCGCCGCCAGACTGCCGCTACACGCAGACTGGCCCTGAGCGCAGCCGAAGGGGCGGCGACCGGCTGTACCTGCACCTCTTCGCCTGGCCATTCCGGCACGTGCACCTCGACGGGCTGGCCGACAGGGTCGCATACGCCCAGTTGCTCAACGACGGCTCCGAGGTCAAGATGGTCACCATCGATCCACACCAGCAGGCGCAGAACACGTCGATGAGCGGCACGGAGGGCACGCTGACGCTCGAACTGCCGGTGCAAAAGCCGCCCGTGACCGTGCCGGTGATCGAGTTGTTTTTAAAGTAGTCGCCCTACCAATGCCACCGACGTGATTGGACAAAGTGGCCGAACCCGGTAAAATGAGAGCTGATGAATCTCATATCCATCTCGACCGCCCCCAGCAACACATTGGTCGGCAAGCCCTTCTACGACCTGTACGCCACGCTGGAGGTGATGCAGAAACTGTGGGCAGAAAGCGTCTTTAACGGCTTCGAATTCCAAAACGTCGCCGAGTGGGACGCAGGGCGCCCGCCGCGCGACGAGGGGGAGCGCCGCCTGGCCTATTGGACGGACAGCCAGAAATATACCACGGATCAGATCGCGACCTTGCTTGCGGCGACGGGGCTGCCGGTGCACTCCGTCCACGCCAATCGGGACGTCGGCGTCTGCCTTTGCTCCGGCCAGCCGGAGGAGATCGACGTGGGCCGGCGCTTGATCCACGAATCCCTATCGCTGGCCGAACAGGTCGGAGCCTCCGTGTGCGTGTTCCACCTCTGGGATACGCAGAAGGAGAATTTCGACACGGCGTTCGTGCATGATATCTTCACCGAGATCGCTGCCGGGTATCCCAGAGTCAAAGCATCCGTCGAGAACGTCCCCACGCGGCTGCAAGGGACGACGCCCTTCGACCTGGCTAGGGAGTATGACTGGATCACACTCGACCTGCGCTGGGCGGCACTTTACGACGAGCTGGACAAGTTCACAGCGGTGAAGGCTCGCATCGCCAACGTGCACCTGCGAGGCGAGATCGAGAACGGCCGATGGATCATTCCTGCCGACTGGTTCCCGGCTCAAAAGTCCTTCGACTTTTACCAGGCGTTGGACACCATCAAGAACCAATGGGGATACCAGGGGTTGCTGACGGTGGAGAACATCCCAAGCGACAGCACCTGGCAGGATATCATCGCCGCAGTGGCATCACTACGAAAGGTCTGACGGATGAAAACAATCATCATCATCGGCGACGGCATGGCCGACTATCCCGTGCCGGAGCTGGACGGCAGGACGCCGCTCATGGTAGCCGAGACCCCCGCGATGGACCGCATCGCCAGGGAGGGGCGCACGGGCCTGTTCCTGACCATCGAGGAAGACATGCCTACAGGGTCAGCGGTGGCCAACCTCTCGGTGCTGGGCTACGACCCGCGCTCCGATTTCCAGGGCCGAGGCGTGCTGGAGGCGGCCAGCCTGGGCGTCACCCTGGCGCCGACCGACATGGCCGCGCGTATCAACCTGATCTGTGTTGAGGATGGCAAGATTCGCAGCCACTCGGCGGGACACATCACCAACGAGGAGGCCCACCAGCTCATCCGCGACCTCAACATCCACTTCCACGACTTGCCCATCACGCTCGTGCCGGGCTTGAGCTACCGTCACGTGCTCGTCGTGCCCAACGGCCACCCCGGCGTGGAGTGCGCCCCACCCCACGACCACGTCGGCGAGCGCGTGCAGGACCTGCTGGCGACGCCGCGCCACCCGCAGGCCGGGCCGACCGCCGACCTGCTGAACCGCATCATCCTCGAGTCACAGGATGTTTTGCGCGCCCACCCCATCAACCAGCAGCGGGTGGCCGAGGGCAAGCAGCCCGCCAACTCGCTGTGGCCCTGGTCGCCGGGCGTCAGGCCGCAGATGGCGACCTTCCAGGAGCGCTTCGGCATCACCGGGGCCGTCATCACGGCGGTGGACCTCATCAAAGGGCTGGGCATCTACGCCGGGCTGGACGTGATCGAGGTCGAGGGAGCGACCGGCCTGTACGACACCAACTACGAGGGCAAGGCCGACGCCTGCCTGGCCGCGCTCTCCGACCGCGATTTCGTCTACGTCCACGTCGAGGCTGCTGACGAGGCCGGGCACGAGCAGAACCTCGACCTGAAAATCCGCTGCATCGAGGACCTGGACCGGCGTCTGGTGCAGCGCGTGCTCGATGGCCTGGAGGCGCGCAAAATCGAGGCCGTCGTTGCCGTGCTGCCCGACCATCCCACCCCGGTCGCCCACGGCAAGCACGTCCGCGACCCGGTGCCGGTGGCGGTGCGCGATCCGCGCAGGCTGCCGGACGGCGTAGAACGATTTGACGAGGAAAGTGTTAAAGAGGGTGAGTTGGGGCACATGCGGGGAGCGGAGTTTATCAACTTCCTACTCCTCACTCCATACTCCCTTGAAAATACCAAGAAAGGAAAACCATGACCATCCAAGAAATCACACTAGAAAAGCTCAACCCACAAGAATTCATCGCACAACAAGTGG
Organism: Anaerolineae bacterium; assembly: GCA_016931785.1. GTDB lineage: Bacteria > Chloroflexota > Anaerolineae > B4-G1 > B4-G1 > JAFGED01. The sequence continues at coordinate 9,314 of JAFGED010000064.1, forward strand.
AAGCCATCTCGACCGCCGTTGGCGACGGGCTGGCGATCAACGCCCTATCGGGCGGGGTGGATTCCTCGACGGTGACGCTGCTGGCCCACAAGGCGCTGGGCAAGCGGCTGCTGACCGTCTTTGTCGAGAACGGCATCATGCGCAAAGGGGAGCCGCAACGCATCGTCGAGCGTTTCAAGGCGCTGGGCGTGCCAGTCCAGCTCATCGACGCGCGAGCGGATTTCTTCGCCGCGCTGAAAGGGCTCGCCGACCCGGAAGAAAAGCGGGAGGCGATCACGCAGACTTTTTACAAGACCGTCTTTGGCGAGTTGGTGAGGGAGAGTGGCGCCAAGTACCTGCTCCACGGAACGATCCTCACCGACGTGGACGAGACGGTCGCCGGCATCAAGCGGCAGCATAACATCCTGACCCAACTGGGCATCGATACCGAGGAAGTTTACGGCTACCAGGTCATCGAGCCGCTGCTGCAACTGCGCAAGCCCGCCGTGCGCGCCGTGGCCAAGGCGTTGGGCCTATCGGAGGAAGTCTACAATCGCATGCCCTTCCCAGGTCCCGCGTTGGCCGCGCGCGTCATTGGCGAGGTCACCCCGGAGCGGACGGAAATCGTACGTGAGGCCACGGCCATCGTCGAGGAGGAATTGGCCGATACAGGCGCGTTCCAGTACCTGGCCATCCTGCACCAGGATAAAGTGACCGGCATGCGCGATGACAAACGTGACTATGGCCATCAAATCGAGGTGCGTTGCTGGGAGAGCGAGGACGCCCGCACCGGCTCGCCGACGAGACTCCCGTTCGACACCCTGGAGCGGTTGGCCGACCGCATCACCAGCGAGGTTCCCGGCGTGGTCAGCGTGACGTATAGCATCACCAAAAAACCGCCCTCGACGATCGAGGCAATTTAGACCAAAAGGAGAAGAGATGAAAAACAAATGGATCATCCTAGGAATAGCGCTCACCATAGGCGCAGCGGTCTTTGGCTGCGGGCCAACCACCCCCACTGTACCACCGACCGCCTTCGTCCCGCCTTCCACCAGCGTTCCGACGACCGTACCAGAAGCCCCAACTGCGGTCCCCACCGCGATCCCTACCGAGGTACCAACAACCGAGCCAGAAGGGCCTCCGACTGGCTGGCTGCTGTACACGAACTCTTATTTCGGCTACCAGTTCTACTACCCGCCGGAAGCGACCATCTCTGAGAGCGGAGTCGACGGCTACCCCACCGAGGAACTTCCAGAGGGAAAAACACCCAGCGAGTACATGGCTGAATTGCAGGCGCTATATGGCGACACGTTGTGCGTCAGTGTTAGCTACGGATCGGGCTACGTCAACTTTTCTGCCCCGGCCAACGCGGGGTTCCGCTATGCATTATGCGGGCGCACCGGCGTCGGCGTCGGCACGATGACGAACAAGAGCGACACCATCGTGATCGCGGGAACCTCCTACACCGCCACGGGGTTCGAGTTCGTGGGCACGGACGTACCCTGTGACCTGCTGCCATGCCACAACGAAACTATGGTACTCCTACTGCCGGATGACACGCGGATCGAGTATGGCGCTGCGCCGGTCGATGGCGTCACCTACGCCGACTATCTGGCAGCGACTCGACCTGTCCTGCTGCAAATCGTGAGCACGTTTATCCCCGGACCATGACCTATCTAGGAGAAGAGGCGATGTTCGAAACATTGGAAAAAGCCCCACCTGACGCCATCTTTGGATTGATGGAAGCGTACAAAAAGGACTCGAATCCAAACAAGGTCGATCTCACAATCGGCGTCTACCAGGACGATACAGGCACAACACCCATCTTCCGCACGGTCAAGTTGGCCGAGGCGCGCCTGTTGGAGGAGGAAACCGACAAGAGCTACCTGAGCATCGACGGCTCACCCGAGTATGCGGCCGTCGTCCAGGAGCTGGTATTCGGCGCAGGTCACGAGATCACCGCCAGCGGGCGGGCTGCGACGGCGCAGACGCCCGGCGGCACCGCCGCGCTGCGCGTGGGGGCTGAGTTCATCAAGCGCATCAGGCCTGAAGCGCGCGTCTGGCTCAGCGATCCCACGTGGCCCAATCACCCCCAGGTCTTTGGCGCGGCGGGATTGGCCATCGAGACCTATCCCTACTTTGATTCCGCCGCCAACGCCATCGCCTTCGACAGGATGATCGCGGCGCTGAAAGAAATCCCAGCCGGGGACATCGTCCTGCTGCACGGTAGCTGCCACAACCCCACTGGCGCCGATCCCACACCCGAGCAGTGGACGCAGATCGCCAACGTGATTGCAGAGCGCGGCCTAATACCCTTCATCGACTTTGCCTACCAGGGACTGGGGGACGGGCTGCGCGAGGACGCAGCCGGCATCCTGACGCTGTGCCGTCCAGGAAGCGAGATGCTGATCGCCAGCTCCTTCTCCAAGAATTTTGGACTGTACTGCGAGCGCGTCGGCGCGATGACGGTCGTCACCCCATCGGCAAAAGCCGCCCAGGCGGCGCTCAGCCACGCGAAAAAGTGCATCCGCGCCAACTACTCCAACCCGCCCTCCCACGGCGCGTCGATCGTGATCAGCATACTGAGCGACCCCGATCTGCGGGTCCAGTGGGAAAGCGAGGTGCAGGGCATGTGCAACCGCATCAACAGGACGCGACGCCTGTTCGTGAAAACGTTGGCCGCCAAAGGCGTGACACGCGACTTTTCGTTCATCGAACGGCAGCGGGGCATATTCTCCTACACCGGGCTGACGAAAGAACAGGCGCAAGAGCTGCGTGAGAAACACTCGATTTACATTCTGGATAGCGGCCGGATGAATGTCGCCGGGATGAACGCGGGCAATATCGACGCCGTTTGCCAGGCCATAGCCGACGTGCTTTGACAAAATATTGCTCTTCACCTATACTGATTTGCGGTTGCCACATCAGGGGGGCACGCCACGCCCTCAAATGGAGGAGAAGAAGGAGAAAAAAATGTTCAAGTACAAACTATCTATACTCATTCTACTCGTCGCGGCCCTGGCACTAGGGGGCTGCCAGTGCGGAGGCCCACAGCCAGAAGGCTGCCTGGGCACCGCCAAGGACGCCATCGTCGACCTCAAGTGCCGCGAGGTCAACATCGCCATCGAAAACGCCTACCTGCCCTTCAACTACATCGATCCGGATACAGGCGAGCCCGCGGGGTGGGACTATGATGCCTGGGACGAAATCTGCACCCGGCTGCACTGCAAGCCCGTCTACACCGAGGCAGCTTGGGAAGGCATGATCCAGGCCGTGGCCGACGGTCAGTTCGACGCCGCTGCCGACGGCATCACCATCAACGACGAGCGCGCCCAGATCGTGGACTTTTCCGTCGGGTACATCAACATCGACCAGCGCCTGCTGGTCCGCAAGGACGAGGATCGTATCAACAGCATCGACGACATCGTCAATGATCCAGAGCTCAAGCTCGGCACGCAGACCGGCACGACCAACTACGAAACGGCCGCCAAGTACCTGCCCGAGGAGCGCATCCAGGCCTTTGAGCAATTCCCCTTCGCCGTGCAGGCGCTGATCGCCGGCGACATCGACGCGGTCATCATCGACGAGGTGGCAGGCCAGGGGTACCTGGGTGAGAACGCCGACGAGCTGAAGTTGATCGGCCCCTCGATTTCGAGCGATCAACTGGGCTTTATCTTCCCAAAGGGGAGCGACCTAGTCGACCCGGTAAACAAGGCCATCAACGCGATGAAAAACGACGGCACTCTAGAGGCGCTGAACCTCAAGTACTTTGGCCCGAACTTTACGATCACCTACGACGACCTCGAAGAATAAAACCAGTGCCTGTCTACATCAGATAGATGTGCAGCCGGTGTGCAGAATTGAAGCGCTCTGCACACCGGTTCACAAAACGATAGGAGTTATCGTGGCCGAGCATCCATCTGCTTCACTCGTCGAAGAGGGCCTCCAAATAGAGCTGCGCAAGGATCGACTGACCAAGCGCCTGTCCAGGTTTCCCTGGTGGTTCCTGGGGATGATCCTGATCGCACTGTGGACAGCCTACATCGTCTACAGCCAAGAAAACTACAAAACGGCCTTCGGGCGCATCATCCTGGGTATCGGTACGACAATTGTCACGTCTCTGATAGCTTACGGGATCGCGCTGGTGCTTGGCCTGCTGGCCGGGCTGGGCCGTATCTCGCGCAACGTGGTGCTCAACAACCTCGCTACCCTGTACGTGGAGCTCATCCGTGGCATTCCCATGCTGGTGCTGATATTCTTCATCGCGTTGGTAGGCGTGCCGACCGTGGTCGATGGCGTCAACGGTCTGGGAAGCTGGTTGAACAGCCTGGGGTTAACGGCGATCGGTGGAGTCCTGACCAAATTCACCAACCAGGCCCTCTCCATGAACGCGCGGGCAATTGTCGCGCTGGCCGTCACCTACGGAGCCTTCCTGGCCGAGATATTCCGGGCAGGCATCCAGTCCATCGGGCGCGGGCAGATGGAGGCCGCCCGCTCACTCGGCATGAGCAACGGACAGGCCATGCGCCACGTCATCCTGCCGCAGGCGATCCGCAACGTCCTGCCTGCACTGGGAAACGATTTCGTAGCGATGGTCAAGGACTCGTCCCTGGTATCGGTCCTGGCCGTGCGAGATATCACGCAAGTCGCGCGGCTGTATGCCGGCAGCACGTTCCGCTACCGCGAGGCGTACGTCACCCTCTCCGTCCTGTACTTGACGATGACGGTTGCGCTCTCCTTGGTCGTGCAATTCGTCGAAAAGAGGTTGCGCAGACATGCCCGATAACATCATTGCTGTCAAGAACCTCCACAAACACTTTGGCGACGTCCGGGCGCTTAACGGCGTCAGCCTGACGGTCGAGCGCGGCAGCGTCGTGGTCGTCATCGGGCCGAGCGGCTCGGGCAAATCAACCCTGCTGCGCTGCATCAATCATCTCGAGACGCCGACCAGCGGAGAGATCTGGATAGACGGCAAGCGCCTGACGACCAACCCCCAACAACTCAACGCCATCCGCGCCGAAATCGGCATGGTGTTCCAGCTCTTTAACCTGTTCCCGCACCTCACCGTGCTGGAGAACGTCACCCTCGCCCAGCGCGTCGTGCGCAAGCGCTCGCTCGAAGAAGCCAGAGAGGTCGCCATGCAACAATTGGAGCACGTGGGCATACCGGAAAAGGCAGGCGCCTATCCCGAGCAGCTATCGGGCGGGCAGCAGCAGCGCGTGGCGATTGCCCGGGCGCTGGCAATGAACCCCAAGATCATGCTCTTTGACGAGCCCACCTCCGCCCTCGACCCGGAGATGATCCGCGAGGTGCTGGACGTGATGCTCACGCTGGCAAAGGAAGGCATGACGATGGTGGTCGTCTCACACGAGATGGGGTTCACCAGAGCGGCTGCCGACAGCGTCATCCTTATGGATGGAGGGCTGATCGTCGAGAATACCACGCCTGAGGAGCTTTTCACCGCCCCCAAGCACGAGCGGACGAAACTATTCCTCAGCCAGATTTTGCACCACACGAGCTGAGTCGCCTTTGAGCCGGGTCGAAGAAATCCCTCAAATGGCCGCTCGACGAGGAATACCCTGCAAAGGATAGGAGCGACTTGACATGCCGGGACAGATCGAAACGTTGCTAGAGAAAGGCGTCGAGGCCGCGCGGAGCCACGACAAAAAGCGCGCGCAGGAAATCCTCACTCACGTCATCGAGCTCGACCAGTTCAACGAGAAAGCCTGGCTGTGGCTCAGCTCCGTCGTCGATAGCCAGTCCGACAAGGAGGTGTGCCTGGAGAACGCCCTGCTCATCAACCCCGATAACACCTACGCAGCGATGGGGCTCCAACACATACGCCAACAGAACCTACCATCCTCGGACTCGCTTCTGCCTCGCCTGGCCAGAGAACAAACGCCAGCCAAGCAGAAATGGGACGCCTCCAGCCCAGTTGCCCCCCCGCCAAAGATACGCATATGCCCGCGCTGTGAATTTCAAAACCCCGGCTGGGCCTATCTCTGCGACCGGTGCGGTACAAATCTGCGACAGGTAAACCTAAAAGAGGCGCTGAGCGAAGCCTCCAAGCCGCGCAAACGCTATCCATACACTCTGGTAGAGGCCTGGGGAGGGATGCTCGTATTCGATGGCGCCTACGCCTTTCGCCCGGAGATTGCGCTGGCCTCCCCGGGACGCAGCGTCGCCGCCCTGGTCACGGCCGCCGTCCTCGCCTCGCTGTTTCGTATCGTCGTGCCTGCACTCACAGGCACATACGATTTGCGCAGCCAGTTCGCCAGCGATGCCTCAAAATGGGGGATACAGACCCTGCTGCTCACACTAGCGATGATGGTGGTGTGGATAGTCGCCACACTATTGACCTGGCCAGTGGCGCGACTTTTGGGCGGCAAGCAGAACCTCAAGGTACACGCGCATCTAGCCATCGTGGCCGTCTCGACATGGACGCTGCTGGGCGCGGCGATCGCTGCCCTCGTCACTCTGACGCCCTACCTTGTAGCCCGGGGCGGCGCGCTGGACCTGCCTTTCGAGCAAGTGTTCAACTGGGTCGGTATCGCGATGGGCGTGATCGGCTTTATCTGGCTGGCTCAGGCCACCCGAGAAGCACACAGCCTTTCAGCAGCACGCGGCATCCTGGCAGCGATTTTCGCAGCTACCTTGGGCGCGGTCCTCTTCTTCGTCCTCAGCTTTGCCACTGGCGAGGGGTTCACCAACTCCGTCGCCAAGCCTCTGCTGGTCTTTTTCCTGCCATGGCTCGGCTGACAACCCGAGCTCACGGGTCGCCTTCCAGCCACTTGGCCACCAGCGCGTCCATCGTCCCATTCGCCTCCATCTCAGCCAACGCCTCGTCGATAGCGCGCAGCAGGCAGCGGTCATCCTTTCGCACGGCTACAGCGTAGGGCTCCGAGACGACCGTCTCCCCTACAATCGTCAACCCGCCCCCTACCACACCCTCCGCCAGTGCGGAGACGCGATCCACCAGGGCCGCATCGACCTCCCCGGCCTCGAGCGCGGTCACCGCCTCGGCGGCCGTCTGATAAGGCACCACACGTAAGTCTAACACCCTGCGCGCCCATTTTCGCGCCTCTTGATCGCCCCGCGTACCGAATTCCACCGCCAGCGCACGCCCGCTCAGATCGGCCATGGCCCCGATGCCGGTCTCCCCCGAACGCACGACCAGCACCTGCCCGGCGTCAAAGTAGGATACATAGGCAAAGTCGCCCATCCTGGCGGGGTTGACGACGAGGGCGGAGATCACGATATCCACCTGGCCCAGCGCCAGTGCGTCGTAGAGACCGTCGTAGGACAGGTTGGCGATAAAGCGCACTTCCACCCCTTCACCCGCGCTCAGGGCAGACCCCAGCTCCCGCGCCAGTTCCACGTCAAAGCCGGTCAACGTCCCATTGGCAGAGACGAACTCGAAAGGCGGAAAGCTGGCATCCATCCCCACACGCAGAATGCCAGTCTCTCGCACGCGATCCAAGGCGCCAGCGGAGGGCACGCAGGCAGGCAGACAAATAGCAAATGACAAATAGCAAACGGTAAATGACCAACGGATAGCTGTGAGGGTCGACGATTTACGCATCAACACTGATTGTACCCATTAATCTCGTGAAAAGCAACCGGCGAGGATCGATTGGGTCATTTGTCATTGTTCATCGGTCATTTGCACCCCCTGCCGCCCTATTGCTTGGGCAAGAAAGGTGCGGTATAATAGCACTTGTCGGCGATACACTGCCGGCGGCAAAACCTGCCATGAACAACAATCCCAAGAGAACACCCGCCCTAACTCAGGAGTGCATCGCTGACCTCTGCGAGGAACTGACCCAACTGGCCCTTATGATTGCTGAGAGCCGCGAGATCGGTACCCTGATTGCAGAGGAACTCCACAAGCGCCTCCCAACCCTGCGGAGCAAGTTGGTAAGCCTCGAAGAGGAACTGGCAAGCCAGGAATATGAGCGAGAGGAGTTGGAGGCCCTTTACGGCGTCAGCGAGGCAATCGGCTCCTCCCTGAATCTGCCACAGGTTCTGAACGAGGTGATGGATCAGATCATCCGCCTGACGGGCGCAGAGCGCTCCTTCCTGATGCTTGTGGACCCAGCCACAGGCGAACTGGAATTTCAGGCCGCGCGCAACATGGATCGCGAGACAATCGCCTCGTCATCGTTCGAGATCAGCCGCACCATCGTCAACCAGGTGGCCAACACCGGCAAACCCATCGTCACGACCAACGCCCAGATGGACCCGCGCTTCAAGACGAGAGAGAGCGTCATCGGTTACAGCCTGCGCTCCATCCTGTGCGTGCCTCTCAGGGCACGAGGTGAGATCACCGGTGTGATCTATGCAGACAACCGTATCCGTACAGGCCTCTTTTCCGACCACGATCGCGACTTGCTCACCACCTTCGCCGGACAAGCGGCGGTGGCCATCGAGAACGCCCGCCTTTTCGCAAACGTCGTCAACGCCAAGGTGCTCAGAGATAACGTCTTTGCCTCCATCATCAACGGCGTCATCACCACCAATGTGGATGGACACGTTACACTCTGCAACCGAGCTGCCCAAGACATCTTGGGCGTGTCAGAGGAATCCACCATCGGCGCCCACTTCGCCGAGGCTTTCCCGGCACTGGAAAGCAACCTACGCCCATTGGTCGAAGAGGTCAAGACACACGGCGAGCCCGTCGTAGACGTCGAGTCTGAAATAACTCTCCCCGGACGCGAGCCGATCTATCTGCGCAATAGTCTCTCTCCCCTGAAAGACGCCAACGAAGAGACACAGGGTATCGCCATCGTGCTCGAGGACCTGACCGAGCAGCGCAAGCTAGAGTCACGCTATCAATGGTTTCAGCGTTACGTCTCGCCGGCCGTCATCGAACGCCTGCCCGCCGACCCCCAGCGACTGAAGCTCGGCGGCCAGCGGCAAGAGATCACCAGCATGTTTGCCGACATTCGCGGCTTTACCGATTTTAGCCTCCAGCACGATCCAGAGACCCTGGTAGACGTGCTCAACCAATACCTGGAGATCGGCGCAAAGGCGGTGCTGGCAGAGGATGGGACGCTCGACAAGTTCATGGGGGATGCAGTCGTCGCCTTCTTTAACGCACCGCTTCCCCAGCCCGACCACATCTTGCGCGCGATACGGACTGCGCTGAAAATCCGCGAGGGCGTAGACTACCTCCACCAGCAACTTCCTCCTGCCTATCAACTCAGCTACGGAATAGGCATCACCGTCGGCGATGCTGTAGTAGGACACATCGGTACCGCGCAGCGGGTGGACTATACAGCCATTGGTCCCAGTGTGAACCTAGCCCGCCGGCTGCAAGAGGCGGCAGCTCCTGGCCAGATTCTACTCACACGCCTGGCCTATAAACGAATACAGGGGCACATTGAGGCCCGCCTCCTTCCTCCTCTGCAAGTAGAAGGCATCAACGAGCCGATAGAGACATACGAACTGATAAAGCTAAAGTGACACTTTTTACGCTTATCCAGGTCCTGATCACTATATGGCTGGCGTTTTACGGGTTGAACGCTTTCATCCTGCTGTGCCTCTACTTACGCCATCGACGGGAAAGCATGCCCACCCCGTCCGTTGATTGGGAGACCCTGCCACACGTGACTGTGCAGGTGCCCGTGTACAACGAACTGCACGTCGTCGAGCGCGTGATAGACCACGTGGCCGCGCTTGATTACCCCCGCGACAAACTGCACATCCAGATTCTAGACGACTCGACCGACGAGACGCTGTGGCTATCCCGCGGACGAGCAGCGCTGTACTGCGAGCGCGGGGCGGACATCGCGGTTCTGCGTCGGCCCGACCGCAGTGGATTTAAGGCGGGGGCCTTGAATTGGGGGATGTCTCAGACACAGGGTGAGTTCATCGCCATCTTTGACGCCGATTTCTGCCCCCCGCCAGACTTTTTGCTCAAAACGATCCCGCATCTCGTAAAAAACCCGCAAGTGGGCTTGGTACAAACACGCTGGGCGTACCTCAATGCCGATTACTCGCCCCTGACCGAAGCCCAGGCGCTGTTGTTCGACGGCCACTTTGGCGTCGAACAGATCGCACGATGCCGCTCAGGGCTGTTCATGAACTTTAATGGGACAGGGGGTGTCTGGCGGCGACGCTGCATCGAAGAAGGCGGCGGCTGGGAGGACGACACACTTTGCGAGGACCTTGACTTGAGCTACCGGGCACAACTGGCCGGCTGGAAGTTTCTCTACCTGCGGGACGTCGCGGTGCCAGCCGAGCTGCCTCCCCAGATAACGGCCTTCAAGCGCCAACAGTTCCGCTGGTCAAAGGGAACAGCACAGACTTTGCGCAAGCTGTTTGGCCCGATTATGCGCAGCAAGCTGCCGTGGATGAAAAAGGTCCTGGGTGTGCTGCATCTGAGCAGTTACCTGGCCCACTCACTCATGGTGCTACACTTGCTCATCTCTCTTCCGCTGCTCCTGCTGCCCAATTCCGGACGATTGCCCATCGAGGACTTTTTTGGACTTTTGGGACTGGGACAGCCGCTGGTCTTTATCCTCGCCCAACAGCAGCTATACCCCGACGATTGGTGGCGACGGCTGCGCGCATTTCCCATGATGCTGACGATAGGGGTTGGCATCGCTTGGTGCAGCACGCGAGCGGCGTGGCGCGGGCTGACAAAATGGGGAGGCACTTTTATCCGCACACCCAAGTTTCGGCTCGAGGACAAAGACGACAACTGGGCCGACAGTTGCTACCGTCTAAGCGCCGACGAAAACACTCCGGGAGAGATCATCCTGGCGCTCTACGCACTGGTGACGACTGCCGCCGCTTTCGCCACTGAAGAATACGCGCTGATCCCCTTCACACTAGTGTATGCCATCGCGTTTGGGATGGTGGCAGGGATGGGAATCGCACAGGGGCGACCGACGCGCCAGCGCCGCTCTCTGCGCCCTACCATCAGGCTGGAGATGGTCGGCCCAGATAACAGAAAGACACAGACTAACGAGGCGCAGAAGCCGTGGTCTCACTCCTGGCGGGGCTGAAATCGCCGTATCTGCTTCACCGGCACCTTGATCTGGCGCCGACACTTGGGACACTCGATATTGTAGTGCCTCGTCGGCGTCTTGTCGATTTCCTCTAGCGCAGTCGTCAGTGCCTCGTGGCTCAAGGTGAACACAAAGCTACATCGCTGACATCGAATCTGCATTTTATTCCCCCTCGTCCATCATCCTCGACCGTCTTTGCATCCCCATTGGTAACGACTCAGCCATGCTTCGCAGCTGTCTTTACCGCCCACAAGAGGGGGAAGCGGGGGGTTCGAGGGCGGCGCCTGTCCCGAGGCGCCCCCCGAGCGAGTCGAGGGGCGAAGCCGAAGGATCGCCACCCTCGAACCCCCTTTCTCCCCTTTACAGGCAAGCGGCACTGCTCGGACGAGTAGCCTGAGCAGTTATCCCCATTGTAATGCAATTGAGGCAGGCGAGCAAGGCGCGAAAGTCAGCGGGTGCATTTGCCCCCTGGGGCAGCGGGCGCTCGGTTTCCAGCGAAATAGGCATAACACACGCTTTAGCGTTCGTCAGACAGCAGCAAATGCACCCAAGTCAGCCGCTCTGCGCGCGTTCGGCGCTCTGCGCGCGTTCGGCGCTCTGCGCGCGTTCGGCGCTCCGCGCGCGTTCGGCGCTCCGCGCGCGTTCGGCGCGAGAAGCGACCACAATGCCCGCAAAGATCAGCACGCCACCGGCTACCGCCCAATATGACGGCGGCTCCTCCAGCAGCCACCAGGCCAACAGCGTAGCGCCAATCGGCTCCCCCAGAGTAGCGATAGTCACATAAGTGGCGGAGAGATAGCGTAAAGCCCAGTTGAGCGATGAGTGGCCCACGATCTGCGGCCCCAATGCCAGAAGCAACAACCACAGCCAAGTCTCCTGGTGCTTTGGAAGCACTGGCAAGCCTGAAGGGATCACGACAAAGATCAACACCACCGCGGCAGTGCAGTAGACGGGGAAAACGTAGGCCAAGAGAGAAAGCCTCGCGCGCAACCGCCGCCCGATGAGGAAATAACCCGCAGCCGCCACCGCACCCACCAGTGCCAGCACGTCACCCCACAACCGGTGAACCCCCTCATCCAGGTCGCCAAGGCCAATGAGCATGCTGCCGATGAGCGCGATGATGAGCGCTGCAACCATGCTCCCCGAGAGCCGCTCGTGCAGCAGCACGTGAGAAGCCAGGCCGACAAAGATCGGGCTGGCAGAAACCAACACGACCGAGGCCGCCACCGACGTATAGGCCAGCGAGGTGATCCAGCAGGCAAAGTGGAGGGCCAGCAGCAGACCGGCAGCCAGGGCATAACCCCATTCGCGACGTGTCAATGTGCGTAGCTCTGCACGCCGCGTGGCCATCACAATCGGAGCCAGGACAAGGGTGGCCAGCATCAGCCGCCAGGCGGCAACAACCAGAGAATGCGCCCCTTCCTGCGCCAGCCGGATAAGTGTGGCAGCCGTGGATACGGTCACCACTCCCAAACCAACACCAGTATAGGCGCGCACGCCCGCGCTGCGGGAAAGACGCATCGTCAAGCTCTCCGGTAAAGCTTCCCGACGCAAAGCCAGCATCTAGCGACGAAAAACCTGGCTTTGGCGAGAACTTGCCTCAATTGCTCCCAATGGGCGCTTTCTATACCCTCGGACTCTTCCTCTGGAGGGAGGATTATAGAGGGTTTCGTATCATCTCAATAATCCGGGGGCGGGGGGTGCGAGGGCGGCTACGCCGCCCTCGCACCCCCATTTTCCCCTACTTATTGAGAAGACACAGGGTTTCTTGACAAAGACTCAGATTTTATTAAAATGTAGGCCGTCAGTCTACAATCGGCCTTCCAGCGAGAGAACTGGGACCGTCGAAATACACTATAACGGAGGCAGAAAATGGCATACGTGATCACCAGCAAATGCGAGCGCTGCGGCTCCTGTGAAGAGGTTTGTCCAAGCGATGCAATCTCTCACGTGGATGACAACCCCGATTGGCCGACCTATTACATATACCCAGAGAACTGTATCGAATGCGCCGCTTGCGAGGCCGAGTGCGAGGCCGAGGCCATCTTTTTCGAAGAAGACGTGCCGACTGAATACACCGATGATGTTCAAAAGAACATCGACTTCTTCGAGAGCGGTCCAGGCAAGGATCTCGTCTAGACTCGTGGCAATCGAGTAAGCAAATGCAGACAGTTGCGATAAGCAGGCTCGCGCGCCTGAATCGCTACCAGTCTGGGAAAGAGGGCCGGTTTCACCTCTACGGGTGAAACCGGCTTTGTTATCAGGGTCGAACCTCCGGCGGGCCCCCGCGCGACCTGAATGGTGTGGCAAAAAGCGCCCGACAGGTCATTTCCGTCGAAGCGGCAGTCGCAACCTGCAGGAGGTTGCAGCTATTTAACATAGATAGGGCTGCTAAAGATCCAACTCCGCTGGCTCAATTTGTGCTGGCGGTAGGCCTCCACGCGATACGCACCCGGCTCGGCCGTGGTATGTTTGAGATATGTTCCCTTCGTCCGCGCCAAAATCTGACCGTTGAATACCAGGCGAATATCGGCCTCTTGGGGTGTGCGAGCCTCAAAGATAGTCGCGCCGGTACGCACCAGCTCCCCCCCAATCAGCGCCTGGTTAGAGCCGCTGCGGGCGAGGAACTCGAAACCGGCTGTGGACCCCAGCAAATCATATCCCACCCACGTGCGGCCGGCGCGCAGCGCGTCGTAGATCAGCGCCTTGTCGTGCTCCAGAAACCCGTTGAACGGGCGCGCGGCCAGAATGTGGGTGTTGACGCAGCGAAAGAGATACCCGTAGGGAAACAACACGCGCTGCAAGGGGCCCATCGAATAAGATGTCCCGTGAGCGTCGGCGTTGCCGATCACGGGAACGCGCTTGCCCAGCGATAGAAGGTAATCCCAATGGCGCAGCATGTCCTTGAACGGCCCGCGAATGCAACGCTCCGGGAAAAAGGCGCTATAAATGGCTGCCACCGCATTCCTGCTCGCCAGCGCCTTGAACTCGGACATATAGTTCCAAAGCTCGATACCCACGTACCCCGTGACATCCCAATCAACCCAGGGGATAGCCTCCTCACCACCAAATCGACCGGCGTACTCGTAAGGGTGAGCTAAATAGCAAAAGCCCCCGTGCTGGCCCACCTCGTCGATCAGCATCTGCGGGTCTTTTGCCTGCAGAACCATCTCGGCCTCAGCGCCATAGACCAGAAGATGATTAGCCTGCGGTTTGCGGCGCACATCGTGCACCTCCTCGCCGATCAAGAGAAGCGCCTTGCCATAGTACGCCTCCAAACCATCCACCCATATATTGTGGTCGGTGACGATGACGAAATCGAGCCCGGCATCCTCCGCCGCCTGCGCAACCTGCGCGTGCAGTGCCTCTCCGTCCGAATAGGCTGTGTGCATGTGCAGATTGCCGACGTATTCATAGACGTTCATAAAGTCACCCTTCCCATCTCAGGATCAACTCCCGGGCCGCGCGCACCTCATCCAGACGGCGCACCGGAGCGCTGTGAGGGGCCTGGTGAAGCAAGTCGGGATCGATGCGTGCCTCCTCGGCAATTTTCCGCAGCGCATCGGCGAAGGCGTCCAGCGTCTCTTTGCTCTCCGTCTCTGTCGGCTCGATCATCAGCGCCTCGTGCACAATGAGGGGGAAGTAGTTGGTGGGCGGGTGGAAGCCGTAATCGATCAGCCGCTTGGAGATATCGAGCGCCCGCACGTCAGGGGCACCGGGCACGACCCCCTCGCAGACGAACTCGTGCATGCAGACACGCTCGTAAGGCACACGGTAGAGGTCCTTGACCTGGCTCATCAGGTAGTTGGCATTGAGCACGGCGTGCTCCGCCGCCCGCCGCAGGCCGTCAGCGCCCAGCATGCGGATGTACGCGTAGGCCCGCACCATCACCCCAAAGTGACCGTAAAAAGCCTTCACCCGCCCGATCGATTTTCGCGGCGAAACGAACGCGAAATGCGGCAGGCTTTCCTCCGACCATTCCTCGTCCATCGTCACGACCGGGCCGGGCAAGAAATCGACCAGGGAAAACGCCGCGCCGACCGGCCCGGAGCCGGGGCCGCCGCCGCCGTGCGGCGTGCCAAAGGTCTTGTGCAGGTTATAGTGCAGCACGTCGAAACCCAGGTCGCCAGGGCGAGCGATGCCCAAAAGGGCGTTCATATTCGCCCCGTCGCCGTACATCAGCCCGCCGCGTGCGTGCACCAGGGCGGCGATCTCTTCCACGTGCTCTTCGAACAGCCCGAGCGTGTTGGGGTTGGTCAGCATCATGCCTACCAGCCGGTCACCGTGCTCATCACACGTCGCCTCGAGCGCGCCCAGGTCCACACTTCCGCGCGCGTCAGAGGGAACCTCTACCACGCGCAAGCCGCTCATCGACGTGCTGGCCGGATTGGTGCCGTGAGCCGAGTCCGGCACGAGAATCACGTCCCGCGCCGCGTCGCCCCGATCCAGGTGGTAAGCGCGCATCATCAACACGCCCGTCAGCTCGCCATGAGCCCCCGCCGCCGGCTGCAAGCTGACGCCCGCGAATCCGCCGATCTCTTTGAGGAACTCTTGCAGGTAATACATCAGGAAAAGCGCCCCCTGCACCGATTCCTCGTCCTGGTAGGGATGGAGGCTGGCAAAGCCCGGCAGGCGGGCCACTTCCTCGTTGACCTTGGGATTGTACTTCATCGTGCAGGAGCCAAGCGGGTAGAAGCCGGTATCGACGGAGTAGTTCATCTGAGACAGGCGCGTGTAGTGGCGGACCACGTCCGCCTCGCTCACCTCGGGCAGGACAAGCTCATCCCGCACCAGGTTCTCCGGCAGTTCAGCGGGCGGCACGTCCAAATCTGGCAGTTTCACCGCGCAGCGTCCAGGGCGCGAGATCTCGAAAATCAGGGATTCCATCATGCCGCCACCTCTTCCAAGGCCGCTACCAGCATATCGATCTCCTCACGCGGGTTCATCTCCGTCACACACAGGAGCATGTGACCATCCAACTGCGCATAATCCCGCCCTAGATCGTAGCCGCCGATGATGCCCCATTCGGCCAGCAGGTACTCGTTCACCTCCTGCACCGGGCACGGGCAGCGAACAACGAACTCTTTGAAAAACGCCCCGTCGTCGAACACAGAAAATCCGTCGATCTCTCCAATCCGCTGTCGGGCATAATGCGCCCTGTGGTAGCACAGCTCTGCCACCTGCCGCATCCCACAGCGCCCCAAGGCAGCCATATAGACCGCCGCCGCCAGCGCGACGAGCCCCTGGTTGGTGCAGATATTCGACGTGGCCTTCTCACGGCGGATGTGCTGCTCGCGCGTCGAGAGGGTGAGGACAAAGCCTCGCTTGCCTTCGACATCGACCGTCTGGCCCACCAGCCGGCCCGCCATCCTGCGCACGTATTCCTCGCGGGTGGCAAAGAATCCCAGGTACGGCCCGCCAAAATTGAGCCCGGCGCCCATCCCCTGTCCCTCACCCACGACGATATCTGCTCCAAATTCGCCCGGCGGCTTGAGCAATCCCAACGCGATGGGATCGGCTACGACGACCAAGAGCGCTCCTGCCGCGTGCGCCGCCTCGGCCAGCGGCGTCAAATCCTCAACCCGGCCCAGGAAATCGGGATACTGGACCACCAAACAAGCCGTCTCGTCATCCAATCCCTGATCCCCAATCTCCCAATCCCCGATCTCCAATTCCATCCCCTGCGTGTACGTGCGCACTACAGCCCGATACTCGGGATGCACCCACGGTGAGATGGCGACCTTGCGCCGCTTCATCCGGTGGACGTTGGCCGCAGTGACGACCGCCTCGGCGGCGGCCGTCGCGCCATCGTAGTGGGAGGCGTTAGAGACCTCCATCCCCGTCAGCGCGCAAATCATCGTCTGGTACTCGAAAATGGCCTGCAAGGTGCCCTGGCTGACTTCGGGTTGATAGGGCGTATAGGCGGTGTAAAACTCGCCCCGACGAAGGACGGCATCCACCACAGCGGGGACAAAGTGGTGGTATGCACCCGCCCCCAGGAAACAGGGCCCGTCAGCAGTGGTAAAGTTGGACCTGGCAAGACTCTCCAGCTCCCAGCGGGCCTCCATCTCCGAAAGAGCGGACGGTAGGTTCAAACCGGGGAAACGGACGCGCGCAGGCACGTCCGCGAAAAGCTCTTCGACCGACTGGACGCCGACAGCGGCGAGCATAGCCCGGTGATCGGCGTCACTGTGCGGGATATAAGGCATGGATCATCTAGAGAAACGCGAGGCGCGAAACGCGTCAAAATACCGCGCTCTACGCCTCACGCTTCGCCTTCCTCTTTGATAATGCGCGCCTCATAGTCACGGGCAGTTGCGAGATCTTCGAACTCGGAGGGATTGGAAGGGGCAATGCGGATCATCCAGCCCGCACCGTAGGGATCATGATTGACCAGTTCCGGCGCATCCTCCAGCTCTTCATTGATCGCGATGACCTCCCCGCCCATCGGCATGTACAAATCAGAGGCTGCTTTCACAGACTCGACAACACCGAATATATCTCCCTTTTCAAACTCGTCTCCTTCCTCCGGCAGCTCCACGTAGACGACATCAGACAGAGATTCTTGGGCGTGATCGGAAATGCCGCAGACGATTTCGTCTCCAGCCCACCGCGCCCATTCGTGGTTCTCAGCATACCGTGCCTCTTGATCCAGTTTCATCGCGCCACTCCTTTTCGTGAATATAACCGATCCCATCCTGCAACCGGCCTGCTACACGTATTATACTCAACGAGCTTTCCAAGAGCAAGCAAGGCGGTTTCAAATCCTAGAGACGGCTTTGCCGCCCCACCTAGTCACCTGTGGTCAAGCCGGATAACCACTTCCGGATGCCGCTCAACGGCCTTTCCCCCCGCACTATACCTGTCTGTCCATTGACCACGAGGGTGTACTGCTCACCCTCACAGCGATAGTGTAGGATCCACAATGGCACCAGGACCAACTTGAACGATAGGATCGACAGACGCAGTACACCCGGCCCAAACTCCTCGAGCCTCCCTCCAGATCGCCTGGCGACCTGTTTACGTATCTTGGCGCGCGCCTTTATCGAAGCGTCTGCCACCGGGATATCGTACGTCTCGGCGGGCCAATCCGCCAGGTAGCCAGGGTCATATGGCTGCAGATTATCCAGGCTGAAGCCGCTCGCTGCCTCAGCCACTATCTTGGACAAAGCGCCGCTGGCAGACACCAGTACGTCATCCGCTACAGAGCGCCGATCCAAGCAAGCGACGTCGATGTCAAAAGTCCACATCGGGAGATACACGCCGCTGATTGAATCAGCCTGGAGCGGGACATCCAATCCCTCCGCTACCATCCACTCGAGAACTGCGCGCCGGGCTTGGTCCTGCGTCAAGGCAAAGGGGATAACACCTTCAGGCGGAACCAACTCGCGCACTTCGGCCTGCCCGACGACATAGACCGAGGTGCAATAGGGACATGTAAACGAAAGCATCTTTGGTCCCAACAAGAAAGAAGCGCCACAATCACGACAGTGAAAGCACCGGGTAGCCGTCGGGCGCACGTGGCCCTTGACCTTTGCCAGCGCCAGAACGAAATCCTGCTCTTCGACGCTCCCATCGCCTGCGAGCGCCGTGGATTGCTCACGCTGAGCACAATACTCGCAGGTCAGCGAGCTGCCATCCGGCGTAAAGACCATTCGCCCGCCGCAGTGCGGGCAGGCGAACCTCTGAGCATCTGTCGTCTGAGATACACCGGGAACAGCGGCGGGGAGATTATCCGGGTCGACGATCTCCGCCGGGTCGAGCCGCCCATCCAATATGGCCAGTTCGCGGCGAGCTTCAGGGTGAGTAGGGTCTGAGAACAGGATCTCCTCCAGATGAGAGCGCTTCTCAGCCGCGTCATCGGCGATCCTGCTCAGCCACAACCGGGCTTTGAGATATTGATCCAGCGTAGGATCCAGGCGCATCACCCACTCCAAATATCGGCGCGCATCATCCTTTGCACCATCCTTGGCCGCCGCAATACCACGCACCAATAAATCGCGCACGCTTTCGGACAACGCAGCCTCCCTATACCACCCTCGGCACCCGCGCCAGTATCTCGGAGACCACCTCGTAGTTGATCGTGCCCAGCCAGTCGGCCACCTCCTCGGCGGTGATCGCATCGTCGCCCTGGCAGCCGATCAGCACCACTTCGTCGCCCGCGCGGACGTTAGAGATGTGGCTGACGTTGAGCATCGTCTGGTCCATACACACCCGGCCCACGATGGGCGCGCGCTGGCCGCGCACCAGCACCGACTGCCAGCGCGTGGGCGCGCGGCGAAAACCATCGGCGTACCCAACCGGAACGACGGCGATCGTCTCCGCGTCCTGCGTCTGGTAGGTGTTGCCGTAGCTGACATAGCTGCCCCGGGGGAGCGTCTTGACCTGAGCAATCGTCGTCTTCCAGGTCAGCGCAGGACGAAAGCCCGCGGGGAGATTGACGTGAGCCGAGGGCTGGAGGCCATACATCGCCAGGCCCAGGCGCACCATGTTGAAACGCGCCTCCGGGAGACGCAGGAGCGCGGCCGAGTTGGCGCAATGCACGAGGCGAAAGTTAATGCCGATGCCGGCCAACTGCCCCAGCACCTTGAGAAACCGGTCAAGCTGCCCGCGCGTGTATTCCAGGTTCTCATCGTCGGCCACGGAAAAGTGGGTAAAGATGCCCTCCAGATCAAGCCCCGGCAGTTTGTGAATTTCCTGGACAAAAGGGACGAGTTGGTCGGGCAGCAGCCCCAGCCGTCCCATACCGGTATCCACCTTGACGTGCACGCGAACCGTGCGGCGCAGCTCGACAGCGGCACGGCTGTAGGCCCGCGCCACGTCGGTATCATACAGCGTCAGAGTCACATCGTGCAGCAGGGCCTGCTTCGCCAGCCAGGCCGGGGTATAACCCAGGACGAGAATCGGAGCGTCCACCCCACCCTGGCGCATGCGCACTGCCTCGTTGACCGAAGCGACCCCGCAGAAAGAGGCCCCATTGTTGAGCGCAGTGCGGGCGACGGTAATCGCGCCGTGCCCGTAGGCATCCGCCTTCAACACCGCCTGCACCTGCACGTCCGACCCAACGATCTCCTTGACCTGCCGCACGTTGTAGGCCACCGCCTCCAGATCGACCTCCACCCAAGTGGGACGCGCAGGGCGAGCAGCTCGCACCACGTGCCCGTCCATCCGCCGCACCAGCTTATCGCCGTCGGCGGGGTCGGCCAAGAGCCCACCCACCACGTCCTCCATCCGCGTCTCGATATCCCCCTTGACCAGCACCACGTCCCCCGGTTGGAGCTGCGGCTTGAGATACCGCACCGCATCGTTGGCCGCATACGTGACGAAAACGCGCTCGCAGGGAAGCCCGCCCTCCTTGGCCGCCTCGGCGATCCACGTGGCGCGCTGGCCCTTGGTCACCAGCAAATCGACGAAGGCGGCGGCCGACTGCCCCACCAGCCGGTGGCCCTCCACGGCGTAGCCGCCCAGTTGCGCCATGTCGCCCAAAACGGCGATGCGACGCTGGGCCGGATAGTCGGCCAGGGTAGCCAAGGCCTGCAGGGCAGCATCAGGACTGGCGCTGGCAGAGCCGTCCAGCAGGAGGGAACCATTGACTCCGGGCAAGACCTGCAGCCTTCCCACCCCTGGCCGCAGATCTTCTACCGCGTCCAGGATATTGCCCCAGGGAATATGATGAGCCAGACCCACGGCAATGGCCGCAAGAATCGTGTATGCCTGATGACGCCCCACGAGCCGCGTGCGCACCTCCGCCTTGGCCGGGTAACCGGGTGTGCCCCGGCCGCCGACGCCGGGAAAGTGAACGACGAACTGCAGCCCCTCGGGATCGGGATGCAGATCGGAGGCGACGATATCGGCATCAGGGCTCAACCCATAGGTGATCACCCTGGCAGGCGTACGCTCGCGCATCGCCCGCACCCGCACGTCGTCGTAGTTGAGGATGGCCGTGCCGTCGGGAGGAAGAGCCTGCACGAGGCGGCCTTTCTCTTGAGCGATGGCCTCCAAGCTACCGAGATGGGCCAGATGGGCGTGGTTGACCGCAGTGACGACGGCGACGCTCGGGCGGGTGAGATCAGCCAAGTGGGCGATATCGTCGAACGCGTTGCAGGCCAGCTCCAAGACGGCGACCCTGTGCTCTGGGGCAAGCGCCGCCAGCGAAAGAGGCAACCCAAAACGGTCGCTCAGATCAGGAGGGTTACAAAAGACCGGGGAGCCTGTAGACAGCACGGCGGCGATGGCCTTGCAGGTGTCGGTCTTGCCTATGGAGCCGGTAATGCCCACAACCGGTACGTCGTACCGGCGCAGGACGTGGGCAGTCCAGTCCGCGAGGGCAATCTGTGTATCGGGGACGACGACGCACGGAACGGAGCAATCGCCCGGCGGGAACTGGCAGAGCACCCCCCCAGCCCCTCTCTGCACGGCATCAGCAATATAGTCGTGACCATCGCCGCTCTCGGTCTTGATGGCGACAAAAATCTCACCGGGGTCGATGCGGCGCGAGTCGTAGCAAAAGGAGGGGAACTCCTCAGAGATCGATGGGCCGACCAGTTGCCCGCCGGTGGCGGTCAGAAGATCGTTCAGATAGATCATGTGCGAAAAAAGGCAACAACGGGCGGCGCGGGGAACAGAATTCCCAGATGCGCCGCCCCCTGTGGGCGGTACGGGACTCGAACCTGTGACCTCCTCCTTGTAAGGGAGGCGCTCTAACCAACTGAGCTAACCGCCCGAAAGCGCGCTAATTATAAACGGTTACGTCTCCCCCGTCAATGTTACAGCCGGGGCAATACAATTTCCTTCTGCGCCTGGTACTTGCCCTTCTTGTCGGCGTAGGAGGTCTCGCACTCCACGTCCCCTTCGAAGAAGAGCACCTGCGCGATGCCCTCGTTGGCATAGATCTTGGCAGGCAGCGGCGTGGTGTTGCTGATCTCCAGCGTGACGTAGCCCTCCCACTCCGGCTCGAAGGGCGTCACGTTCACGATGATGCCGCAGCGTGCGTAGGTGGATTTGCCCACGCAGACCGTCAGCGTGGTCCGGGGCACGCGAAAGTACTCCACGGTGCGGCTCAGCGCAAACGAGTTGGGCGGGATAACGCACACATCGCCCTTGAAATCGACGAAGGAATCGGCATCGAAATGCTTGGGGTCGACGACGATCGACTTGCTTGACTTTAGCTCGGCCAGAGCGCGCGAGGCCATGTCTCGGCGGTGCGTCAGGTACGGCCACACCTGCGAAAGGATGTACTGCACGTCGGCGGCCTTGCTCACCACCAACTCGCTTCGCCCATCGCCGGGATCTCGCAGCAAGCCCGTGCCAATCGTCGCATGCAGCCGCTCCAACATCTGCCAATCGTCACCGGCGACGACGAGCGCCAGATTGGGGCGATCCTGCTGCCCCAAGGTCGTGTAGCCGACCTGCGCCCTGGCATCCAAAACGCCAGCCACGTAGGCGCACTGCACGTCGGAAAGCTTGGCCGCCGTGACCTCGGGCTGGAATATCTTGAACTCGTCAGCCACGCGGATATCGTAACCGTAGGACGAGAGCCCATAGGAAATGACGCCATCGCGCACCTGCCCATCCACGAACGGCTCGATCATGCGGTGCTCCAAAGCCATCTTGCGAATCCAGCTATCAGACTTGAGACCCATACGGCAAACTCCTTGATCAAGATCGAAAGTAACTACTCGGGCTATTCGCCCGAGCAGTCTCCCTCGCTCGAAAAAGGGAGAGATGGGGGTTTGGAGAGCGGCTTCGCCGCTCTCCAA
>JAFGED010000065.1 GCA_016931785.1 Anaerolineae bacterium
CTCACACAACCTATCCAAACCAGCCTTGACGCGGCGCTGGACCAAATCATGCTCATCTCCAGCAATGGGGAAATGTGAAAGCAAATCGGCCACCGCCGCAGCCTTATCCATGCGCGCGCGCCCACCGGTCTGCAGCGATCGAGCCCGCCGGCGCGCCAGTGCGATGTACTCGCTCAGTGGTTGTGTGGCAGATTGATCGCAAACCGGGCCGCGACCGGGAACGATAACAGTGTCTGAATAACGACCTCGGCGAAGCGACTTGAGCGTATCCAGCCACGCCTTTGTATCTGGCGTCGCCTCCAAGAAGGGATGCGTGTCCACGACCACCGTATCGCCCACAAAAAGCACATCCTGCTCCTGGAAATGGACCCAACTGCTACCTGGAGCACATCCAGCGACCTGCCTGACCGTCACATCGACCCCACCCTTGTGCAGCGTCACACTCTCTTCGAACATCACCTCGGGCAGCACGGGCGGCACTTTTGCCAGGTCGTCGGCGATCTCCGGATAGCGGCGCGCCCAGCTCTCGATGACGCCGCGCCGGAACCCCTCCGTGTAGACCGCTGCGCGTTCGTAGGCCGCCCGCGCAGCGACGACGGGAGCTCCCAGCAACTTGACGCTCAACACCCGGTCGGGATGGGCATCGGTCAGCACCACGTACAGGATGGGGCCCCCGGTCTTTTTCACCACTTCCTCCCGCCAAGCGCGAGCATCCTGGGGCAGCGTTGGAGCATCCACGGCTATGGCCCCCCCGGGCAAGACGACGAAGCCGACGTTCACACCGGGATATTGGGTCGAAACATAGATATCGGTCGCAACTTTTTTCATGCAGGTCCCACTTCTCCTCAAACTAGGGGCGTTTCTCGCTACGCGCGCTCGAAACACCGCTCAGTTTTGCGGAGCAAAACTGAGGTCGGGCAAGATAAAGGCCACGAAATCTTGCCTCATTTGGACAAGAGTTGGGATATGAAGTTGTCCAGAATCACATCAAATCCGAAATCACAGCCCTGACGCGGGCCAAGCCGGTTGCTGGAGCGCTGCCCTGAGCCAGGTGAGGCTTTCCCCCTCCCTTGCCCCCCAACTGCGCACACGCTTCCTGAAGCAGCGCCGCCATATCCAGCTCCACTCCCTCGGAGCAGGCGAAGCACAAATGCGTCCGCTCCCCCACGCCAGCCAGCAACACACTCACCTCGAAACGACTCGTCAACTCCTGCGCCAGGGCGCGCAATTCGCCGGGGTCGCGCCCGTCCCAAACTCGCTGCACGACACGATACGTTCCCTGCGGTGCAGCCGTTTCATAAAGCTCAGCCACCTCTACCTTGAGCAACCCCGCGCGCGCCCGGCGCAAATCGGAACGCAGCTGCTTTGCCTCACCCTGCAACCTCTCCACGGCCTGATCCAACTCCCAGTAACCAACCGTGAGCCTGGTCGCCAACTGATCGACCACTGCACTCCTGACCCTGTAATCGCGCAGGGCACGGCCGCCACACAGGAACTCGACGCGCGTCTCGTCCCCGCGATAGTCGAGACGCGCAACCCTGACCAGCCCGATCTCGCCGGTGCGCGCCACGTGCGTCCCGCCACAGGGATTCACGTCGAAATCGCTGACCTCCACAATGCGCACCGGTCCATCGACGGCTGGCGGCCGCCGCAGGGGCAGCGCCGCCAGCTCGTCCGAGCCAACGAAGCGCGTGCTAACCGGACGGTCCTCCCAGACCACTTGATTCACCAGGTCCTCGACCGATGCCACAGCTTCTGGAGCCAGGCGAGGCACGTTGAGGTCTATTGTACTCACATCCGTCCCAAGGTGAAATCCAACTGTGTCGGCGTCGAGCACCCGCCCGAACGCGGCAGAGAGCACGTGCTGCCCGGTGTGCTGCTGCATGTGATCGAAGCGGCGAGGCCAATCGATTTCCCCCTCGATCTCTTTTCCATCTTTGGGCAGGGGGGATTCGAGGACATGAACGACGGCATCATCCTGCCGTACTTGGACGTCCACCACAGCCACCCCGCCCAACGCACCCTGGTCCGCTGGCTGGCCGCCGGAAGCGGGGTAGAAAGCAGAGCGATCGAGCACGACGGCTGGACGTCCATCCCAGGTAACCCGCTCGATCACGCGGGCCGAGAAGCAGGTACAATACGCATCCGTATAGTACAGCCGCTCCGTCATCCTTCCCCCACAGGCAATGCAAACTTGAACTGGCTGCCCCGATCCACTTCACTCTCCACCCAGATTCGCCCGCCGTGGGCCTCCACGGCCAACTTGCAGAACGCCAACCCCAACCCGGTCCCTTTGACGCCGTTAGCGTTCTCCAGGCGCGTAAAGCGATCAAAGATGCGCTGTCGATACTCCGGGGGAATGCCAATGCCGGTGTCCGCCACGGTAAACATCACCTCGCCCGCTGCCTGTTCCGCGCTCAACGCGATGCGCCCTTTCCTCTCGGTAAACTTGACCGCGTTATCCAAAAGATTCGTCAGCACGCGCAGGATCAGATCGCGATCGGCGAAAATCTGGGGCAGATCCGGGGCAATCTGTGTCGATAGGTCCTGATCCTTGCCCAGCGCGAACGGCTGAATCTGCTCTACCGCCTCCTGCACCAACGCATCGACGTCCACCGGGACCTTGCTCAGCTCCGTATCCCTTGCCTCCAGCCGCCCCAAATCCAGTAACGAATCGATCAGCAAGTAGAGCTTCTGGCCGCTGCGCATGGCGACACTCAACAGCTTGGTTATCGGCAGCGTTTGATCGTGCTCGATAAAAGCGGTGTGGATCAGTTGTAGGCTGCCCATGATGCTGCCCAACGGATTGCGCAGGTCGTGAACGACCATGTGCGTCAAGTCCTCGCGTATCTGCTCCAAAGCCACCCGCTCCGAGATGTCGTGTCCGAGCCACTGGATCGCCTCCCGCCCGCCATAGTCGATCTTGGCCATGTGGGTCTCCAGGATAAAGCCCTCCGCGCCGGACTCGAGCTTGACCTCCGACACCGGGCGCTTTCCTGCCCGGGCCTGCTGTAGAGGCTCCTGGCATGCCTCATTCGGAATCCCGAGTAGGTCGGAGAGAGGCATGCCAAGCACCTGGTCGTGTGAGCGACCAAAGACCTCAATCGCCCGGCGGTTAATGTCCAAGATTTTGCCGTCCAAGTCTAGCACCAGGACGGGATCGCTGCCTTCGTCAAAGAGGCTCTCGTATCGACGCTCCGCCTGCCGCGCGCGATTGTAGAGCTCGGCATTGTTTATGGCGACGGCGGCCAGGTCAGCCACGGAGAGCAATACCCGCTGTGCGTCCTCGTCGAAGCCGCCAACAGCCGGATTGAGAACCTCGATCACGCCAATCGTACGATCGTTGGTCTTGATCGGGACGGCCAGAATTGCGCGCGTGTGAAAACCCGTTTTGTCATCCACGCCGGGATAAAAGCGCTCATCGACGTGGGTCTCGGGCACCAGCAACGGCTCGCCAGATCGAGCTACCCAGCCCACAATGCCCTGATCAAGTGGCATGTGCAGCCCGATCATATCGTCGGACGCCTCTCCGACGGCAACGCGGAAGACGAGATCGCCGACCTCCTCGTCCACCAAAGCGACAGAGGTCGCATCCACCTGGAAATAGTCGCGCACCTGAGCCATCAGGGAACGAAGCACGCCGTCCAGGTCGAGGGTGGCTGCGAGAACCTTACTGGTCTCGTGGAGAAAGGTCATCTCCCGCAGCCGCCTTTGCACATCCGCAACCTGGCGGCTCTCCAACCCCTCTGCTCGACCTTCGACCTTACCCGACTCTACGCTACTCATCAGCCATAAAAGCCCTTCCCCACCCATCCAGCGCCCGCCCAACATGCGAAAACATCACTGCCTCGTAACTACTCAGGCTATTCGTCCGAGCAGTCTCCCTCGCTTGAAAAAGGGAGAGATGTGGGTTTGGAGAGCGGCTTCGCCGCTCTCCAAACCCACGCCCCCTCTCTTTTCACACGCGAAAGGCAACTGCGAAGCAAGGCTGAGTAGTTACACTGACTCTACTGAAAAAACTCGTTTCAGCACAGATTGTCGGAGAGAACTGTCATTCCGAGAGCCTGTCCTGAGGCGCCCCCCGAGCGAGTCGAGGGGTGCAGCCAAAGGGAATCTCGCTATGGCGCGTGCTTGACAGCCAAACACGAGATTCTTCGGCCTCTTCGGGGCCTCAGAATGCCAAAGCCGGTCGTGTTTTACTTCGGCGGTTTTCTCTCCAACAGGCCGCTAGGCCTCATTCATTACAGGCAAAGACACAGTAAACGTGCTGCCCTTCCCCGGCTCGCTCTCCACCTGGACGTCCCCGTTATGCGCCTCGACAATCTCCCACACCAGCGCCAACCCGATGCCCATGCCACCAAAGCGCCGCTTGGCGCTGCCATCCACCTGGTAGAAACGCTCAAAGATGCGACCCAGCTGATCGGGCGAGATGCCGATCCCCTCGTCAATGATCGATACCCGTACCATTCCCTCGTCAGCCCAGGCGCGCAAAGTCACGGTCCCGCCGTTAAGGCTGAATTTTATGGCATTCTCCAACAGGTGGCCAAGGACCAACTCCAGACGCTCTTGATCGCCCAGCGTGAGAGGCAAGTCCTCAGGCAGATCCTCCTGGAACGTGACGCCTGCCTTTTTCGCCGAGTTGTGGAACTCTGTCAGCACTCGCCGGACCACCTCGGCCAGCGAGATTGGCGCCAAGGTCAGCATCTCGCTGGGAATGGCCTGCAGCATCATCAAGTTGTGGATCAAGCGAGAAAGAGAAGCCGTGCGTTCACGAATGACCTGCAGCGCCGCACGCTGGCTCTCGATAATTTGTCCCAGATCGCCCTCTATCAGCAACTCGACGTACCCCTTGATCAGGCTGAGGGGCGTGCGCAGCTCGTGGCTGACATTCTGCACCATTTGGGCACGCAGGCTGTCGATCTCTTGCAGCTCATTGTAGGCTTGCACAAGTTCCGCCGTCTTTTTCTCGAGCCTCTGGTACAGCTGCGCGTTCGCCACTGCAGCCGCCGCCTGGTTTACCAACGCCTGAGCCCAATCCAGTTGATCGTCCACTGGCGCCGGAAGCGGTTCGTGGAAACCGAGGGTCACGGCACCCACCAGCCCTTCCTGGCCGAACATCGGCAAGACCAAACCGGCCTGGACACTCTGGTGGCTCATCACCCCCTGCTCCACGTCATTTAACAGGGACCACCACTCATCCTGCTCGACATCGGGGACGTAGACCAATTGCTGGACATCTACCATCCGGCTGAATACACCACATTCCGACATGGGCATCGGACGCCCAATCGAGATCGGGAGGCGCTTTCCACCGGGCATCCAAGCGGCTGCCACACGCACGCTCTCTCCATCCGGGTCCACCAGAGAAATGCAGCAAGGGGAGTGAAAACGCTCGACCAAGGCATCCAAAAGATGGCTCACGATCGCCTGCGGCTCCAGGGAAGCGATCATCCCAGCGGAGGCTCCTGCCAGCAGCCGCAAATCGCGCGTGTATTGGGTCATCTCCAGATAGAGCCGCGCGGTTTCGAGAGCCACACCCAACTGCCCGGCGACGGTAGTGAAAATTCGCATCTCGTCCTCGCCAAAGCTCCCTTCTTGAGAGCCCTCGGCGAGCAGTACCGCACGGATGCGATCTCCAACGCGTACTGGTACGGCCAGCGCAGAACGAACATCGGTAGATTGATCGGGATAAAGAAGAGTTTCCACCGTCGATAAGAGCACAGGATAACCGGTGCGATAAACCTGCCCTACCAGATTGCCCCTGATAGGAATGCGAGGCGCGCTCCCTGCAAAACCAACTAGCGAGGGATGAAGAGCCAACGTGCCATCCGATTCATTGGGCAGCAAAAAGCCCAGACGATCGATACCCAACGCCCGGTACAGCGCCTTGGCGGTGCGCTCAAGCACCAGTTCAAAATCCAGCGTCGAGGCCGCCGCCATCATGACCTCCTGAATCAGCTCGGCCTCGGCCAAGCGGCGCTTGACCTCTTGATATAGCCGGATATTTGTGATGGCGATAGCCACCTGATGGGCAATATCGGAAAAGAGCTGTTGCTCGCCCTTGCCAAAAGCATAGGGCTGGGTAGATTGGACTGAGATGATGCCTACCAACTGATCCCTGACGATGAGAGGCAGCGCGATTAGCGAACGCGCCGGGACATCGATAATTCCTCTCCCTGCCGGAAGATCGTCCCGTTCCTCCGCATCTTCGACCCAAAGCGGCTGCCGATTGCGGACCATCCATCCAGCAAACCCGCCGCACTCTTCTACCTTTAGCGTGAAAGGCGGCTTCCGCCTCCCCTGCTCCACAACCCAACGA
This sequence comes from Anaerolineae bacterium, assembly GCA_016931785.1. Lineage (GTDB taxonomy): Bacteria > Chloroflexota > Anaerolineae > B4-G1 > B4-G1 > JAFGED01. The sequence goes on from JAFGED010000065.1 coordinate 6,320, forward strand.
GCGTCAACCACACCCTTCCGCTCATCACACAAAGCAATGTAGAAGGTATCGACGTCCAAAGCCCCGCTGACCTGTTCACAGATGACCGACAGGACCTCGTCCAGGTCCAGGCTGGCAATCATCGCCACGTCGATATTGTGCAACGCGGTGAGCTCTTCCACGTGCCGCCTGGTTTCCTCAAACAATCGCGCTCCCTCGATGGCGTTGGCCAGTTGATCGGCCATCGTCTGCAGTGTAGCCACGTCCTCCTTGGTGAAGGTCACCTGTCGATCGGACTGTACGTCGAGAACGCCGATGACTCGACCGTGGCTGACCAACGGCAACGCTACCTCGGAGCGCGTTTCGGGCAGATCGGGGTTGACGAGGTGAACGGCCTCCCTGCCCACATCCAGGACAACGAGAGACTCTCCCGTGCCGGCAACGTGGCCAACAATGCCCTCTCTGCCGACCGCCTGCTTGTGCCCGCGCGCGAGCATGCGCTGCCCTCCCTCAGAATCAGAGGCCGCGCGCAGAGTGGCATATTCCCCCTCGCCATCCAACAAAAAGACGCCGGCATGGTAAAACCCGAACCGCTCGGAGATGAGATGCACGGTGCCGTCGAGGAGCTTTTCAATGTCAAGGGTAGCTGTAGCGTCACGGGCGACCTCGGACGCAGTCTGTAACTGAACGGAGCGCTTTTCCAGGTCCCTGGTTCGCTCAGCGACACGCTGGTCGAGATCGCGATTGATGAGAAGTATCTCACGCAAAGCCCGCTCCTCGCTTTGAGACGCAACCCAAGACACCAAAGCGATCAAGAAAAAGGCCAGTACCGCCGATGACAACTCGTCAAGCCCGGCTCCATACACTCCCGCTCCAAAAACCACAACCCCCACACTAACCAAACCGCCCACGACGAAAGTGACATAAGGGGGAAATAGAACACTGGCCATGACAATTGGAACGGCCAGTGAGACGAGGCTGTGGCTCGACGTCACATCACCCCAGCTGCTAGTGAAAGCAGAGACCACCAAAAGGGACAAAAGAAGCACCCCTGCTACCCGGCGCGACCAGTAACGGTTGATCGTATAGATGGCCAAGGCGACGCACAGGATAACGGGGATGCTCCACAGGACCACGCGCATATTCCAAAAAGGCATTGAGGAAAGACCGGCGACCGCCGTCCACACTTCCACAAACATGAACGCAACAGTACACAGAAGCAAAAAGTTGAGCAGTTTTCGCCGCCGCGCGTCGTCAGGGTCCGCCGACGAGACGTTCAACAACCCGTCCACGACGTCTCTCACCGCCCTTGACAGACGTTCCAGAATGCGCTTTGCCGCCTGCACCGATTCTCCTCTACCGCCCAATCGCCAGATCGCACCCCCCAGCAGCTCGTAGGCCTCACAATGTAGTCATTGCTCGTATCATCTCAATAATCTGGGGAGCGGGGGGGGGGTGAGGGCGGCCTCGTGCCCGAAGGGCACGCACTGCCCTCACACCCCGCATCTTCCCCTATTAGTAAGCGTCCAAAAACAACTTAGGTTTTCCCATTGTCCAGGGTGATTTTGCCCAAGAAGTACGAACTTTTTTGAACGCAGCCTTATTGAGATGATACCATTGCTCGATCCAAAAGAATTGTACTGCAAAAAACGCCTGTAAGCAAGGGGCATGAGCTGCAGGGTGTATTTGTTCCTTGGGGCGTATACGCTGTTTGTGAGAAAATGGTGTTACCAAGGTGTAGTTTGGGCGCAAGCCCAAACTGCTGGGGTGCATTTGCTGCCGTTTGATGAACGCTAAAGCGTGTGTTATGCCTATTTCGCTGGAAACCGAGCGCCCGCTGCCCCAGGGGGCAAATGCACCCGAGCTGCAAAGGACATTGCATTTGGGATACCGCCAATCCAAAACCGGACGCAGATGAGAAACAGAAAACCAGCGACACTTCACAGAAAGACCAGCCGAAAATGTGTCCAGAGAAGATCTGTCACTCAATCAGCCATACCAGGAGAAAAAAGCGCTGCCACTGACGGGCAGCGCTTACAGGAAACGCTAAAAACTCAACACCCCACGCTATCCACCGGCCACCCGCTCGCCGTAGGCCAGCAACGCATCGACCATCCCCCGCTCGCGCGCCTCAGCGTAGACGCGCAACACCGGCTCTGTGCCCGAAGGCCGGATCAGCAGCCAGGAATCGTCGGCCAGCAGGTACTTGACACCATCGATCGTCTGCACACCGGTAATCTCCTGGCCCCTCAACGACTTGGGCACGTCCCCTGTCAGCCGGGCGACCATCCCCTCCTTGGCGACGGGACGGCGTAGGGGCATATCGCGGCGCGCATAAAAAGTCGGGCCGACGTCAGCCTGAAGGCCGGCCACTAACTCGTGCAGGGGGGTCTTGGCGGCCGCAACGATCTCCAACAGCAGCAGCCCTATCAACACCCCATCTCCCTCCGGGATGTGGCCTTTGATCCCTATGCCGCCCGACTCCTCCCCGCCGATGAGC
>JAFGED010000066.1 GCA_016931785.1 Anaerolineae bacterium
AGGGCTGGTGGAAGGGCTGCTGATCAACGAGGCGCGATATGGCTACTGGGCCTGCCCCTGTCGCCTGGCCGACGGGGACAAGCAGAAGGACCTGGACATCATCTGTCCCTGCGACTACCGCGACGCCGACCTGCTGGACTGGGGGGCGTGTTTCTGCGCGCTTTACGTCTCGGAGGACGTGCTGCGAGGCGAGAAAGAGGTGAGCACCATTCTGGAGCGCCGTCCGGCCGACGAGAGCCAGCGGCCCCAGAACCGGCCCGCCCGCGCCCCGTCCGGCCCTGGCGAGGACGAGGACGCGCTGCCCGTCTGGCGCTGCCGGGTGTGCGGTTACCTATGTGCCAGGGAGAGGCCACCGGGGGTCTGTCCCATCTGCGGGGCCAAACACGATCGCTTCGAGCGCTTCTGGTGAGCGCCAGGAGAGGTGACTCTATGAGCTTGAAACGCACGACATTTGCCATCATACTACTGCTTGCTCTCGTACTGAGCGGCTGCCGGGCCATACAGGGTCTGTTTCAGACAACACTCGACGAGACGCCTGCGCCGACCACAGTACCTCTGCCTACGGCTCGGCCTACCGTCGAGCTGGCCGCACACACTCCCGCAGCGACTAGCCAGCCGGAGGCGACGGATACCCCGGCCCCGCCTCCCACGCGCGTCGTTCCGCCGCAGGAACCGATCAGCCTTCCGCCGGGTTTCGGCATCTCGGTCTTTGCCCAGGGCCTCAGCGATCCACGCATGATGGCGCTTGGGCCGGACGGCGCGCTGGTCGTCGCCGAGCGGGGCGCCGGGCGCATCGTGCGCCTGCCCGACCGCGACGGCGACGGAGTGGCCGATGGCGCAGAGATCGTCGCCGATGGGTTACGCGCGCCCAGCAGTATCGCCTTTTACGTGGATGGCTCGCTCTACGTCGGCGAGACGACACGCATCCTGCGGCTGAGCGATCCGGACGGAGATGGCGTCTTTCAGGAGCGGGAGGTGGTTATCGGCGGACTGCCGGGTGGCGGGCACAGCACGCGCACGGTCTTGTTTGGCCCTGATGGGGAATACCTCTACGTCTCCATCGGCTCCTCGTGCAACGTGTGCGTGGAGAGCGACGAGCGCCGGGCGACCATCATGCGCTACAGCCCGGATGGCAGCGGTGGCGAGGTCTACGCGCGCGGACTGCGCAACGCCGTGGGGATCACGTTCCGTCCGGGAACGGACGAACTGTGGGCCACTAACAACGGGCGGGATTGGCTGGGCGACGACCTGCCACCAGAGACCGTCTACGTGGTTCGCCAAGGTGACGACGCGGGCTGGCCGCGCTGCCACGCCAGCCGCATCGTGGACCCGGATTTTGGGTCGCCCGGGGCGTGTGATGGGGTTGCAGTTCCTGCTGTCGAGATGCAGGCGCATTCGGCGCCGCTCGGGCTGACCTTCTACACCGGCGACCAATTCCCGGAGGAGTACCGTGGCGACCTGTTCGTCGCCTTTCACGGCTCGTGGAACCGCAGTGCACCGACGGGGTACAAGGTCGTGCGCGTCTCAATGCAGGACGGAGAGCCTGGTCCCGTACAAGATTTCGCCGTCGGCTGGCTGCGCAAGGACGGCTCTCAATGGGGCCGACCCGTCGACGTGCTCACCGGTGCCGACGGTAGCCTGTTTGTCTCGGATGACGCAGGTGGTATGATCTATCGGGTCTTTTATGCCAACGAATAACGCCGCACATGATGAGGAGGTTCGACGTGCCGGAACCACTGCTGGATGAGAAGACAGGGGCCGAGATTGCCGAGGTGCTCTCCCACATGGCAGAGCCGGTCAGGCCGCTGCTGTTCGTGGAGCAGGAGCCCTGCGCGGCATGACGGCGGGCCAGGACTTCGCATCGTTGGCCCTCGCTCAAAAAGGGAGAGATGGGTGTTTGAGGGCGGCGAAGCCGCCCTCAAACACCTCGCCTTCCTCCTCTTTTTGTCGCGAAAGGCAGCTGTGAAGCAGGGCCGAGTAGTTACAGATAAGGAGATTCTCATGAACCAAGGTAAGAGCACCACCAAGAAGGCCAAGGGATTTTCGGACGAAGAACGGGCCGCGATGAAGGAGCGAGCCCAAGAGTTGAAGGCGGCCGCGAAGAAGGCGGATGGAGAAAGCGCCGTGCTCGCAAAGATTGCCGAGATGCCGGAACCAGATCGCTCCATGGGCGAGCGGCTCCATGCGATCATCAAGGCCGGCGCGCCAGCCCTCTCGCCGAGACTCTGGTACGGGATGCCGGCGTATGCCAAAAAGGACGGCAAGGTCGTCTGCTTCTTCCAAAGCGCGGCCAAGTTCAACTCGAGGTACGCGACGTTCGGATTCAGCGACGTGGCGAACCTCGACGAAGGTGCCATGTGGCCGACCTCCTTCGCGCTGAAGGAGTTGACTGCCGCTGAAGAGGAAAGAATCGAAGCGTTGGTGAAGAAAGCGGTGAGGTGAGAAGAGAAGTCGAAAGGTAACTACTCAGCCTTGCTTCGCAGTTGCCTTTCGCGTGTGAAAAGAGAGGGGGCGGGGGCTTGGAGAGCGGCGAAGCCGCCCTCCAAACCCCCATCTCTCCCTTTTTCGAGCGAGGGAGACTGCTCGGGCGAATAGCCTGAGTAGTTACGAGATCACGACTTTAGGAGGTATAGCGATGAAAAGCAAATTTCTGAGTATTGGAATTCTGATTGTATTGATCTTGGGTCTGGTCGCCTGCACGCAAACGGGCACATCGTCGGAACCGACAGTCGGCAAGCAACCTGTGATGTTGAGCGCCGGAGGTGGGGTACTCACCGGCCAGATCACGCAGGGCCTGGTGGTCGTCGGTACAGGATCTGTCAGCGCCGAGCCTGAGGTAGCCCAGGTAACGTTCGGCGTTGAACTGCGCGGCGACGACGTGGCCGCGATCGTGGACGAGGCGGCGGATAAGATCAACCGCGCCATCGCCGCCGCGAAGGACTTGGGGGTCGCCGAAGACGATATCCAGACCGCCAGTTATAGCCTGTGGGTGGAGACGCTCTACAATCCCGAGACCGGCACGCCCACCGGCGAGGTGGTCTATCACGTCTCGCATTACGTCCAGGCCGCTCTGCGCGACCTGAACCGGGTGGGCGATCTGCTGGCGGCTGTGGTAGAGGCGGGGGCGAACACGATCTCCGGCGTGACCTTCAGCGTCGAAGACCCCGGTGCCCTGGTCGAACAGGCGCGCCAGCAGGCCCTGCAGAATGCCCAAGCCCAGGCGAAGGCAATGGCCGACACGCTGGGAATCTCGCTCGGCAAGCCGACCCTGGTGACAGAGACCAGCAGTGGCTACCCGGTGCTGGAAAGCTTCGTCGGTAAAGGCGGAGGCGGAGCGGTGGCTGCGCCATCGATTACGCCCGGTGCGTTCTCCGTATCTGTCAGCGTCCAGGTCGTCTACGAGATCCGGTGATCGGCAAGGCCCGATAGGCTTACAGGCGAACTCGTCTTCGAGTTCGCCTGCTGCACTGTTGATTTTTGGCGAGGAGGGGACATGCGTAATAGTTTTCGCGTGGGGCACATTTTCGGCATTGACATTCGCATTGACTGGAGCTGGCTGTTGATCCTGCTGCTCGTCGTCTGGAACCTGAGTACGACTCGGCTTTGGGAGCTCAAGCAGACGTTGGTCGAGTCTGCACGGGGCGGGCAGAAAAGAACCGGAGGAGCCGAACAATGAGTAGAGGCAACATGCAACGCGGGACACTTGTCTTGGGATTGGCGCTGGTCGTGATCGTGGGAGGAATGTTGGTTGCGCGAGGGTTTGCCACGCCTGCACAACCAGCACCGATTGCCACTGAGGTGCCAGTCATACCGTCACAACTGCCTGCCTCGCCCGAGGCCCGGCCAGGTTGGGCCATCTATACGAACGCGATGTATGGCTTCTCTCTCCGCTACCCGTCTGCCTGGTCGGTCGAGGAATTACCCGCCGACGGTACCCAGTCCGGGGCGGTGCGGTTCAGGCTACACACGCTGCGGCTGACGGTGGCCTATTTGCAAGCCGGAGAGGCCCTGGCGATGGAACGCGATACGCTGGTGGGGGAATGGGGCCCCAGAGGAACGGCGACGCTCGCCGGGCGGGACCTGCATAGGAATGCCCTGGTACACGAGGGTAGAGTGAAAGGCATACGCTATGGCCCGATAGACGATCCGGTGCAAGTGGAAGGGATCGAGCTCCTCCTCACGTTGCACGACGCGGCGATAGAGTCCTGCACCGGG
>JAFGED010000067.1 GCA_016931785.1 Anaerolineae bacterium
CGAAAGCACTTTCAGCCTGGGAGGAACCGCCGATCTCACGACGTCTCTCAACTTTGAAAACAGCGACAACGTGACCCACCTGCTGGTCCGGGGGTTCGCGGGGGCCAGTGGCGACGATCTCGACACGAATGACGATGGGACCCTGGACAACACTCCCTGGTCTTCGGTAGAGGACTGCGTCGCCCTGCTGGAGACGGTCGGCAGTGGGGACTTGACGTATTGCGCCACAACCGTCGGCCCCGACGGCAGCTTTGTTCCCGGCCACGCATACCGCTGCTCCCCGGGGTGGTTCATCGGCCAGTTCGATCCCGCAGGTGGGGCTGATACGCCCGGGCAAGCCAGCACCTGCGTAGCCGATGTGTCTATCGCCAAGACCGGGCCTGCCCTGGCCTTGCCCGACAGCGCTCTGACTTACAAGCTGACTTGCGCCAACGTCGGTACGGACCATGCCTCAGGCGTGGTCGTCAGCGACACACTCCCGGCAGGGGTAAGTTACCTGAGTGACGACAGTGGCCTACCCTGCCCGGCGTGTACCGTGGGCGCGACGGGCACGCTGACGTGGCAAGTGGGGACCATCAGCGCGACCGAGACACTGTCATTCAGCGTCAACGGCTGGCTCACGGGAAGTGTCTCTGCCGGGACCATCCTCACCAACACGGCCAGCATCACTGCAACCGGCGGAGATTCCACCACGAGCAACAACGGCTCTACGTGGGCCACCAACGTCAGCAACCTAGACTTGCTCGTGCAAAAAGAGGGACCGACCTATGCAGCCGCCGGAGAGAGCCTGGCCTACACCGTCACGGTGCAGAACGCGGGCATCACCTCGGCGCTCAACGTCGTCCTCACCGATACCCTGCCCCTAAGCACCACCTACGTCTCCGACGACAGTGGATGGACCTGTGCTGCCTGCACGCCCGGCGCCAGCGGCGTCCTTACCTGGACTGCGGCCGAGGTGCTCTCCCAGACCACGCACACCTTTCGCCTGACAGTGATGGTGGACGCTGGCGTGCCCAGCGCCACTGTGCTGGAGAACAAGGTCCAGGTCCATACCGAAACGGCCGGCGACGTCCCTACCAACAATGCCGATCAATGGACGACCGCGGTCTACCCGATGGTGACAATCCAGGACATCCAAGAGGTGTCTGATCCTGCGACCGATGACGCCTCTCCGCTGTTGGGGCAAACCGTGTGGGTGACGGGCACCGTGACGGCCGAGCCGAACGACATCGCCAGCAACATTTTTGTCATCGAAGACCCGGCTGGTGGTCCTTGGAGCGGCCTGCCGGTGTATAGATGGTCGGGTTTCTCCGGCGTATCACTCCCGCGAGGAACCCAAGTGCGCTTGTTGGGCAAGGTGACCGAATACTATGGCCTGACCGAGTTCGATATCGGTGGCACGGTCGCAGTTCTGGAAATTCTGAGCACGGGCAATCCAGTGCCCGGGCCGGACGCTATCTCGACCGCTAGCTTTGGCAGCAGCAGTCCGGCGACGGCAGAGCAATGGGAAAGCGTACTCGTCGAGTTCCAGGACGCTACTGTGACCAACGACAATTTGGGATACGGTGAATGGGCATACGACGACGGTAGTGGTCCCGCACATGCAGATGACGGGGGTATGACAGATGGCGACATGACTTACGAGCCATCCAACGGCGATTTCTACCTTTACATGCGGGGCATCGCCTACTATACATTCAGCGAATACAAACTGGAGCCCCGTGACGACGCAGACATCCGCCTCAAGGCGACCAGCCCTGCGCTTGGAAAGAGCGCACCATCCCTTGTCGCCCCTGGCGAACTCTTTACCTATACGCTGACGATCAACAACGACCTTGGTTTTACGCTAAACGGCCTCGTCATCACCGACGTTGTCCCGGCCGACGTGACTTTTGCTTACGCCTTGGATGGCGGCGTGGAGGACGGCGGCGTAGTCAGCTGGACAGTAGCGTCTCTAGCCAACTTGAGCAGCGTGTCAGTCAGGTTCGTGGTCACGGCTACCACCAGCCCGGCGGTGATTCTCAACGACGATTACGCAGTGGTCGCATCCAACTTTGTCACACCCACCGCCGGAGCGTCCGTTGGCACCGTCGTTAGCAGTGAACCGCTGCGCATCCGCGATATCCAAGGGGCCGGGCACCTCTCGCCACTTAACGGCCAACTGGTACAGGACGTGCGCGGGGTCGTCACGCTCATCGTCGGAAACGGCTTCTACATACAGGACCCCGATGCTGATGGCGATCTGGCCACTTCCGAGGGCATCCTGGTCTTTGGCAGCTCGGCCGGCGTGTCGGTGGGCGATGATGTGCTGGTCGATGGCAGAGTGGCCGAGTTCTACAACGCCGGCAGCGCGGGTCTCTCCACGACCCGCATCGAGTTGCAAGGATCACCGACTATATCATCCAGCGGCAACACACTGCCTAATCCAGTCATCATCGGCGTTGGCGGGCGCATGCCACCCACGGAGATAATCGACGACGATGCTGGTGGCGGCAGCGTCGAGACCGCAGGCACCTTTGACCCACAGACCGACGGCATCGACTTTTACGAAAGCCTGGAGGGTATGCTGGTACAAGTCAACGACCCCATCGCCGTTGGCCCCACCGAGAATGATGCCATTCCCGTCGTAGGCGATGGTGGGGCCTATGCGACGTTCATGGCAGGGCGGAACGGCGTTATGGCCGGGGTTGTTATCCGTGAAGGTGACTTTAACCCCGAGAGGCTGATCGTAGCCAACCCCAACGTCTCCGGCCCACCCGACGTAAACGTAGGCGATCACCTCACCGGCCCCATCACCGGCACCATAGACTATGACGACGTGCAAACATACGGCAACTTTTACCTGGTGAATGCCAACCCCCTGAGCGCAACGCCCGGCGTGCTGTCCCCTGAGACCACGACCTTAACTGCCACGGATGGCTATCTCACCGTCGCCTCCTTCAACGTCTACAACCTCGATCCAGGTGACACGCAGTACAAGTTCGATGGACTGGCGGACCAGATCGTCAACAACCTGGGAGCGCCGGACATCGTGGGGCTACAGGAAATCCAGGACAACAATGGAGAAGTTGACGACGGCACGGTCGACGCCAGCCTGACCTATAGCACACTGATCACGGCGATCCTGAACGCAGGCGGCCCGACCTACGCCTACGCAGACATCGCACCCGAGAACAATCAGGATGGCGGCGCGCCGGGAGGCAACATCCGCGTGGGCTTCCTTTATCGCCCCGACCGGGTGACGCTGGTCCAGCGCGGTGTGGCGACGGCCACCACGGCGACCACGCCGGTGATCGGAGCGACGGGGGTTGAACTGACCTACAGCCCAGGCCGGATCGATCCGACCAACCCGGCCGTCGTCGAGAGCCGCAAGTCACTGGCTGCCGAGTTCATCTTCAATGGGCACAAGGTATTCGTCATCGTCAACCACTTTAACTCCAAGAGCGGCGACGCACCGCTCTTTGGCAACGTGCAGCCCCCGGTCTTTGCCTCTGAGGCCGAGCGCATCGGAATCGCGCAGATGACAAACACCTTCGTGGATAACATCCTGACGTTGGACCCGAACGCCAACGTGATCGTTCTGGGCGATCTGAACGATTTTCACTTCTCGGAGGCTGTATCGGACGTGCTGGCGGCCGACGCGCTGACAAACTTGATGTATTCAGCGCCTATCACCGATCGCTACACCTATGTCTTCGAGGGCAACTCGCAGGTGCTGGATCAGATCCTAGTCAGCGATGGCTTGGTCAACTCTGCCCAACCAGAGTTTGACGTGGTGCACGTCAACGCCGAATTCGTGGCCGACATTACCAGCTCATCCAGGCGTGCCAGCGACCACGATCCTGTCGTAGCACGCTTCTGGCTGCCACACCGTTACTACATGCCGATGATCATGCACAGCTCTGACTCGGGCGGCGACGCTTCGCTCTTTGGCACCGTGCAGCCTCCGGTCTTTGCCTCCGAGGCCGAGCACATCGGAATCGCGCAGATGCCCCACGACTTCCACCTCTCGAAGGCCGTATCGAACGTGCCGGCAGCCGACGCGCTGACGAACGTGATATACGCCATATCCATCGCGGGCGCTATACGCGTGTGTTTGAGGGCAACTCGCAGGAGTAGGAACACAATGCCGCTAATTGCGCGCAGCGGCTAGGATATACTCTCGACGCCCAAAGCGAACGCCACCGATCGCAAGATTGGTGGCGTTCGTATTCTTTAGCCCGAAGAAGGCATATCAAGGGCCCGTGGTATCTACTCAGGCTGTTCGCCCGAGCAGTCTCCCTCGCTCAAAAAAGGGAGAGGGGGCGGGGGTTTGGCGAGCGGCTTCGCCGCTCGCCAAACCCCCGCCTCCTCTCTTTCCACACGCGAAAGGCAACTGCGAAGCAGGGCTGAGTAGTTACCTTGTGGGTCTCAATCGGCAAGAACGCCCATTTGGTAGTGCCGCTCGAACTTGCGCGGGGAGTATCCTTTGACAACCCCCTAACCGCCGAACAGGTTGGACAGCACCCCGATCCCATAGTAACCGGCCAGGGCAAAGACGGTGTTCTTGATGATCCCGCCGATGGCACACCCTGCCAGGAACTTCCAAACCGGCAGGCGCAGCGCTCCGGCCGCGATGCCGGCCAGGTCAAAAGCGGGATTTGGGATGGCCGCCAATACTACTACCGTCAGGAGCCCGCGCCGCTGCATCCACTTTGCCAGGCGGTCGTAGGTGGGATTCTCGTCCACCCAGGTCTGACCGCTGTAACCGGCCATGTAGCCAGTCAGCTCGCCCAAAGCCTGCCCCGCCCCGCCGACCAAGCCCACGATCCACGGGTTGAACACCCCTCCCATCACCGAGTTGACGGCCAGCCCCGGCACAGGTAGAATCACCGTCGCGTTGCTGATCAGGCTCACCAAAAAGACGGCGGCGTAACCGTACTGCTTCAAATCCTGGATACGATCGCGAAAGTAGACGGCCGCGCCGAGGGCGATGATTACGACGACGATGGTCAATACCTGCACGACCCTCAGTCGCCGGGGGGGCGGCGGCGGGGGAATATCAGCGGGAACTTTTCGATCGTCGACTGGCAGAGCTTCTTCTTGCATATCTCATCGGGGGAGCGGCGCGCCGAGGCGCACGATCTTTTCCTCGTAGCCTGACACGCTGGCGGTGGTGTTGCGCGTATCCACGATCAGCTTGGCGTACTTGACCACACGCGCATAATCCACGCCGAGATGATCGGTGACGATGACGACGCAATCGGCGGCGGCAAGTTCCTCCTCCGTCAGCGCCACCGACTCCAAGGTCACCGGCGCGCGATGAAAGACGTTGCCCCCCACCCGAAAGCTCGGAACGTAGGGGTCGTGATAGGTCACCTGCGCGCCACCGCTCAGCAGCAACTCGATGATCCTCTCGGCAGGCGAGTTCCGGGCGTCGTCGATATCGCGCTTGAAAGCCACGCCCAACACCAGCACGCGCGCGCCGCTCAGGGGTTTTCCCTGCCGGGAAAGCCCGCGACTCGCCAGCTCCACGACGTGGTGTGTCATCGCCTGATTGACCTCACCGGCCAGCTCGATGAACTCGGTGTAGTAATCGTACTCGCGCGCTTTCCAACTGAGATAGTAAGGATCGATGGGAATGCAATGCCCGCCAACGCCTGGGCCGGGTGTGAAAGCCATAAATCCAAAAGGCTTGGTCCTGGCTGCACCGACCACCTCCCAGAAGTCGATGGACATGCGCTCCGCCAGCAGAGCCAGCTCGTTGACCAGTGCGATGTTGACGGCGCGGAAGGTGTTCTCCAGCAGCTTGGTCAGCTCGGCGGCGCGGGTAGAAGAGACCGGATACACCGAAGCACCCATCTGGCGCAAGAGATCGGCGGCCACCTGGGTGCACTCCGGCGTGAGCCCGCCCACCACCTTGGGCGTGTTGTAGGCCGACCACTGCTTGTTGCCGGGGTCGATGCGCTCGGGCGAGAACGCCAGGTGGAAATCCACGCCGGCCTCGAGGCCGCTTTCCTCCAGGATCGGCTGGACGATCTCCTCCGTCGTGCCCGGATAGGTCGTGCTCTGCAGCACCACCAGTTGGCCGGCCTTCAATCGCGGCCGGATCGACTCGCTGGCAGCCTCGATGTAGGAAAGATCGGGAGCGCGCTGGGCGTCGTAGGGCGTGGGGACGCAGATGAACACGGCGTCAACCTCTCTCAACGCGTCATAGTCGGATGTAGCCGTGAGCCGTCCAGATCGCAGGTGAGGCGCCAGGTCCTCGTCAGGGACGTCGGGGATGTAGCTGCGCCCGGCGTTGACACCATCCACCTTATCTTGATTGACGTCGACGCCGGTCGTGCGGAAGCCGGCCTTGGCGAACGCGGTCGCCAGGGGAAGGCCGACATAGCCCAAGCCGATGACGGCGACGTGGGCGGAACGATCTGCAATCTTGTCTTTGAGTGTGGGCATGGAACTCCTTGGTGGGTCAGTTTGTCTGGGATCTGGGCCAGAAGGGTGGGCGCTCCAACCGCCACAGGCCATAGATCCCGACCAGGACGACAAGGCCACCGGCGATGTAGCCCTCCATCACCGACGCTTGAGTGACGAAAGTGGCCAGCAGGCCCAAGACGAAGGAAACAACGTAGAGCGTCAGCACGGCCTCGCGCTGGGCCATCCCCGCCGCCACCAGGCGATGGGACGTGTGATCGAGTCCGGCGGTAGCCGGGCTGATCCGCCGCCTCAAGCGTGAAAATGTGACCAGCGTCACGTCAAAGATCGGCAATCCCAGCACCAACACCGGCACCATCCAGGTGACAAAGTTAGAGTTATCCGGAAAGCGAAGCTTGATGCCGATGGCGGCCAGGGTGAAGCCGAGAAACTGCGATCCAGAATCTCCCATAAAGATATTGGCCGGGTTGAGGTTGTAAAACAGGAATCCCAGGCAGGCCGCCAGTACGGCGACGGAAAGCGCGCCGACCAGGTACTGCCCGCTGAAGGCGCACATCAGGGCAAAGAACGCGGCCGCGATGGCGGCGGTCCCACTGGACAGTCCATCCATGTTATCAATGTAGTTGATCGCGTTGGTGATATAGAACACCCAGGCAACTGTCACGGCCAGGTTCAGAATGGGATGACCGAACACACCCACATAGATATCATTGGCGTAAAGCAACAGCGCGGCCAGAATCTGAGCAAGCAGCTTGATCACCCACCGCAGGCCCCAGCGGTCGTCGACCAAGCCCATGAATGACATGCCGGTCGCGCCGATGAGGATGGCCCCAAATTCGTTAAAGCTCCTCCGTTCGCCCAGGATCACCGTGGCGACGATGACGGCTAAATAGATAGCAGCCCCGCCCAAGCGTGGGACGGGGCGCTTGTGGACCCGCCGGGTCTCGGGATGATCGATAAAGCCCGCTCGTGGCGCCAGCCAACGCGCGGCCGGCGTGGCCGCAACCGCCAGCACCAGCGCGCCGCCGAACACGAGCAGGTAGACGGTCACGGGCGCACTCCCTCCAGCGCTTGCAACTCGGCCAACCACACCTGCAAGTCGGCCTGTTCCTCCTCCGGCGCCAGCCTCAGCGCATCCCGGGCGTGGAAAATCGCCAGTTCGCTCTGCCCCAGCCGGTCATAGGCTTCGGCCAGCTTATAATGAAACTCCCAAGCATCGTTCAAGCCGGGGTCGAGGCTCAGCGCCTGGTTGTACGCCTGGATAGCCTCGGGGAGCGAGCCCCGGTCCACATGCATACCCCCCATGCCGATAAAAGCCCTCGCGGCATCGGCAGGACGATTCAGCTTCTCGATATAAATTCCGCCCAAGAGGCTCCAGGTATCCGCATGGTTTGGATCGACCTCCAATGCGCGCTCGTAGGCCCCGGCAGCTTCGGCCCATTCCTCCCGCGTGCAGTGGAGGTCGCCTAACAACATCCAAGTATCATAGTACTCGGAGTCGATCTCCAACGAAACGGCTATCGCCTCCTCGGCGCGGGCAAGATTACCCTCCTCGAAATAGAACCTGACTCTCTCGTTCTGCAAAAATGCGTTGTGGGGGCTGAGCGAGGTGGCAATCTCGTAATACTCGTCCGCGCGCTGAAGCCGCTCCTGATACGCTGCGACATCGCCGGAAGCTGCGGCGACCTTGGACCACACGTGATAAGACTTGGCCAGACCTTTCACATGATCGGTATTGAGGGGAGCGATGCTCTGTGCCTTGATAAATGCCTCTATCGCCGCGACCGCATTCCCCGGATCCGATCCCACGTTCAAGAGATATACCCGACCGAGCTCAAAATAGTAAAAATCCTCGTTCGGAGCCAGCTCGATGGCGTGTTTGAAAAGCTCCAGGGCTTCTATCGGGCTCTCTTTCTCGTAGGACAGGCCCGCCTTGTAGACCATATCGGCCCGGATGGGACGCAAGTTGACCATAACGGAGAGGAAACCGGCCAACAACGCCAACACGACGAGCGCGACCACGCCCCACCGCCGAGCGGCGACCTGTAGCTGCTGGCGCATTCCCTGGTAAAGCGCCCATGCGCCGGCAATCAAGGCAAAGACGATAAAGGCGTAATATGTGGTTATATGATTTGAGATCTTGTCGACATAGAACACCACCGCCGCCAAGTACTCTTGAGTGCTCAAGGGCTGCGTTTGATCCTGGAGCCTCTCCTGCAGTCTGGCCTGAAAATAGAGCAAGGAGACGTGACGGCTGGCCATCACCAGTGCAAAACCCATCCCCACCACCAGCGAGGCAGAAAGGTACACTCCCGCTGCCCGCGCCCAGTCCCACTCGCGCTTGCGGAACGCCCCCTGTTTGGCCATCTGGGCCACAAAGACGACTGCGCTCATCAACCAGGTGAAGACAAAGACGATCAACACACCGGGAGAAAAAGCCCGATCGTGAAAGGGCCGGATGGTTAGAGCACGCCAGACGATCTTCCAAGCATTGGGCAATCCCTCCGGATTAGTGCTGACAAAATCAAAGGCCAGCGTGCCCAGGATAAAACCACCCACGACACCCAACGCCAGTATAGAACCCATCCAGTCTGGAGATGACCGCGTTACGACCTGGCGGCGTTTTCTACGCTTCCTGCGCTTGCTCCCGGCTTGCCTGGCGATTTCTACCCTTCGCTCCTGCGACTCTATAAGGCGATCGTGTATCTGGCCCATGCCGATCACCACGAGCATCCCGGTAAGCGTCCAGAGAATCGTGCGCGTGGAAGCGATGGCGATACCAAAGTTCACCTCGATGAAATAGGCCACCACGGCTGCCAGGATGCCGGTCAGCAGACCATAGTGAGGATGGGGTTCGGGGACCGCCTCGGGCTCCCAGTAGAGGGAAAAGCCATACACGATGAGATAGATGAAAAACCCGCCCACCATACCCACCGGGATGGCCAGGCCAAAGAAGTGAAATCCCAAAAGAATTCCAGAGAGGATGACGGCGCCCACGGCCCCGCCGACCAGCAGGACGAAGAAAAGAATACGCCGCCAGTCTTTGGGCATGAATCCCAGCCAGCGCAGGGCATAATAAAAGATACCGCCAAACGTCCATAGATAGGCGGCAAGGCCCAGCAAGCCGGTGATGACCAGCGTATCCAGCGTCTCGTTGTGGGAGCGATCCGGAGTGGCCGTACGGGACTCGACGTGACCCAGCATCGGCGGGTAGAAGCGGTTATAGGCCACGTACATCGACTCGGGGCCATAGCCCACGATCGGGCGCAGGAAGTTGAAGGCGTCGGGGCGCCACTCGGGATTCTCCGCCGTCGGCGGGAACTCGATGGGATCATGCGGCAGGATCATTTCGAGCGCCCCCTCCCAGATGTAGGCGCGCACCTTGCCGGTCGTACCACCCGACCCATACAGCACATCATCCAGCCGGCCCAGAAAAGGCAACTGCCTGCTCCAGTCGTGGATTGGATCGACCAGGTTAATCAGCATGAAAAAGACGCCGAACAGGATAGAGATCAAGAGCGCGCCAGCCCACAGCCAGCGCCAGCCTCGCCGGTTGATGATGAACGCCCCCCACATGAAGAGAAACGCCAGTACAGCCCCGATCACGCCAGCCCACATAGGCGCTTCAGGCAGTCGACCGGCCCACAGAGCATCTATCCCTTTTCCGATAAAGTAAAAAACCACGCCGCCGACGCCCGCCGCAGCCACACTGGTGATCCCAAACAGCAATCCCCTCCCCAGGTCGGGCAAAAGATCGAGGGATTGAAAGGGCCGCTCTCGCTGGGCGCCACGCTGGAGAGCCAGCAATCCCAAAAGAGCCCACACGCCAACTCCGGCCACGAGGCCCAGCAGAGGGCCACGGCTTTGGCTATAGAATATCGAGATAATCTGAACCAGGAGCAAAAAGATGTAGGCAGCGGCGCGCAGTACGTCCGCCGCGCCGGTATCCTCATCGGCCAAGATGGCCTGAAAGGCCTCCACCACGCGAGCCAGCGTGGGGATCGCGGCCATGATCATGTAGGCCGCGACAAAGATTGCATTGCCCATGCTGGAGGCGATGCGCTGGGTCACGTCCCCACCCCAGGGCAAGGGATCCAGTCCGGCGTGTTGGATAAAGCCATATAGGGCGATGGGCAAGCTGTTGAGGATCATCACCGTGATGAAACGCTCAGCCTGCTCCCGAGTCTGCAGTCGATCCAGGACGATCAAGCAGATGACAATGCAAGACAGGGCGGAAAAGACGCCCCGCAGTCGCTGATAACCGCCAAAGATACTGATATAGGGAGTGACGGAAAAGATAGCGCTGATCACATAAGACAGTATCATGAGGAAAATGGGAAGCGCCAAAGGCGTCCGCCAGGTGATACGCAGGTCGGGCTTCCCGTTGCTGATCCACTCCTCTACCAACCGCACCAGCCAAAAAGCGGCCATAACCAGAGCAATCGTCCGTAGAGTGGTCCACTTGTCCCGCTCAAAAACGTTGCTCGAGTTCACGTTGAAAAAGAGCGGTGTCACGATCACTGCCAGAAGCCAGCCGAGTTCCATGACCTTGTCGCAAAACGCACTAAGCTTGGTTGAGTTCATCGCAAACCTCTCAAGGAAAATCGCAACTACGGACCTTCGATCTCACTCGCCGGCCGCCGTTCCCCGGAACCAGTCCAGCGTGCGCTGGAGCCCTTCCTCGAGGGACGTGGCAGGCTCAAAACCCAGGACCTCCCGCGCCCGCTTCACGTCCGGCACGCGGCGGCGGGTCTCTTCGAAGGCCGGGCCGTACGCGGTCTCGTAGGGCACGTGCACGACCTCGGACGTCGAACCGGTCAGCCGGCGGATCAGCTGCGCCAGCTCGTTGATGCTGGTCTCCCGGTCGGAGCCTATGTTGAAAACCTGGCCGACAGCTTCCTGGACGGTAGCAGCCTTCATAGTCCCCTCAATCGTATCGGCCACGTAGGTAAAGCAGCGCGTCTGCACGCCGTCGTCATAGATCGTCATCGCCTCACCCCGCAGCGCCTGGGAGATGAACCTGGCGATGACGCTGCCGTATCCCCTGGGATCGAGCCTCGGGCCATAGGCATTGAAATAGCGCACGGCGGAGACGGGCAGCCCCTTCCTGGCGTAGGCGAAAGCAAAATACTCGTCGATCGCCTTCGCGTCGGAATACGACCAACGATTCACCGTGGTGGAACCAAGCAGCCGGTCGTCGTCCTCACTCAAAGGAACCACCGTGGACTTGCCATAGACCTCGGAGCTGGAGGCGACGACACAGCGCACCCAGTACTTGAAAGCCAACTCCAGCACGTTCTCCGTACCGCGCACGTTGGTGACGATGGTACCCAGCGGGTCCTCGACCACGTATTTCGGCCCCACCACAGCCGCCAAGTGATAGATCAGATCGGCGCGGCGGACAAGCCGCTCCAGCATGGTCACGTTGAGGATCGAGTCGTTGACAAAATGGAAACGGTCGCTCGACAGGTGGTGCGCGATGTTGCTGGCCTTGCCCACAGATAGGTTGTCGATGACGGTGACCTCTTGGCCCTGCCCCATCAACACGTCCGCCAGATTGGAGCCTATGAACCCGGCCCCGCCAGTAATCAAAATTTTCATACTATCACTCGTTGCTGCTCAGCCTCTTGAGCAAAGGGGCCTGGGGTGTGGTGGGCAGCTTCCACCCATCACTCCTCAAAATCTCCCCTTTTTCCATACTCAAAAGCATCGTCAGGCATAAACTCGATCGGTGGCTATGATTCTACTGCAAGAACCCGTTTCAGCACAGATAGCGCCCCACTCAATGGTGCCGGAATCCCGAACTTGCTCGGGTGTGTCCCATTGAGCGGCTCGAAAACGTATCATCTCAATAATCCGGGGGGTGGGGGGTGTGAGGGCGGCGCTGCCGCCCTCACACCCCCGCCTCCCCCTACTTATTGAGAAGATACTCGAAAACGCCTCGACAAGTTGAGGATTCCCCGCCGTTTACCTTTTTTCAGGAGACTCTGGCTATCACTTCTGGATTCCACAGCCAGCAACGGCCGTATTCTTGCCAGCTCGCGGCATATCTTACCCCAGGCAGAGCAAAAGTCAAGGTAGATTCGAGCTCCGCTCGAATCTATTGGCGGTTTCGGACCGCGTCCGAAACTGCAACAAGCACACATTACTGACTCGCCAACACCGCCTCATACACGGCCTGCGTCTCAGCCGCAGCCCGTTCCCACGAAAACCGCGCCGACTGCGCCAGCCCGCACGCCCGCATCTCGCCCTGCAAGCCGGCGTCGCGCAAAAGCCGGCGCATGGCCTCCACCATCGCCTCCAGATCCAGGGGGTCAAAATACAACGCCGCCTCTCCGCCGATCTCGGGGATACAGGACGCATTGGAGGCAGCAACCGGCGTCCCGCAGGCCATCGCCTCCAGCACCGGCAGGCCAAAGCCCTCGTAAACACTGGGGAGGATCAATGCCTGCGCACCGGCGTAAAAGGCCGGCAGGTCCTCATCCGGCACGTAACCCGGCAGGATGACCGCGTCCTTGGCCGGCGATTCTTCCAAGCGGGTAAAGAAACCGCCATAGAGCCAGCCACGTTTTCCCACGACGACCAACCCGTCGGTCAATCCCTCGGCGCGAACCGCCTCAAAAGCCGCCAGCAAACGCGATAGGTTCTTGCGCGGCTCGATGGTGCCGACAAAGAGCAGGTAACGCTCCGGCAGACCGTAGCGAGCGCGGACATCCATAACTGCCTGTGTCGGCTGCAAGCGGAACCGGGGATCGGCGGCCTCGTAGACAACCGTGACCTCTTCCTCGGCAACCCCATAGGCCGCGACCAAATCGCGCTTGCTGTGCTCAGATACCGCGATAATGTGGTTGGCCCGCCGACAGTAAAGGGGCAGCGCCAGGTTCAGATACCAACGGTTGAGCGGCTTGTGGTGTTCCGGCAGGTGGCGAAAGATGAGATCGTGGACGGTGAGGACGGTAGGAATGGACCGCAGCGGTGGAAGAAGGTGCTCGGTAGCGTGAAAGAGCTCGGCATCCGCAAGCAGGGGATCGAAACCGACGCGGGTAAACTGCCCCAACCAGACCAGCATGCGCCAGGGCTTGTAGCCCAGGGCGACGGTGCGGGCAGGCAAGTGTTCCAGTCCTGCTAGAGGCTCTATCCCCCGCTCCTGGTTGTAGAATAAGGCGTACCGGCATTGGTCGGCCCGACCAGGGGCAGAAGCAACCAGGGCACGTGCGAGGCTCTCAGCGTACCGTCCCAGTCCAGCGCGACGATGAACGGCAGCAGAGACGTCCAGGTAGATGGCCATAAGGGCAGCTTACCCGCTAATCCGACGATGCCGGCAGCGTGTAATCACTCCCCAGGATGACGGTGATGTCATAGGCAGCGCCTGGATTGGGCTCATGCACCACGGCCGTCTCCGGCAACTGCAGCAGGTCGGCGAGATACTCGGCCGTGTAGGTCTTGCCCGTGTGAACGACGACTTTTGAATACGTGTAGCTGATATGGTCGGCATTGCCGATACCCTCATCCCCCACCGTCATGCCTTGCCCAACCAGGTACAATTGCGTGCTCTTGGCAAGGCCTGGCGTCGTCGTCCCATTCAGCACCTGAATAGTGGCCGCCTCGTCTTTCAAGCGCGCCAGAGGATCCTCGTCCTCCTTCAGCGAGAGTGGCTCGCTGGTGAAAATGCGATCCCGCAACTCGCGGATGCGGTCTCGCTGCGGGACCAGGACCTCCTGCCCATCAGGCGTGGTCCAGAACATCACATAGTTCTCGTCGATCACGCCAAAGCGTATGTTATCGGGATCCACCTCACTCGCCAAGTTTGCCAGAGCAATGATCTCGTCCAGCTTTAGATCGGTCACCACCGCGCCCTGAAGCGTCTCCCATAGCTCGGGAGATTGAGCGGCCAACCTCGGCAGCTCGTCAGGCTGTGTAACCTTTTCAAACACTGCCCGGAGGAGCTTTTGTTGGCGCCTGGCGCGATCGAAATCGCCGCCGCCGGAATGGCGGGTGCGGGCATACTTGAGCGCCGTTTCGCCATCGAACGTCTGACACCCGGCATCGATGTGAAGTGGGGCGTAGCCATATCCCTCGTCGGGATATGTGGGATCATTGATTTCTTCGTCCACGCA
This sequence comes from Anaerolineae bacterium, assembly GCA_016931785.1. Taxonomy (GTDB): domain Bacteria; phylum Chloroflexota; class Anaerolineae; order B4-G1; family B4-G1; genus JAFGED01. The sequence continues at coordinate 14,532 of JAFGED010000067.1, forward strand.
AACTTCGATCCCCCCTATGAGGTCTACGACCTCCTCAAAGGCGGTAAAGTTGACGCGGGCATAATGGTGAATGTGAATGCCCAGATTGTACTGCACGGTCTTGGCCGCCAGGGCGGGGCCGCCGCCGGGATACCCATAGACCTCGCCCAGGAAGTGCGCCTGGTTGATGCGCGCCTGCTCGCCATAGTCGGCGATTGGCACCCACAGGTCACGGGGGATAGAGAGCACGCCTGCGCTCAGCGTGACCGGGTCGATCGTCAGCACAAGCATCGTGTCGGTGCGCCAAGGGCCCTCCTCATGCTCGCGCTGGTCGATGCCCATCACCAGAATGTTGAGCCGATCTGTGCCTTTCCAACGCGGCAGGGGCTGTCCCTCCTCGTAAACTACCTGCCTGGGCTCATCAGGCTGGGTAACGAGGTCGGGCCATATCTCTGAGGCGGCGACGGATCGCCGCACCTCGTCACGAACAAGCAACCCCGCCACGACGACGATCACCAGAAAAAGCAAGACCAGGAACGCTGTGAACAGTCTCTGAGCCCCACTGCTTGAGCGCCGGCTTATATGCCTTGGACTGCGTCGCACAATTATCCTCCAAACGAACTAGAGCTAACTGAGATCGCCTGACGGGGTGAGTCTTCGGAGAAGTTGAGCCGTCACTTGAGGGACAAGATCACCTTACACGCCTACGAAAAAGAGTTTAAACCGAAACCGCCCATCGATCAGAAGATCTTCCCAAGCGTGGGAGATTATAACACGATTATGGCAATCGGGGTAGCGGGGCCACGTAGAGCTGTCCGCCGCTGAACGCATAAAACCGCCCGGCCGCCTCATCCACAGCCAGTGCCTCCAAGGCGTCGAAAGCCTCATCAGCACGGAACTGGGCGCAAAAAGCGCCATCGGCCCCTAACACGACCACGCACTTGCCGCCCGCATCGGCCACGTACACCCTGCCGCTGTCGCCATCCGGGTCAACTGCCAAGGCGATTGGCTGATTGAAGCCTCCGGGCACCCCGCCTGTGTCAAAGACCTGAGCCTCACCACTCAGGTACTTGTCGATTGTCCCATCTGCGTGCAAGACGTAGATGTTGGCGTCAATCGCCATATCCATCGCATCCCCCAGCGGCCTGATCGGGGGGACGACAAAATACGGACTGGGAAGGTCAGGATACAGATCGCCTTGTGGCTCGTAGCGCCAGATCTGCTCTTCAGAGGGATCGAGGACATAAAGACGACCCTCGAAGGAATCGACGGCCCGGGGCACCCTCGGCGGCTTGCCCAGCAGGGAGCGCGTCAGGTGAGGCTCCCCCGCCTCGCTGCCCCACGCCGGATCGTAGCCCACTATCCCCCCATTCTCATCGAGGATGACAAGCCCGCCCGCCATGCGCCCGCTTCCCGGCTCGACCCACGCGAAATCCACCAGGCTGCCTATCGTACTCCCATCGACCTCCAAGCCTGTCCTGGCGAAGGTGGACGGCATCTCAGGGACGATGCTACCGTCCCCGGTCAGATTAAAGTCCACCTGGGCAGCCCACCCTGCCGCCGGATCGAGGACGAAAATCGTCTGCCCGTGGACGACCAGTTGGCGCGGCACGCTGCTCTCGCCAAAGTTCCCCATCTTGACAAACGCCAAGCGGACGATGCCGTCGAGCTCATCGATGGCTCTCGAGGCCTGTTCCCGCAATTCGACGGCTTCTGCATCCTCAGGTTGCAGTTCGGCGATCCGCTCTGCGTAACCCAGCACTGCGTTCCAGTGCTGGCGCGTCTCCGAAACGACACTCGCTGTCTGCGCTTGCTGAACCTCCTGCGCAGCCAAAGCCTTGAGATTCTCGAGTCGCGTCTGTTCGCCAAACGCTTTCCAAGCCAACCACACAAAGATGCCCATCAGAATCGGGAGGCCGATAGCGATGGCCATCATCACGACGCGATTTTCCTTGGGAACCGGACGAGGCTGGCGCTCCTGGCGACGAGCTCTCCGCTCGGCGCCGGGAAGCATACGACGGAACAAAGCCCTAGCGCCATCAGCCACTGCCGTCCCAGCGGCGACGATGCCGTGCCCCACGGCGCGCGCGCCATCTTTCACGCGCTCGCCGAACCCGCGCCCTACGACTTGCACGTCTTTCCACACGCGCTCACCCAGCGCAGGGCCAGGCTTGCGCGCCGGTTCCGGCAGCACGGGAGGTTCCGGCCTGGGCGCTGGTGGCAGATCGAGCGCTTCCGCCGGGCGCGGCGTCTGGGAGCGCGTGCGCTGCAGCCCCTCCGTCACCCGAGCGCTGATGGAGCGCCAAGATGTCTCTTGAGCCGTCGACGTCTCCGGCTGCAGCGGAGGCACGCCCGGCTGCGGTGGGGCCGCAGTCGCCCGCGGGGGCGCTACGACCCGGGGGGCCGCCGCCGGCAGAACCAGACGCGCCACCAGCGCGATAAAGTCGACGCCCGCGCCGACCTGCTCCAATCCCGCCAGCACCTCGTCCACGCCGGGGCGGGGCAGCACGCGGGCCAGACCAGCATCGCCTGCGGCTCGCGCCAGGGAGGACGAGACCAACAATAAGGTGTCGCCGATGGCAGCAAAGGTGTGGTAGAGGCGCACATCGGCCACTACCCCCATCCCCAGATGCGGCAACTCCTCACCGCGCGGGAAGCACTCGAACTGGTTTCTGCGAAGGACACACGTCCGGCCTGGCCCGGTCTGGACGATAAAGATGTCCTCGCCGTGTAACACGGCGAGGGCGAGGCCTCCGTAGCACCGATTGGAGGAAGTGACGGACAGGTTGAACTGGAACAGGTGGCGGTTGGCGGCGGCAGTCGCCTGGCGCATCGCCGCCGTGACGCTGCCTCTGGTGGACCAATACTCCTGCATCACCACCTCGCGCATCTCCCGATAAAGATGCGGCGTCACCGGCCCGGTCAGATCGAGCAATATAAAGAGCCGCTCCCCCTCTCGTCCGCGCGCCGCCCGGGGCGGCGGGGCCACCATCATGGCGCAGGGGGCAGCATCCCGGCGCGCGCCACCGGCGACGCGTAACGCGCCGACGACGGGATCGGTCTGAAGATTGGCAGAGTCAGACACGTTCATCTCTATGGCAAAGTCGAAAAGGTCAAGACGTACGGTTCGGCCGCGATAGCGGACTCCGCGACAAAGTTCCTGCTTTCAGCATCGTTGAATCCGACGCTGTACGTTTTCCCGGGTTCCAGCCGAACGGGCAGAACGCACGTCTGCTCATCCCTAAAGTACGGGGCGCCCGCCAGATCGGGCGTCTCACCCGAGCCCGCGACGACAAACGACCAACTGTCCTGCTTCATCGGCTGGCTGAACACGACCACGATCTCGGCGAGCGCCGGATCGACGTCGGCTGCGCCGTTCTCGGGCGTGGTGACCACCACGCTCGGTGCGGCGGCTATTGGTGGCGTAGGTGTGGCCGCCGTCCCCAAGATGCCATTCGTGATCAGGACGGTGAGCAGGCCACCTAGCGCCGTGATGACCGCGGCAACGCCGGACAAGATGCCCGGTACCGTCTTCCAAAAGGACCTTTTGCTGGCTTTCTCGTCCGAGGTCTCCTCTTCTGATTCCGGCGTCCCTTCCGGGTCTTGGGCCATAAGTATCTCCAGTGATCAACCCAACGGATCGTCCACCCAGCAAATTATACAGCCAACCTCGCGCTTGCGCAAAAACCGGGTCACACGCTCAAGGCCACCTCTTCCCCCGTCCGCCCCATCCCGGTCAGCTCGCGGTAGGCCAGCGTCCAGGTGGTAGAGGAAAAGGTCTCCAGCAAGCCGCCAATGGCCGACGCCACCACCCACGTCGCCAGTCCGAGGAGCAACATCAGTATGACGGAAAAGAGCGGAGAGAAAAACATCGCCAGCCAGGCAGTAGAGAAGAGAAGCCACCACACCGCGACCAAGGGCAGGCCGACCAAAATCATCGCCCCCGCGCTAATGGCCGCGAGGATCAACCACACCAACGCCAGCCATCCCGGGCTCTCACGCAGCATACCCCAGGCACGGGCGACGCTTGCGCGCACGCCCAGCTTCTCGAGCACGCAGGCCCTTACGGCCAAACGCTGCAAAACGCCAATCGGCAAGGAAAGCAGCAGCGACAAAAACGTAGCCGGGGCCAGGCAGATAAGGCCCAAGGCCCCTGTGGTAAGCACGCCGAACACCTGTGCTTCAAGCTGCTCCTGCCCAACGGTCAGAAGCCAGGCCACGACCGCCGGGAGCGCGCCGATAAAAACCACCAGGCCTGCCGGCAGCGCCAGCAGCAAGCGGGCGAAAAAGGCCTGCCAGAGACGCTGCTTGCCTGCCAGCCAGCCGCCCTTCAGAACCGCCACGCCGTACTCTTCCACCGCCCGCACCTGGTGAACCAGCCCCACCCGCCCCAGGACGCTGAGCAACGACAGCCCAAACCCGACGATGAACCCCAGGACCGCGAGGGCCGCCGCCACAGCGGCGGCGTAAGGCCCGTTCATAAAGTCCACGATGGGCTGCTGCAAGCCCGGGGGCAACTCCTGCACCGCGGCCTCCCATTGACCGCTGCTCAAGCCGAGGCGCGTGCTCACCATCCCCGTGCTCACCAGGATGCCAAAAATCCACAAGAGCTTGTGCTCCCAGGTTATCCGCCACGCACGGCGCAGGATGTAACCAAGTTCCATCCCCTACTCCCTCCTAATCGTGGTCCGAAGCTCGCTCGGCCTCGGCGTAGGCAATAATGGCCTCACAAATAATCTCCGACTTGCTACGTCCCAGATTCTCATCTAGACGCATCAGGCTGGCAGCGCGTCGACTAAAGCCACTCAATAGTCGCGGGGGGCTTGGTCGAAAAATCATAAACTACTCGTGTAATGCCATCAACTTCATTGAGAATACGCGTGCTCACCTGGGTTAACAGGGTGTGAGGCAACAAAGCAGGCGAAGCGGTCATGAAATCATCGGTTTCAACCGCTCGAAGCACAATCGTTTGTCCAAACTTGCTTTCATCCCCGGCAACTCCTGTCGAAAGGGCCTCAGGCAACAAAACGGCAAATGCCTGTGCCACCCGATCATACCACCCTGATGACTCAAGCTCCTGGAGAAAGATCGCATCAGTGTCTCGCAGCACCTCCAATCGTTCCCACGTAATCTCTCCCAGTATTCGCACCGCCAATCCAGGACCAGGGAAAGGATGTCGCCCGACCAATTCGTGAGGCAATCCCAGCAACTTGCCAATCTGTCGAACCTCATCTTTGAACAAATCTCTCACCGGCTCGACCAACTCAAACTGCATATCCTCAGGCAATCCTCCCACGTTATGATGATGCTTAATGACCGCCGCGCCATCTCGCCCGGTGGCCGCACTTTCGATCACGTCGGGGTAGAGTGTGCCCTGGATCAAGAACCTCACATCCCCCAACTTGGCCGCCTCCTGCTCGAATATGCGGACAAAGCGCTCGCCGATGATGCGCCGCTTCTGTTCCGGGTCCGTGACGCCGGCAAGCGCGCCCAGGAACTCTTCCGTCGCGTCCACCGGCACCAATCGCATCCCCCGATCGTGGAACGTGCGCACCACCTGTTCCGGCTCGCCCCTGCGCATCAGCCCGTGGTTGACAAAGATGCAGGCCAATTGATCGCCTACGGCGCGGTGCGCCATCGTCGCCGCTACGGCGGAATCGACCCCGCCGCTGAGCCCGCACACCACAAGGCCCGTCCCCACCCGCTCGCGGATCGCCGCCACCGCCTGCTCGATGAAGGCGCCCGGCGTCCAGTCGGGCGCGCAGCCGCACACCCCGACCGCAAAATGACGTAAAATCTCCGCTCCCCGGTCGGTGTGCACGACTTCGGGGTGAAACTGGAGGCCGTAGAGCCTCCGCCCGAGATCGCCCATCGCCGCCACGGGAGAGTTGGCGCTGCGAGCCAGCACCTCGAAGCCGGGCGGTGGAGCTGCGACGGAATCGCCGTGGGACATCCATACCTTGAGGGTTGAGACCTGTGACCTGAGAGTTCCAAATAAGGGATTATCCGGACCGACGAATTCCACATCTGCCGGGCCGTACTCCCGCTTGGTGGCGCGGGCCACGCTGCCGCCCAGGTAATGGGCCAGCAACTGCGTCCCGTAGCAGATACCCAGCACCGGCACGCCCTGCTCCAGCACGTACTTTGGCAGATGCGGCGCGTCGGGCGCATAGACGCTGGCGGGGCCACCCGAAAGGATGATCCCCTTCGGCGAAAGGGCCAGCACGTCCTTGGCAGGGGCGTCCCAAGGGAAAAGCTCGCAGTAGACGTTGCCCTCTCGCACGCGCCGGGCGATCAGTTGTGTGTACTGCGAGCCAAAGTCGAGGATGGCGATCGCGTTTTCAAACGTCACCCGCCGTCACTCCACCACGATCTTGCCGTCGGTCATATCGGTGATGACGGCCAGCGATACGACGGGCACGTTGAGATGTTCAAACGCCTCACGGCCCGCCTCGAACCGCTTCTCGATGACCGCGCCAATGCCTGCCAGCGTCGCTCCGGCGTGCTCGACCAGCCTGACCAGCGCGTCGATCGTCGATCCCGACGCCAGAAAATCGTCTATCACGAGCACCCGATCCCCAGGGCCAAGGAATTCCGCCGCCACCATCAAGAACGCATCCACCCCCTTGGTATGCGAAGGGGCGACCTCGACAAAGACCGGCCCCGTCATCGTGACCGGCCGGGTCTTGCGTGCGTACACGACGGGGACGTTCAGCGCATACGCCGTCGCCAGCGCTGGGGCGATGCCGGAAATTTCGGCCGTCATGACTTTGCTCGCACCTGCGTCGGCAAAACGGCTGGCCAGCTCCTGCCCGATCCTGAATATCAGATGTGTATCGACCTGGTGATTGAGGAAAGCATCCACCTTAAGGATACCCTGGCCCAGATTCTGTCCCTCGGCCAGGATACGGCGCTTGAGTTCGTCCATACAATCTCTCCCTTTCCCGAGATTTCGTAACTACTCAGGCTATTCGCCCGAGCGGTTTCCCTCGCCCGAAAAAGGGAGAGATGGGGGTTTGGAGAGCGGCTTGGCCGCTCTCCAAACCCCCGCCCCCTCTCTTTTCACACGCGAAAGGCAACTGCGAAGCAAGGCTGAGTAGTTAC
>JAFGED010000393.1 GCA_016931785.1 Anaerolineae bacterium
AACTCTAGACATCTTCATATCTCGAATCTTGTCCAAATGAGACAAGATTTTGCGGGCCCTCATCTTGCCCAACCTCAGGTTTGCGAAACAAAACTGAGCGGTGTTTCGAGCGTAGCGAGAAACGCCCCTAGCAGAATAGGAGCAGAGCTATGTGGAAGAAAATTCGAAAACTGACCGCCCCTCCGCTTTTCGAAGGCGAAGATAAAACGCGCAAGGCGCGAATGCTCAACGCCATTCTGTGGGCAATGCTGATCATACTGCTTCTTCTATCACCATTTCTACTTACCCCTGCCACAGAAAGCCAAACAGCGTTCACTTCCAATGTCCTTACACTGGCAGTCGCTCTTCCAGTATTCATAGGCCTGATCATATTGATGCGGCATGGGCACGTGCGACTGGCCAGCGCGGCGCTGGCGACTTTTTTCCTGGCGGTGCTGACTTCGTCGCTGTTCATGTACGGTGGAATCCGCAACCCCACCAGCGCGGGATATCTCCTCGTCATCTTGATGGCCGGCCTGCTGATGGGCGGATGGGGGGCATTTATCTTTGGCTCGCTGAGCATGGCCTCGGTGTTGGTCGTCTATGCCTTCGAAACCGGACTCATCGGGACATTTACCCCATACACCCGACCAACAGGTTGGGGAGATCTGCTGCTGCTATTCGCCATACTTGGTATGACGGCCGTGATACTCTTTTACGCCTTGCGCAGCATCAACAACGCCCTGGAGCTTGCCCGGCACAACGAGCACTCCCTGGTCGAGACCAATCGGCAGCTCAGCGCCCGCAGCCGAGACCTGGAGCGCCGATCCGTCCAACTGCAGGCCGCCGCCGAGGTGAGCCGCACGGCCATCTCTGTAAGAGAACCGGATGCACTCCTATCACAAGCGACCCACTTGATCAGCGAGCAATTCGGATTCTATCACACCGGCATCTTTCTCCTGGACGAAGCAGGAGAATACGCCGTACTTCGGGCAGCAAACAGCGAGGGTGGACAACAGATGCTGGAAAAAGGGCACAGGCTGAAGGTAGGCGAGCAAGGCGTTGTGGGTTACGTCACCGGCGCCGGCGAGCCTCACATCGTTCTCGACGTGGGGACCGATGCCGTGCACTTTAGCAACCCCTTACTGCCCGAGACCCGCTCTGAGATGGCCCTGCCGCTCAAACTGGGCGTCCAGATCATCGGCGCCCTCGACGTGCAGAGCAAGAAGGCAAGCGCCTTCGACGAGGGGGACGCGACGGTTTTGCAGACGATGGCCGATCAGTTGGCCATCGCCATCGAAAACGCACGCCTGCTGCAAGAGACGCAGCAGACGGTACACGAACTGAGCACAGCCGCGGCCGAGATGCTGGCGGTGACCACACAACAAATGTCGGGCGCCAACGAACAATCCGCCGCCATCGCCCAGACCACCGCCACCGTCGAGGAGGTCAGGGCGATCTCTGAACAGGCCGTCGCACGCGCCCAAGAGGTCATCGACGCCTCCCAGCGCACCGTCGACGTCTCGCGTGCGGGGGAAAGCGCGGTGAGGGAGAACATCGCAGAGATGGCTCACATCAAAGAGCGCGTCGCCTCCATCGCCGAGAACATCCTGGCCCTCTCCGAGCAGACCCAGCAGATCGGCGAGATCATCGCCACCGTCAGCGACATCGCCGTCCAGTCCAACATGCTGGCCCTCAACGCCTCCGTCGAGGCCGCCCGGGCCGGGGAGCACGGCAAGGGATTCGCCGTCGTCGCCGCCGAGGTGCGCAACCTGGCTCAACAATCGAGGCACGCCACGGCACAGATAAAGGCGATCCTGTCAGACATCCAAAACGGTATCGACATGACGGTGACGGCAACGGAGGGAGGAACAAAGGTGGTCGATAGTGGCGTGCGCCTGGTAGCCGAAACACAGGTGGTCATCGAGCAGTTGACACGCGTGATCGACGAGTCGGCGCAGGCGGCGATGCAGTTGGTGGCAGGCGGGCAGCAGCAGGCGTCGGGGGTCGAGCAGATCGCGCTGGCGATGCAGAGCATCAATCAAGCCACGCAGCAGAGTCTAGCCAGCACGCGCCAGATGGAAAAGACCGCACAAGACCTGAACGGCCTGTCGTTCAGATTGACCGAGACCGTCGAGCAGTATCAGAGATGAGGAGAACGCCATGTCCATCAGCGCCAAGATTCGCGAGCAGTTGATCAGTTCGTTCCGCGCCGAGTTGAGCGAGCACATCCAGACCATGACGGACGGCTTGCTGGCACTGGAACAAGGCAGCGTCACCGGCAAGCAGCGCCAGTCCACATTGGAAAACACCTTTCGCGCCGCTCACAGCCTCAAGGGGGCCGCCCGCGCCGTAGGGCTGACCGTAACCGAGCAGCTAGCACACGCCCTCGAGAGCATATTGGACGGCATGCAGCGGGACGCTATCGAACTGACGCCGGATCTCTTCACCGTCTGTTACCAGGCCCTCGATGCGATCCAGGCCGTGCAGGCCGCCTTTGAAGCCGGTGAAACCACGCCGCCGGTACAAGCGCTGCAGGCGCTGGCCGCCCTGGAGCCGTTCCGCTCCTCACGAGAGGCCGCCTCCCAGAAACAGGAAGGCGAGCTGCCAGTCGAGCCTGCGCCGCCTGTGGAGGGCGAGACAGCTGCTGCGGCAGCCTCGGCTGCCGCAGCAGCCTCGGCTGCCGCTCCTGCCGTCGCCGAGACCATCCGCGTCAGCGTGAGCAAGCTGGACGCACTGATGGCCCAGCTCACCGAACTACTCGTCGCCAAGATCCGCGCCGAGCAACACCTGACGCAAATACACAGTTGCCAGGAGTTTGTGACCCGGTGGCAGAGGGAGTGGCTGGCTGTCCGCAGCACCTATGGCAAACTGACCCGCCAGAGCGATCAGGGCGACGGCCAGAGCAAAGAGATCAAACTGCTGTTGGACTATGTCGGCACCAGCCAGGAGCGACTGCGTGAAGTGAACGCCCAGATCAACAACATGGCGCACGAATATGCCAACGACACATTGCAGATGTCGCTGGTGGTCGACGCGTTGGAGGAAGAGATCAAGCACGTCCGCATGCTGCCCCTCAGCACCATCACCGGCCCGTTCGGGCGCATGGTGCGCGATATGGCCCACACGGCAGGCAAAGAAGCCCGGCTGCGAATCGAAGGCGGCGAAACCGAGCTGGACAAGCAGGTGCTGGAGCAGATCAAGGACCCGCTCACCCACTTGCTGCGCAACGCCGTCGATCACGGCATCGAGCCCCCGGAGAAGCGTGAGGCGGCGGGCAAGCCCCGCCAGGGCGCCATCACGCTCACCGCCGAGCAACTGGGACAAGACGTGGTCATCTGCGTCAGCGACGACGGCGCCGGCCTGAACACCGAGGCCATCCGCCAGGCCATCGCCCGGCACGACAAGATCGATCCGCAGACACTGACAGAGGCAGAACTCGTCGACGCAATCTTCCGGCCCGGGATCTCGACCAGCCGGATCATCACCGACATCTCGGGACGCGGGGTAGGGCTGGACGTGGTGCGCCGCAATGTGGAGGCCTTGCAAGGGCGCGTCTACGTCGAATGGGCGCCGAGCGGCGGCGCATCCTTCACAATGACGCTGCCGCTCAGGCTGACCAGCTCGCGCGCCCTGTTGGTGCACACCTCCGGCGAGCTGTTTGCCATCCCGCTCAACAACGTCGAGCGCATCATACACGTCAGAACGGAGGAGATCGTGCCCCTCGAAGGCCACGACACGGTGCGCCACAACGGGCAACCGATCCCCTTGATATGGCTCAGCGATGCGCTAGAACTATCGCGCGGCGACGCGCAATCCAACCAGGCGCACACCCCGGTCATCATCCTATCGGCGATCGAGCGCCGCATGGCCTTTGCCGTAGATGGGCTGGCCGGAGAGCAAGAGGTCGTGATCAAGGGACTCGGCAAGCAGTTGGCCCGCGTGGGCGGCATCGCCGGCGCGACGATCATGGGCACCGGCGACATCGTCCTGATACTCAACGTCGCCGACCTGATCAGGCTTGGGCTGCGGGGCGAGCGCAGCTCTGTCCTAAAAACACTGGAGAAAACGACCTCGCCTGCGGACATTCGAGCCAAGCACCGCATTCTGATCGTGGACGACTCGATCACCACACGCACGCTCGAAAAGAACATCCTGGAGGCCATCGGGTACAACGTCCAGGTAGCGACCGACGGCCAGGAAGCGCTGGACACCGTCGCCGCCAGCGGCGTGCCCGATCTGATCATCTCGGACGTCATGATGCCCCGCATAGACGGATTTGAACTCACCAAGCAGATCAAGGCAGATCCCAGAACGGCGAACGTGCCGGTGATTCTGGTCACGTCACTGGGGTCTTCGGAAGACAAAACACGCGGCATCGAATCCGGCGCCGACGCTTACATCGTCAAGAGCGCCTTCGACCAGGGTAATCTGCTGGAAACGATAGAGCAATTGATCTAGGGACCTGTAGAGCGGTAACGTTCAAGCAGTCCTAATCATGCAAGAGATGCAACTCGTTGAAGATTTGTACGCCCTCGAAGAACCGTGGCGCACGCGGTTCCTGGAGCTCATTGCCAAGCTAGCAACCGGGCAGCGATGGGATACTCAGACGCCGAGCCGGAATATGACAGAGGCGTGGCTGTTGGAAAACAAGCAGTTAAGAAACCAAATAGCACAGATGCTAAAAACGTGGACCTGAACAGCGTCTTCCCAATAAACAGGAAGAGTAACTACTCAGCCTTGCTTCGCAGTTGCCCTTCGCGTGTGAAAAGAGAGGGGGCGGGGTTTTGGAGAGCGGCTCCGCCGCTCTCCAAAACCCCATCTCTCCCTTTTTCGAGCGAGGGAGATTGCTCGGGCGAATAGCCTGAGTAGTTACCAGGAAGACAGGAATGTGAGGGAGGACCGATGTGACAGAAAGACAAAAAACAGTCCTGATCATAGAGGATAGCCCGGCCCAGGCACTAGCGCTCGGCCATTCTTTGGAGCAGACGGGGTTGCGCGTGTTGTGGGCACGCGATGGGGAAATCGGTGTGAATATGGCGAAAGAGCACCTGCCCGACGTGATCTTGCTCGACGTCGAAATGCCCAAGATGAACGGCTTTGAGGCCTGTCAGCACCTGAAAGAGAACGTCAGTACAGGCGATATTCCCATCGTGATGCTCACCGTTCACACCGAGCCCATCACGATGGCCACATTGCTCGACCAGGGAGCGATCGTGTTCATCCCAAAGGGTGCCTTTTCCGAGGCGGTGCTTTTAGAGACGCTGCGACAGCTACAGATCATCAATAACGCCTAGGGGCGTTTCTCGCTACGC
>JAFGED010000068.1 GCA_016931785.1 Anaerolineae bacterium
AAAAGAGAGGGGGCGGGGGTTTGGAGAGCGGCTTCGCCGCTCTCCAAACCCCCATCTCTCCCTTTTTCGAGCGAGGGAGACTGCTAGGGCGAATAGCCTGAGTAATTACACTTTTTCAATGAAAACAAAGCTGATGTAGGCGTTGAAATCGTACCTTGCCATACCCTCAAAAACCAAATGTCCACTGGTGTATCATATGGAGAACAGCTAGTGTATGACATTGAACGACTCAAGCGCCACTTCCCTGCTGTACCAGTGAAAGTCATCCTCGTTGACGCAAATAACGACTAACCGTATGAGCAATTCTGCGGCTAGAGAACTGTGACTGACTGTATCATTATGGCAAGAAGACGTTCAACCAGCAACCGAACAAACAAACGCGGGACCTCCAGCAGTTCCCGCAAAAGCCCTCGCAAGAGCAGCAGCAGGAAAAGCGGGCCACCACCGCTGCCCGAGTTCTACCTCACGTTCGACCAGTACATGGACATCCTGGGCTACGGACTGACCTTTGCCGCCCTGCTGGCGATCCTCAGCTTTCTTTCCGCCAACCAAGGAGCTCTTCCAGCGGCAGTGGCGGGATTCCTGCGCCAGGTGTTCGGCTGGGCAGCCTACCTGATGCCGTTCATCGTCGGCGCGGTTGGGCTGTGCATCGTTCTACGCCGCTTTGCGGATAAAATCCCCCACGTGACGCCGCTGCAGATCGTCGGCGGGCTTGTGGGCTTTTTAGCCTTGCTGGTCACGTTTCACGTACCGGCGACGTCCCTCCTGGGCAACGGCGATCCCTGGCTGACCGCCGAACGGGGCTTCGGCGGCGGCTACCTGGGCGCGGCGATGTCAAATCTGCTCACGCTGGCTCTGGGCAACGCGGGAGCCATCGCCGCGTTAGTCGTCTGGTGGCTGATCGCCATCACCTTTGCCTTCGGGGTCACGATCAAGGAGGCCGTAGAGGCCCTCCAGCAATGGCGAAAGAAGCGCGGCCTGCAACCCTCGAAACCCCTGCCCAAGCCCGCCAAAGAGCGCGTCACCGGCCGGCCCCTCCCAGCACAAAAACCGACGGAGGCCTCTGCTCAGGTCGCTGGCCCTCGACCGGCCATCAGCGCCGCTACGCCCTCCCCACCCCCGGCGGCCCCGGTGCGGACGCACCTCCTCGGCAGCACGCACACCTGGCAGCTCCCTTTATTGGACGAAATCCTGGAGCCCGGCAACGGGCAGGATTTCAGCGAGGAGATTCTGCGCCAGCAGGCGCGCGCCATCGAGGACACACTGGAAAACCTGGGAGCGCCGGTGTGGGTCAAGGAGATCAATCGAGGCCCCGTCGTGACCCAGTTCGCCGTCGAGCCGCGCAAGGTGACCAACGCCAGGTGCCCTAATTGCAAAAAGCGCTTCGACTATCCAGGCGCGATCCCAGATGATGACACATCCATCATCTGTCCCAACTGCGACGTCCGGACCACGGGCGCCGAGATTGAGGCCGAAAGCAGGCGGGAGACCAAGGTCAAGGTCAGCCGTATCGAGGCGCTGGCTGGCGACCTGGCCCTGGCCCTGGAAGCAAAGACATTGCGCATCGAGGCTCCCATACCGGGGAAAGGGCTGGTGGGCATCGAGATACCCAACCAGGAGGTCACACTGGTCGCGCTGCGGGAGGTGATGGAGTCGGATCAGTTCGCGGAGCTGGATTCGCCACTGAAGCTATGTCTGGGGCAAGATGTCTCCGGCAGCGCCGCCGTCGCCGACCTGACCGCGATGCCACACCTGCTCATCGCCGGCACGACCGGCTCGGGCAAGTCGGTGTGCGTCAACGCCATCATCGCCGCGCTGCTCCTACAAAACACCCCCGGCCAACTGGAATTCCTGATGGTCGATCCCAAACGCGTGGAACTGATCGGTTACAACGGCATCCCGCATCTGCGGCAGGCCAAGGTCGTGGTCGAAATGGAGCGCGTGACCGCCGTGCTCCAGTGGGTGCTGCGCGAGATGGACGGGAGGTACCGCCGCTTTTCCAAGGTGCGCGCCATCCACATCCGCGATTACAACGAGCGTGTGGCGGTGGAGCGAGAAGAGCCCCCGCTCCCTTACATCGTGGTCGTCATCGACGAGCTGGCCGACCTGATGATGCTGGCCCCGCAGGAGACGGAGAAATCGCTGTGCCGCATCGCGCAGATGGCGCGAGCCACCGGCATCCACTTGATCGTCGCCACCCAGCGTCCCAGCGTGAACGTGGTCACGGGTCTGATCAAGGCCAACTTCCCGGCGCGCATCGCCTTCAACGTGGCCTCGACCGTCGACTCGCGCGTCATCCTCGATATGCCCGGCGCCGAGCAACTACTCGGCCGAGGCGACATGCTATTCATGCCGCCCGACGCCCCCACCCCTATCCGCCTGCAGGGGGCTTTCGTCTCCGATGAGGAACTGCGGCGGCTGGTCCAGTACTGGAAAGACCAAGCCAGACCGGAAGTGGTGCCAGGTGCAAAACCGGTGCAGCAGCCGCTGTGGGAGGAAATGCAACGAGAGGCTCTGAAAGCCAAGTTCGAGGACGATCTGATACCCGAGGTGATCGATCTCGTGTTGCGGGAAAACCGCGCCTCCATCTCCCTGCTGCAACGCAAGCTGCGCATCGGTTACACGCGCGCCGCACGGATCATGGACATCCTCGAGAGGCAAAAGATTGTGGGGCCCCAGCCATCGGGCGGCCAGGCGCGCGAGGTCTTTCCCTCGATCGCGCGCAAGCTGCTGCAGCCGCCAGAGTAAAGCTCCCCGGCGCTTTGCCGGGAGCTTCCGGGCAGTTAACTGCCCGGGGGAAAAGCCCGTGCGAGCAATGCGTATAATAGGAAAAGCCCTACTGCAAAGCAGCAGGGCTTTTCCATCTCCTCCTCAAGGTAAGAGGCAGTTCAAGGGAACTGCGTTCCCTTGAACTGCTGGCTCGCGATTATGCTTCACCGCACAGCTTGAGCAGTCGCTCCCAGCGGCGGTCGATCTCCTCCTGCATCTCGTCGATCAAGTGACGGTTCTCCGGCTTGAAAACGTGACGGAACCGACCTTGCAGCTTGATCCACTCCTCGATCGGCCGCTTATCCTTGGGCTTGTAGGTCAGATGCCACTCGCCGTTTTCCACCTCGTAGAGCGGCCAGTAACAGGTATCGACCCCCAACTGGGTGATCTCGATGGTCGTATCGGTCGGGTGCCGCCAGCCGCGGTTGCAGGAAGCGAGCACATTCATGAACGCCGCGCCGCCGCAATTCACTGCCTTGCGCGTCTTTTGCATCAGGTCGCGCCACTGGCTGGGAGCCGCCTGCGCCACGTAGGGCATGTTGTGCGCAGCCATGATCGCCGTCAGGTCCTTGCGATTCTGCTGCTTGCCGGGGATCTTTTTACCCGCCGGCGACGTGGTCGTATCGGCGCCCAGCGGCGTGGCGCTGGAACGCTGGATGCCGGTGTTCATGTACGCCCCGTTGTCGTAGCAGACGTACAGCATCTGGTGCCCACGCTCGACCGCGCCGGAGAGGGCCTGCAGGCCGATGTCGTAGGTGCCGCCATCGCCGCCGAAGGCGATGAACTTGACGTTCCTCTCCTCCATCTTGCCCTGGCGCACCAGGCTGCGGTAGGCCGCCTCGACCCCGGCGATGGTCGAGGCCGCGTTCTCGAAGGCGTTGTGCATCCACGGCACGCGCCAGGAGCTGTAGGGATAAATCGAAGTGGCCACCTCCAGGCAGCCGGTGGCGTTGGCGATGACGACCGGTTCGTCGATCGCCGCCAGCATCTGCCGCACAATGATCGGCGCGCCACAGCCCGCGCACAGCCGATGGCCGGGGGCCAATCGGTCTTTTTGCTTTGCCAGTTCTTTGGGTGCTAGTTTCGTCGCCATCGTCTACTCCCTCACACTCAGGTAAGTCACCATCTGTTCAACCTTCCCCGTCTCGGCCATCTCGAGCGCGTCGCGGTAGACCCTCTCGATCTCGCGAGGGAGAATATCGCGCCCGCCCAGGCCATAGACATAGTCGGCCACCGGCACCTGCACGCCGTTGGCCGTCAGTCCGGCCAACAGCTCCAGGAACAACGGCCCGGCGTTCTGCATCGCGCCAAAGGAGATGGAGCGATCCATCACCGCCACCGCCTTGGCGTTGCCCAGGGCATCGGCGATCTCAGAAGCCGGGAAGGGCCGGAAGACGCGCGGCTTGAGCAAGCCGACCTTTAGCCCTTCGCCCCGCAGTTGATCGACCACCACCTTGACCGTTCCGGCGGTCGAGTTGGCGGCGACGATGGCCACGTCGGCGTCATCCAGCTTGTAGGCCTCGAACAGGCTATAATTGCGGTTGAACTTTTTGTTGAACTCGGCCGCCACGTCCAGGATCACCTGCGTGGCGTTTTCCATCGCCAAGACCTGCTGGCGCTTGTGCTCGTAGTAGTAATCGTAAAAGTCAAGCGGGCCAAAGGTCTTGGGATCGTCGATATCGAGCAGCGGCCACTGGGGCTTGTACTCGCCTACGAACGCCTTTACGTCGGCATCCTCGAAAACCTCCACCCTCTCCATCCCGTGGCTGGTGATAAAGCCATCCTGGCACACCGCCACCGGCAGCAGCACGTCGGGGTGCTCGGCGATGCGCACGGCCTGGATGATATTGTCGTACGCCTCCTGCCCACTCTCGGAGAAGAAGATGATCCAGCCGGCGTCGCGCATGCCCATCACGTCGGAGTGATCGCAGTGGATGTTGATCGGCGCCGAAAGCGCGCGGTTGACCAGGCTCATCACAATGGGGCAGCGATTGGAGGCGGCGATGTAGACGATCTCCCACATCAGCGCCAACCCGTTGGCGGCGGTGGCGGTCATCACCCGCGCCCCGGCCGACGAAGCGCCCACGCAGGCGCTCATGGCGCTGTGCTCGCTCTCCAC
>JAFGED010000394.1 GCA_016931785.1 Anaerolineae bacterium
CCCCCCACCTAACCTCCCCCGCCAGGGGGGAGGGACTAGTTGCTCCCCTACTACCTCAGTGGGAGGGGGCGCGCAGGATGCGCGAAGGGGAGGGAGTGTATTTTCGTCATTCAGCCAGTAGGGCGGGTTGTCCGCGGCTTTGGAAAAGAGCAACCCGTTCACAATCTACATCTGTCTCTAATCATCGCCGGGGCAAGGAGACGAGAGCGGCTACCCGCCTTCCCTCTGGCACGATTTCCATGCAAGTTCCTTTTTCGCCGTCGATAGCTCCTGATCCAGTGCTTGCAAGCCGTTTATCAGATTCTCAAAGTACTTGTCCTGCCACTCGCCTGCGGTGTCGATGAAATCGCTTGCTTCGGCATCCAGGTCGATGCCGAATCTGTTCGCGATCTTGAGCAGGAACCAAAGCGCTTCGACCAACTCAAGCCCCAGGTTCGCTTGGTGCTCTAGCTTTACCTGTTCGTCTGCGTATCCGTAGATCCGGTTGACCGACCGGGCGATTTCTCCTAGCTCTTCGGCCAGATGGGAGACGAGTTGTGGCGTCGTGATCAGGTCCCACTGTGTGCTCCTGTCCGTGTTCTTTGTCCATTGTTGGAACTCGACAAGTTGCATCTTGACCTTCCTCGCGATGCGCTACAGGTTGCCCGAGTCGATCTTGCCGTGGACGTGCTGCGTGTACCACTCGACGACTGTTTCCAGCCCGTCTCTGACCGTCGTCGTCGGGTCGTAGCCCAGCAGGCGGCGCGCTTTGTCGATGTTGGCGTGCGTCCGCAGTTGGTCGCCGGGTCGCTTGGGCTTGACCGCGATCTTGGCCGGTTTGCCGATGATCTCCTCGACGGTGCGGATGCCTTCGCCGGTCGTGATAGAGACGTCGGCGCCGATGTTGAAAATCTCGCCGATGCACCTGTCCCAGTTCTCCAGCACGGCGATAAATCCGTCGATGATATCGCCGACGTAGGTGTAGCTGCGTAAGTGAAGCTCGCTGCCCTCGAACAGCGGAAACTCGCGGTCCTCGAGGATGCAGCGGATCAGCTTGGGGTACAGCTTCTCCGGCCTTTCTCGCGGGCCGTACACGGAGAACAGGCGCAGCGAGCAGGCGGGGAACCCCCGGTCGCGGGCGTAGGCCAGCACGAGCTGCTCCGCGGCGAGCTTGGTGACGCCATAGTACGACGTGGGCTTGGGCTCGGTCGTCTCGTCGCCGGTGGCGTCGGCCCCATAGATCGACGACGTGGCGATGTTGATGAATCCCCGCAGCGCGGGCGACTCTTTCGCCGCCCGGGCCAGGCGGTAGGTGGCGGTGACGTTGTTCCGCACGTACGTCTCGAACGCTGTTTTGGCCGAGATGCCCGGCTGCGCGGCCAGGTGGTAGATGAACTCGGCGTCCTGCACTGCCGGGGCCAGGTCGTCCTCCGCCAGGTCGAGGTGCAGGAACCCGACGCCCTTCTCCCGCACCTGCTTGGCGTTGAGCTCCTTGAGCGGCCGGGCATAGTAATCGGTGAAGCAGTCCAGGCCGCGCACGTCGTGCCCAATCTCGATCAGCCGCTCCGCCAGGTGGGAGCCGATAAAGCCCGCTGCACCTGTTACAAGGATATTCATATTTCCTCAGTCCTTTCCGTATGCGTTTTCCATCACTTCGAGCGCGAACCGGGCCGAGACCGTCGCCGGGCCGCCGCCCATCTCAATCCCCACTTCCACGGCCTCCAGTACCTCGCGCATCGAAGCCCCGGCCCGGGCTGCCTGCTCGATGTGCCACTGCATGCACGACTCGCAGTCGATGACGACCGAGATGCCCACGGCGATCAGCTCCTTGGTCTTTTTCGGCAGCGCGCCATCGGAGTAGGCGGCCCGCTCCATCTCCAGGAACGCCTGGTAGATGGGTGATTTCAGCGCCACCAGCTTGGCGTGGGCCTTTTTCCTCTTGAGCGTGATTTCTTTGAGCCTGTCCACGGTTTACTCTCCAAACAGCCTTGCGAAGCCGGGGTAAGGTGCCAGGGGAATGACGTCAAATGTGATCAGGTTCTCCTGGACCAGCGGCAGGGTTCTGAGGAAGCCTTTGGCTTCTTCAACATCGGCACATTCGAGGATCAGCACGGCGCTGGGCTCGTCCTGGCGAAAGTACAGCTCGCGGAACACGCCAGCCCGGTAGAGTTCCCACACCCTGGCCGCTTCCTCCTTGAGATGCGGCTTGAACGCCTCTTCTGTGACACCCGAAACCTCTTTTTCAAAGGCCAAGATTTTCATCAGTTCCTCATAGGTTTTCCAGCTTGTCCGTCTCGTTCGATAGGGCCGCGAGAAAGCTCAGCATCTCCGCCTGTCTCACCTTGCCGATCCTTTTGGCCGGACGGGTCAGCAGTTTGCCGGGCAGCTCTTGGCAGCGGCGTTGGATCAGGGAGATGGCTGTTTTCAAATCGGGTGTCCAGTCCTCGATCCCCACGATGGCCAGTATGCGTGCCACGCCGATGGCGCCGAGAAAGTCGAGGAAATCGGCGTCGCGAAAGACGATGGCCTCGATTGAGGTCGGGGGGGCGGCGCTAACCGTGTGTCTCATGATGATCTCTTTCACGAGTGGCATCTTTTTGGGTGGAAAACCAACATAGATCAGCATCTCCTCGGCGAGCGCCGCCGACCGCTCGGCGTGGTCCACACCCTCCTGCCGGTACGGCTCGAGCGCTCCCACGTCGTGAAGATAGGCGGCGGCCAGCAGGGCATCTTTATCGACGTCGACGTCTTGTTGCTTGGCCAGTTCTAGAGCGAGCTCGTAGACACGCTCGCTGTGTGTGATGCCCCAACTGGGATGGTCATATTGTCCGATGAAGGTGGCGAGTTTTTGTCTCCACATAGATCGCATCCTTTTCTGATGAGTGGGGTGGCTCCCGTTTTTTGGTCAATCTCCCAACGCGCGATAGTCCTCATGACCAGTCATAGGCCTCTATCCTTCTTTTTTCGAGAATGGACAAGACCCCCCTTAGCAGCAGCCCGAGCAGCGTGAGGATGCCGGATTGGACGGCAAGCAAGGTCACGAATGCGCGCGCGACGAATTTCTCGAGGCTCAGACCTGCGTTCACCAAATTCTGTGTGAACTCTGGCGGGGCCTGTTCGGCGATGTAAACCCCAAGGGCCCAGTTCGCCGGCAGAGCTGCCAAGGCCAGCACCAGGCCGGCGATGCCGACGATGAGGAGCGGGACGCTCCACCAGCGAGCCCAGTCCTGCCGCGAGCGTACGATCACCAGCGTTGCCAGCAGTAGCATGGTAATCGGCAGCAAGGGGCTCAGCCTCATGCCCCACTTGGCGATCTGGAAGGCAACTCTTGGATCGTTCCCGAACGGGCCGGACTCTTCGGCTGGAGTGACGTCCACACCTTCTCCCTCCGCGAGTGTGATCACACTGGCCTCGTCGAGGAGTTCTGTGGTCACTGCTTGCAGCGTTTTCTGAGCCTTGGCCGTGTATCGCGCCTTCAGCTGTTCGGACGGGCGGCAGATTGGCATGTCCTCTGGCGCGATGTCCTCGTCGCTCTCGATGATTCCGACCTGTTCTGGCGTGCACAGCGGCTGCGCCATCGCCATCCGCATAAAGGCGCGGATTCCTTCCTCTCCGGCGAGGCGCTCCTTGAGCTCTACCAGCGAAACGGTGACCTCCGACCTGTTGCCCAGGTTCAGGTAGCCAAAGACCTGGTCGATGGCGCTCTCGGCCTGCTCTTGGAGCCACTGGGGTGGGGCCAGGTCGGTGATGATGCTCTCAAAGTCCTCTTGGGTCAGACTCGAGAGAAAATACGGCGTGGTGTCTGAATCCATCAGATCTCCCACCTCTCCGCCATCCTGGTCCCCGCGCTCTCCTTCCTGGCAATCTGGGTCCTCCGCGCAGGGGTTATAGTTCAGGCTGTATATGATCTGTTCGCCTGCCAGCGCCGGTGCTCGCGTGTAGACATCATTCTCTGCCAGAGCGCGTTTGTAAAGGTTGGGGCCGAACAATCGCCAGCCAGCCGCGGAGAGCGGCAGAGTCAGCAGCGCCGTGATGACGAACAATATGATAAAGACGACGGCGATAGACTTGGCGATAGCCTTGAGTGCTTTGCGCATGGTTTTTCCTCCTCCGTTCATTCGCTTGTTTGGAAGCAAGCGCACACTCTCTCGCTTCCGAGCCCGCTGGTCATCAGCCTTTCCTTGCGATTGCTGAGCAGCTGTTGCGTCCACGTGGTAAAGCCGCCATCGACCAGCAGGTAATCGGCGCCGGACCGGTCGCAGGCACGGATTTGGAAGCACGTGTTGGTATAGTAGCCGCGGCCGCTCTGGCGATCCTGGTCGAACCTCACTTTCACGTTTGGATGCTTTGCGGCGAGTGGATTGATGACGTTGGTTTGCAGTACGTCGATGCGCTGCTCGTCCAGCGCCGTGACCGATACGCGAACGTCCTCGATAGTGTAGCCGAGTTCGCCGGCTTTGTCCAGCAGGCGCACGTAAAAGTCGAGCTGCTCGAGGAGGGCCTCCGTCTCGAACTTGAAGCTGCCCTCATCCCGCCCGGCGGCGCAGAGGGTGAAAATGGAGAAGTGCTGGAACGATGCCGGCCCCTCGAACTTTTGAGCGCGCAGCAGCCGGTGGCTGGCGCCGAGTTTGACTCTACCTGTGGCGCGCGGATTGCCGCGCAGGAGCTGTTGCCTGCGGCGGGCACACTCCAGCGCCAGCACGTTGGTCGCGTCGGAGCAGACCTCGGTGTTGCGGATGGTGGGCACGACCACGTTCTGGCTGACAGAGCTGACCACGGAGCAGGCACCCAGCGGTGCCACGGGCGAAAGCTCGATCGCTTCGAAACCCGGCGGCAGCAGCTCGTAGGCCAGCCGGTCGAAATCCAACTGTGCGATGGGGCTGGCCTGCGCGGGTTGGACGAACCGGTTGTGTTGGTATTGATCGAGCAGGTCGCGCGGCGCCAATGCCTCGGCGCGCCTGCGGTAGACCTCGATGAGGAGCGATTGCAGGTCGGTGGGGTTCAACTGGGTCGCGAGTGTTTCTACGAGGTCGTCGATTCCAGTTTCCCGCGAGATGCGTTTGATGATTTTTTCGTTCATCTGGATTCCCTCTATCAATACCACGGATCGTCTTGTGGTATGAACTCGCAGTCGATTTTAAAACGGTCGGCGCAAAAATCCACAATGTCCATTTGCATCACTATGGCTTCGGTAGCGTAGTGAGAGGCCTCGACGAGGTTGATCTCCAGACCGTCTCTGATCTTTGCAAACTCGTCTCGATACCATTGCCCGATCTCGGTCTGGACTTGATTGTAGTAAGTGCCCGTCAACAGTGTATCGCACCCCAGCGCGGCGGTTTCCAGGATTCCACGGGCGTCGGTGCCGCCCGCGATAATGCCCACGCTATGGACGGTCTCCCGATTCTTGATAAAATGCAAGTCGTTTACCCCTGTGACCTGGGCCACACGCTTCAAAAAGTCGTCGAGCGCGATAGGATCGGGAAGGTGGCCATAGCTGGCTGCAGGCCCACTGGGGCCTTGGTAGTAGCCCGTCGGATTCCTCACGCCCAGTTCTCTGGTCAGAGCTCTGGACGTCGATACCTCGCCGTGGACGTCGAGAGGGGTGTGCAGTACGTAGACGGAAACACTCTGCTCCCGCATTCCTTGGAGATGTTCTTCAGAAAGTGGCAGGAATCCCCGATCGCTGGTTTCCATCACCAGCGGGTGATGGGAGATCAGCAGGACGTTGCGTTCGTTTTGTGCCAATACCTTGTCAACGATCTCCTCGCTCAAAAAGACGGTGCAGCGAATTTGGTCTACGTTCTGGCTGTTGCGCATCATCAAGCCGTGAAAGGTTTCCAAAAAGCCCTGTTCCAGAAAGCTGCTAAATGCGATCCCGGCTTTTCCATAGACCTGGGGAACCAGCCTGCTGAACGGCAAGTCGGGCTCGAATTCGCCGATTCTGAAAAACGCATCGAGTTCTTTGGTGATCTGATTTAGATGCATCTCACTCTCACGTTCAAAGCGATCTGACAAACCAGCGGTACTCGCCGTGCATCTCTGCTGCATCTCGCAGGTCGGCCGCCAGGCGGTGCGATCCAATGGCGGGGGTCATCGCCCCCGTGTTGTGTCGTCCTTCCCAGGCGATGATCGAGCGCGCCATCATTACGGCTTTTCGTTGCTCCTCTACGTCCACGTTGTACGCCGTCAGCCCTTCCAGCCACAGCCCGCGGTAGGTCAGTGTATCGACCGGTATCAGGGTCACGCTCCCGCCGTAGACGATCGGACCGTTGTCCTGGGCGGGTGTCCAGGTCAGCAGCCGGTGAATCTCGCCGTCGGTCTTGAACCCCGCGTTTTCGAACGTCTTCTGGCTGGCGACGTTATCGACGTGGATGGCTGCGCGGGCCAGCGGAGTGTCACGGGCCCTCTCGTCCGTGCACGCCGCCTCGACCAGTTGTTGCCCCAGCCGTTGGCCTTGGCTGGCTGGCCGCACGGCCAGCAGATCGACCTCCCAGCGGCGCTTGCCGTCCTTGTCCACTGTAAGGAACGCCGAGACGAACCCTGCGACGTCATCTCCCTTCGCTGCGACGTACAGGGCGCAGGCCTGGCAGCGCGTCTGGGCTTTGCACACGTCGGGCAGGATGTCCTGCTTCCAGGTTTCGCGGACGACGGCTTCGATGCCCGGTACGTCGGCGAGCGTGGCTTTACGAATCGCGATCATTGTTTCGCCCTTCTCCATCCCTGGATTTTATCCAAGGTAATCCCTATGCCTCCACACACGATCATCACGACAGTTTCTGCTCCTGCCAGACTTTCCGGCCGGCTGTAGGCCAGGGCCAGCGAAGCACCGCACGCCGGCTCGACCAGGCAACGGTGCTCGTCGGCAAACTGCACGCAGGCGTCGATAGCCTCCTCGTCGGTGACGACGATCGATTGGACGGAGTGGCGACTCGCTCGCTCAAACGCCTCTCGCGCCACCGTCTTGGCTCCCAGGCTCGTCGCCACGCCCGTGATCTTGTCCAGGGTGACCAAGCGTTTCTGCTTCAGCGAAGCGGCCAGGGACGCGGTGCCCTCCGTCTCGACGGCGAGGATGGGCATGTCTTGCCAGCCGTTCCTTTGCAGCCCTTCGACGACGCCGCACAGCAGGCCGCCGCCACCCACGGAGAGGACGATGGCGTCTGGCTTGTCCATCTCGCGTGCGATCTCGTCGACGATCGTGGCGTGTCCCTGCCAGATGAGGGGGTGGTCGAACGGCGAGATGTATAGCCCATCGACTTTTTCTGCGAGCGCGCGGGCTTCTGCGTCTGCCTCGTCCCACACGCTGCCGGCGATCTTGACCTCGGCCCCCTGCGACGCGATTTTGCGCCTGGCGTCGGGCGGCGTCGTCTCGGGGACAAAGACGGTCGTCTGGACGCCCAGCTTTCTCCCGGCATACGCAGCGGCATAGCCTGCGTTGCCCCCCGAGGATGAGACAAAGTGGCTGACGCCGTCTTGTTTTCCTTGCTGGCACAGCAGCCCGATGCCGCGGATCTTGAAAGAGCCCGCCGGCTGCAGGTTCTCCATCTTGAGCAAGACGCGCCTGCCGGTTCGCTTGCTCAACGGAAACGACTCGACGAGCGGCGTGCGGATGTGTAGCGCTTCCATTTTCCTAGAGATACCCTTTGGCCTTTAACAACTCGGCGCTCAAGATCGCGCCGCCGGCCGCGCCGCGCACCGTATTGTGCGAGAGTGCCACGAAGCGGATATCGAACAGCGGGCACTCGCGCAGCCGCCCGACGCTGATGGCCATCGCTTTGCCTGCGTCTCGATCCTTTCGGGGCTGGGGCCGGTCCTGCTCCTCCCTGTAGATGATGCACGGCTTGGGCGCAGAAGGCAGGTCGAGCTGCTGCGGCTCGCCCTCGAACGCGCGCCAGATGGCGACGATCTCGTCCAGTGACGGTTTCTGCGCCTTGAACTGTAAGCTCACGCAGGCGGTGTGGCCGTCGGTGACGGCCACGCGGTTGCAGTGGGCCGCGATTGTGATCGAGTCATCGTTCACGAGCTTGCCATCCGCGATGGAGCCCAGGATTTTCCACGGTTCCTGCTCCGTCTTTTTCTCCTCACCGCCGATGAAGGGGACGATGTTATCGATCATGTCGATCGACGCCGGGCCGGGATAGCCTGCGCCCGACACCCCCTGCAGCGTGGCGACAAAGATGGACTCGACGGCGTATCCCGCCGCCATCAGCGGATAGACGGCGGGCAGATAGCTCTGCAGGCTGCAATTGGGTTTGACGGCGATGAGGCCCTTGTTCCATCCCCGGTTCTGCCGCTGGAAGGGGATGATGTCGGTGTGATGTGGGTTGATCTCTGGGATGAACATCGGCACGTCCTCCGTCCAGCGGTGGGCCGAGTTGTTGGAGATGACGGGGATGTCGTTACCTGCGTATGCCTCCTCCAGCTCGCGCACGGCCTGCTTGTCCATATCGACCGCTGAGAAAACCAGTTCGCATTTTCCCTCGGCTTCCTCTATGTTGCCGGCGTCGCCGACGATCAGTCCAGCTACGGCGGAGGGGATGTCCTCGTCCGTTACCCAGCGCCCGGCCACGGCCTCGGCGTACGTCTTGCCCGCCGAGCGGGGCGATGCGGCGACGTAGGTCACCTCGAACCAGGGGTGGTCCTTCAAAAGTCGCAGATAGTTTTGTCCAACCATGCCTGTGGCGCCGATGACGCCTACGCTCATTTTCTCCATAGTTTCTCTCCTTTTCAACTCTACACAAATTGGTAACTACTCAGCCCCGCTTCGCAGCTGCCTTTCGCGTGTGAAAAGAGAGGGGGCGGGGGTTTGGAGAGCGGCGATCCTTCGGCTTCGCTCAGGACAGGCGCCGCTCTCCAAA
>JAFGED010000069.1 GCA_016931785.1 Anaerolineae bacterium
GGGCGGCTTCGCCGCCCTCGACCCCCCCGCCTTCCTCCTCTTTTTGTCGCGAAAGGCAACTGCGAAGCAGGGCTGAGTAGTTACTCCCAAGGAACAAATACACCCCTCCAAGCAAGCGGCTTGACAAGCGGGGGTGTTTGTTCCCTGGAGCGCTACTCTTGCGTTTCGTATCCTTTTCGATCAGGCAACTCCCCCCCTCAATCCCCCCCCGCTGGGGAGGGAAGCCGAACTCTCCCCCCAGCGGGGGGAGTTAGAGAGGGGAGAGAACGTCTGCCTGGAGCTATGTCCAAGTGCAGCGCTGCCCCCAACTACAAACACACCTTGACAAGCAAGCGGCTTGACAAGCAAGCGGCTTGACAAGCAAGCGGCTTGACAAGCAAGCTAGGCGTCGTATACTTGACCCCGATGGCCGACAACGTGCTGGACGCGATGCAGCCCGAGGAACTCGAGGATTCGGACGAACTTGGACCAGAGGCAGTAGAGGAACAGCAGGGTCGTTTTCGCGACCGTGTACGCGGCTTCCTCAAACGGCTTGCCAGCCCTTTCGTCTGGCTCTGGGGCCGCGTCGTCTTTGTCTGGCTTTGGCTTTTCAAGCCGAACAAGGTCGGGAAACCCATCACGCTGCGGCCGAGCAGTGTACGGATACTCATCCTGCTGATCGTGGGGAACGTGGCCATCCTTGGACTTTTGGGCTACGCGCTCTACCAGACGGCCACGATGCCGCCGATCGAAAGCCCGCCGAAGCTCGTGGTCGTCACGCCGACGCCCAGGCCCTCCCCTTCCCCCGGCCCCACCCCGACCCCCTTCGGCAGCGGCGGGGCAATCGCCTTCACCCTGCGGCGCAACGGCAACACGGATATCTATGCCCTCAACCAGATCGAGCGCCAACTGGTACAACTGACGTACGACCGAGCCGAGGACCGGGACCCGGCCTGGTCTCCAGACGGCAACTATATCGCCTTCGCCTCGAACCGCTCCAACAACTGGGATATCTACCTGCTCGACCTGGTCAGCGGCGCGCTGATCCGCCTGACCCAGAATCCCGGCTTCGACGGCAACCCCAGTTGGTCGCCCGACGGCCAGTACATCGCCTTCGAGTCTGACCGCTACGGCAACCTCGACATCTACATCATGAGCACCTCCGGCGGAGAGTTGCGGCGCGTCACCACCGACCGGGCTCCCGACTATGAGCCCGCCTGGTCACCCGATAGCCGCGCCATCGCCTTTACCTCCTTCCGCGATGGCAGCAAGGATATTTACCTATACCTCGTCGAGGGAAGAGAGACGATCACCGTCACAAACAGCCCTGACGTGAGTGAGGATTACGCCGATTGGTCGCCCGACGGCACGCAGTTGGCCTACGTCAGCGGACCGCGCGGCAACCCCTCCATCCAGATCACGACCTTTGACTGGGACGCGATGGAGGCCGGCCAGGCACAGACGGAGCTGTTCGGCGCTGGCGCCTCCCCCGCCTGGGCCCCCGACGGACAGAACCTCATCTACGTCGCCTACGACCGAGAAGGACGCAGCCACCTCATCGCAGCCGGCATGACGGGATGGGCGATCT
This sequence comes from Anaerolineae bacterium, assembly GCA_016931785.1. Classification (GTDB taxonomy): domain Bacteria; phylum Chloroflexota; class Anaerolineae; order B4-G1; family B4-G1; genus JAFGED01. The sequence goes on from JAFGED010000069.1 coordinate 1,568, forward strand.
CACAAGAAGTCTACAGCATCGACGGTCGAATGGAGGATCTGGCCTGGACAGACCTGTCGCTTTCCCCGCGCATCATCGCCCGCGCTCAAGCTGCCGTACCGAGCAGTTCTCTCCCGCTCTACGTGGAGATGGTGCAGCCGCCTTCAGCCTCCGGCCCACCCTATCGGCTCGTCCCGCTCCTCAGCGTCAGCAGCGACGAAGAAGAGGAGGACGTAGAAGAGACGTTCTTGCTCTCTGACCGGGTAAACGAGAGCTTTGACGCGCTGCGGCAGCGGGTCGTCGAGGAAGCCGGATGGGACTACCTGGGCAGCTTGAGCAGTTCGTGGCTGCCGATGACGTACACGCCGCCCTCGGGCCACTCGCGCATGAACTGGCACATCTGCGGCAGGGCGATTGGGTTGGATCAACGGCCCTACGAAGCAACCTCGTCAAAGGTCGAGTTGGTGCGGGAAGACGTAGGCAGCGCCACCTACTGGCGCGTCTTTCTCCGCGCAGCCAAGCAAGACGGGAGCATGGGCGAACCCCTGCGTGAGGGTGTGTGGGATCTGTATGCCCGGGAGCAGGGAGGAAGTGCTCTGGTCGAGGGTGGCGCAATCAAGGAGCGCATCCCGCCCGGCTACTATGTAGACTTCACGGCGCTCGCCAGTGACTATGGATGGGAGCGCTTGCCCTCCCTGTGGCGCTGGCGCTACTCCTGGCCCGACATCTGGTGGTGGGAGTTCCAAAAGACGGATGGCCTGGGCTGGTGGGAGTGTATGCTAGAGCTTTACGATCCCGAGCAGATCGAGGCATCCTTCGGGCCGATTCCAGGATACGAGGACTGACATGGCCACAAGCATCGTCATTCTGACCGGAGAGCGCGGCGTGGGCAAGACCACCGCCTGCCAGGAGAGCGTCGCGCTGGCCAAAGCCAAGGGTTACACCTGTGGCGGCATCCTCACCTTGACCCAGCCCGATGGAGAGCTAGACGTGACGGACGTGACCAGCGGCGAAACGCGCCGCTTGACCCTCCCACCCGATGTGAAGCCGGCCATCGTCCAGGGCCGCTTCCACTTCGCTCCCGAAACCATAGGGTGGGGTAACGCAATCCTGGCCGAGGCCGCGCCCTGCCAGTTGCTCGTGGTGGACGAACTGGGGCCGCTAGAGCTAGAACGCAAGGGAGGATGGCAGAAAGCCTTCGACGTGCTGCGCAGAGGCAACTTTGCGCTGGCGCTCGTCGTCATCCGCTCCGAGCTGGTGGTCAAGGCTCAACTATGGCTTCCCATCAGCGCGACGACCGTTTTCGCCGTGACGCCGGAGGTTCGGGCCGATTTCCCGACGACGCTCCTGGAGGTGTTGGAGAAGGAGATCAACCTGCCAGACTCGTGATCGCGTGGCAGCACGCACGGTCAAGATGCTTCCGCGATCTCCGTCAACTGCTGCTCGACCTGCCTCAAGTCGACCACGGCCCCCAACTGCTCGAATATCTGCCGGGCCTTGTCAAACTCCTGGAGGGCCTTCTCCGTCTCGTGCTGCGCCAGCGACAGCTGGCCGCCCCAGTAGATCGTTCGTCCGGTCTCCAGCTTGGAACCGTGGCCCTGGAAGATCACGGCGCTGCGTCTCAGGTGGCGATCGGCAGCCTCTAGATCGCTGCCTGTGATGGCGATACGCCCCATCAGCCGCTCGTACCGTCCCCATTCGAGCGAGTCCCCCTCTTCCGATCCGGTCGCCTTGCGCAACAGATCGCCGCAGCGATCAGCCCACAGCCAGGCATCATCGATTCGATCCTGCGCCAGGTGTAAGGCGCTCTGCAGGCAATAGGTTTCGCTCAGATCCAGGTCAGCTCGCGCGCCGACCTCCATGAACAGAGGGACGGCCATGGTCAAGTGCCGACCGCACTCCTCCCAACGCTCTTGAAGTATGTAGAGCCGCCCCAGGTTCACGTGCGCCTGTGCCAAGTCGTACGGATGGGCGATGCGTTGAGCGATCTCGAGACTACGCGCCAAATTGTTCTCCGCCTGGCCCCACTCGCCGCGGTCGGTATACAGCACCCCCAAATTGGCATAGACCTGGGCCAGCCCCTCCAGCTCGCCGATGCGCTCGTATAAGGCAACCGCACGCTCGTAATCGGCTAACGCGCCATCCCAGTCACCACTGGCCCACTTGATCTGGGCCAAGTTATTCAGCGAGCTGGCATAGCCCACAATATCCCCCAACCGGCTGCGATGCTGTATGGCGCGTTCGACGCACTCGGTCGCCTGCTGCCACTCGCCGCGGCGATAGTGCACGACGCCCAGGCGGTTGAAGATGGATGCCAGCACATCGTAATGTCCCATGGTGCCGACCAAGTCGAGCCCTTGCCCCAGCCAATCGCGCGCCGCGGCCATATTACCCCGGCGCAGGCTGAGCCACCCCAGCTCCGAATAGATTTGGGCCCGCAACTCGGGGAGCTTTGTACTGGCCTGGCTAAGTTGGGCCAGCGCCTGCCGCAGCCACCCCTCGGCCTCTGCCAGCTCACCGCGCTTGTCCCAGATCTGGCCCAACCTGAGCATCGCCCAGGCCCGAGCCTGTGGGGCTGCGTCGGGCCACTCCTCCAGGGCAGCCTGATAGCAAGCGATCGCCTCGTCGTACTCGCCGACGTGCTGCAGCACCTCGCCCAGACCGATGGCCGCCTGCCACCGCTCGGCCCCATAGCCGCCGAGGTGTTGCGAGATCTGCAGCGCCCGGCTGTAGTACTCGATGGCCTCGCGATTGGCAAAGCGCTCACGGGCGCGCTCGCCTGCAAGCAACGCGTAGCGCATCGCCTTGGTACGCACGTAGGCACGGTCGTAATGCAGCGCCAGCACCTCGGCGTGATTCCTCAGGTCCTCAGCATAAAGGTACTCGATACACTCGGCCACCGTGCGGTGCAGCGTGGGGCGCTGGCTGCGCAGCAGGCTGTTGTAGAGCGTCTCTTGTGTGAGGAGATGGCGAAAGGCGTACACCTTCTCGCCGGCCTGAGGCTGCTCCACCAGCATCCCCAGCGCCGTGAGCCGCTCCAACAGCGGCACTACGTTGGTCGTGCCTTGGAGGCGGCGCTCGATCTCTTCCATCAATTGAGCGTCGAACTGCACGCCAACGACCGCCGCGTCCCGGAGAACCTGCCGCAGGCTCTCCGGCAGGCGATCGACGCGTGCCATCATCAATCCCCGCAAAGTAGCTGATACCTCCAACGTCTGCCACTCCACCGCAGAGGATACCCGCCATTGGCCATCCCTCAAGCTCAACACGCCCTTCTCGATCAGCATACGCACAAACTCTTCGATGTAGAAAGGATTGCCCTCGGCACGGGTCAAGATGGTGTTGATGAGATGTTCCGGCAGTTCGTTCAAGTTGACCAAATGCCCAAGCAAAGCCCGGCTATGCTCCGAAGAGAGGGGTTTCAACTCCAAAGAAAGCTGCACCGGCGCAGCCGAATGCTTCTCGGCCGACGGCACTGTGAGAGATAGAGGGGCCTCCGGCTGAGGCCGCACGGTGACGCACAGCAGCACGGGCGCTTCGTCGGTGACATCGGTCAGCGCTTGCAGCACATCACGCGAGAGGTCATCAGCCCAGTGGAAATCCTCAAGAACCAACACGACCGGCTGCCGACGAGCTTCGCCCAAAACCCACTCACGCAAAGCCAAAACCGTCAGCTGCTTTACGCGCCCTGGCTCCAGGCGGTGAGAAGCGGCGCCTTCATCCAGATCAACCGTTCCCACCATCTGCTGCAGGAAAGGCCGCAGGTCAGGCGACACTTGACCGTCCCATTCGGTGCCCGGCGGGCAGGCCAGCCGCACGTTCCACAGCAGGGAGCGAAAGACGCCATAGGCGATCCCCTGGGCATAGGGCAGGCCTCGCCCGCTCCAAACCACGGCCTTTTCAGAGGGAACGGTCGAGAGCCACTCCGAGACCAAGCGCGACTTGCCCAGGCCGGCTTCCCCCTGGATCATCACCAAGCGGCCGTGCCGATCACTCAGGAAGGCAGTCACCACGTTGTGCAGCTGTTCCAACTCGGCATCGCGTCCCAGGAGGATCGCTGTGACACCCGCCACGCCCCGCGTCGGCAACGGCTCGGAGCGAGAGCCCATGGCCTCATAGACGGCCATGGGTTCAGCGACCCCCTTGATCTGGGTCATGCCCATCGCCTGGAAGTTGAACAGCCCCTGCGTCTGTTGGTAGACGCGCGAGCTGACCAGGATACCGCCGGGACGGGCCAAGGCCTCCAACCGCGCTGCCAGATTGACCGTCTCGCCGATGACGGTGTAGGCCGCCTGCTCCTCGGTGCCGAGGATACCGGCAACAGCTAGCCCACAGTGGATGCCGATGCGAATCCGTAAGGGAGCGCCCAGCTGAGCGCGGGCGATGGGCTCAAACTCGGCCGCAGCCCGCTGCATGTCCAACGCGGCGCGGACAGCCAACTCCGTATCGTTCTCGTGGGCGATGGGGGCTCCAAAGACAGCCATCAAACCATCGCCCGTAAACTTGTCCAAAACGCCATCGTAGCGATGGACACAGGCGATCAGACGGCCCAGCAGGTCGTTGATCAGGTTAAAGACCGACTCGGCATCCAGTGATGCCGCGAGCCGGGAATAGTTGACCGTATCGGCAAAGAGAACGGTCACCTCGCGGCGCTCGTCGCGCAGCCGCTCCCGATCCTGCAAGATCCCGTCGGCAACGACGGAGGGAACATAGCGGCGCAGACGGCGCACGATCTCTTTGGTCGCGGCCAGTTCGCGCCGAATTTCTGCATCTCCCTTATCGGAAGGCTCGGGCTCGTCCTCAAGCTCAGTGAGATCAGCGCCGCAGATGTAGCAACGCGATACAGCTTCCGGATAGGGAAAACCACATACAGGACATTGCATCAGCGTCCACCTCGTAGGAACAAGGACTATTCTAGCACAGCCTGTGCGCCCTGCCAACTCGCTTCTCAGGGTCTCGGAGCCTTGTCATTTTACAATTTTAGGCCCAAGTTGCTCATTCTGAGTATCGCTAAAGGTATCTACTCAGGCTGTTCGCCCGAGCAGTGGCCCTCGCTCGAAAAAGGGAGAGTCCTTCCTCCTCTTTTTGTCGCGAAAGGCAACTGCGA
>JAFGED010000070.1 GCA_016931785.1 Anaerolineae bacterium
CATCGACCTGGGCGAGTTCTACCTGGCCACCATCACCGAATGCCTGGGCACCAAGTCGCTGGTGGCCGATGAGATGCGGGCCATCACGGGCAAGACGTATTACGACGCCATCGCCCAGGATACCATCGCTATGGCGGTCAACGACCTGATCACCGTCGGCGCCAGACCGCTCACGCTGCACGCCTATTGGGCCACCGGCGGCTCGGAGTGGTTCACCGATATGCAGCGCATCGAAGAGCTGCTGAGCGGTTGGCAGCAAGCGTGCGATCTGGCCGGGGTCTCCTGGGGCGGCGGCGAGACGCCGAGCCTGGCGGGCGTGGTGGGATCCGGCGCCATCGACCTGGCCGCCTCCTGCACCGGGATCATCCGGCCCAAGGAGCGCTTGACCCTGGGCCAGGACCTGCAGCCCGGCGACGCCATCGTGCTGCTGGAGAGCAGCGGCATCCACGCCAACGGGCTGACGCTGGCGCGCAAGCTGGCGGAGCAGTTGGCGGACGGTTACGCGACCCGGATCGCCGACGGGCGGCTATACGGCGAAGCGCTGCTCGACCCCACCATCATCTACTCACCCGTCACCGAGGCGCTGTTCGAGGCGGGCGTCGCAGTGCGCTACCTTTCAAACATCACCGGCCACGGCTGGCGCAAGCTGATGCGGCATCCAGGCGCGTTCACCTACCGCATCACGCGGGTCCCACCCGTCCCACCCGCGCTGCAATTCATGGCCGAGCAGGCCAACCTGGACGCCAGCGATGCCTACGGCAGCCTGAACATGGGCGCCGGGTTCGCGGTGTTCGTGCCCGAAGAAGATGCAGCCAAGGCCATTGAGATTTCGGAACGGCTTGGGACCGAAGCGTATCACGCAGGGACGGTGGAAGAAGGTGACAAGCAAGTTGTTATTGAACCATTGGGTATTGTGTTTGAGGAAAAGAGCCTAGATTTACGTGCATAGAGACCAGAGATTGGAGATCAGAGACTCAATCTCTAATCTCTGATCTCCAAATAAAAACTGGAGGATTTTTCATGCCGCGGCGCAACGACATCCACAAGATTCTAATCATCGGTTCCGGGCCTATCGTCATCGGGCAGGCGTGCGAGTTCGATTATTCCGGCACCCAGGCCTGCAAGGCGCTCCGGGACTTGGGTTACCAGATCGTGCTCGTCAACTCCAACCCGGCCACCATCATGACCGACCCGGCGATGGCCGACGTCACCTACATCGAACCGCTCAACATCAAGACCGTGACGCGCATCATCGAGAAGGAGCGGCCCGACGCGCTGCTGCCCAACCTGGGCGGGCAGACCGGGTTGAATCTATCCTCGGAACTGGCACGCGTCGGCGTCCTGGAAAAGTACGGCGTGCGCGTCATCGGGGTCGACGTCGACGCCATCGAACGTGGCGAGGATCGGACCATCTTCAAACAGACCATGGAGAGCTTGGGCATCGAGATGCCGCGGAGCGAAGCTACCTACACGGTCGAAGGGGCCGAAGAGATCGCCGAAAGACTCGGTTACCCGGTGGTGATCCGCCCGGCCTACACACTTGGGGGCACCGGCGGCGGCCTGTGCTATAACGTGGAAGAGCTGCGCGTCGTGGCCAGCCGGGGCATCTCCGCGAGCATGGTCGGGCAAATCCTGGTCGAGGAATCGGTGGAGGGCTGGGAGGAGCTGGAACTGGAAGTGGTGCGCGACGCCAAAAACCAGATGATCACCGTCTGCTTCATCGAGAACGTGGACGCGATGGGGGTGCACACCGGCGACTCGTATTGCACCGCCCCCATGCTCACCATCGCCCCGGAATTACAGCAAAAGCTCCAGCAGTATTCTTACGACATCGTGGAGACCATCGAGGTCATCGGCGGGACCAACATCCAGTTCGCCCACGACCCCGAAACCGGCCGCGTGGTCGTCATCGAGATCAACCCGCGCACGTCGCGCTCCTCGGCGCTGGCCTCCAAGGCGACCGGGTTCCCCATCGCCCTGGTCTCGTCCAAACTGGCCGGCGGCCTGACGCTGGACGAAATCCCTTATTGGCGCGAGGGCACGCTGGAAAAGTACACCCCCTCGGGCAATTACGTGGTGGTCAAGTTCGCCCGCTGGGCGTTTGAAAAGTTCAAGGGCGCGCGCGACGAGCTCGGCACGCAGATGCGCGCGGTGGGTGAAGTGATGTCCATTGGCAAGACCTACAAGGAGGCGTTTCACAAGTCCATCCGCTCGCTGGAGATCGGCCGCCACGGGCTGGGGTTCGCCCGGGATTTCAACCAGCGGTCGCTGGAGGAATTACTGGCGCTGCTCGTCAAGCCGTCGAGCGAGCGGCAGTTCATCATGTACGAAGCGCTGCGCAAAGGCGCCGACGTTGACGACCTCTACCGGCGGACGCACATCAAGCCGTGGTTCATCCAGCAGATGAAAGAGATGGTCGAATTGGAGGAGGAACTGCTCAAACACAAGGGCAGCCAACTGCCCGACGGCCTGCTGATCCAGGCCAAAAAAGACGGCTTTGCCGACCGCTACCTGGCGAAAATCCTGGGGATTCCGGAGGCAGAGATCCGCGCGCGCCGGATAGGGCTGGGTGTGGTGGAGGGCTGGGACGCGGTGCCCGTCAGCGGCGTGGAGGACGCGGTGTACTATTACTCGACGTACAACGCACCGGACAATACGAAAGCCAGTGATAGGCGCAAGGTCATGATCCTGGGCGGCGGGCCCAACCGCATCGGCCAGGGCATCGAGTTCGACTACTGCTGCGTCCACGCAGCGTTCGCCCTGCGTGACCTGGGCTATGAATCGATCATGGTCAACTGCAACCCCGAGACCGTGTCCACCGATTACGACACGTCGGACAAGCTGTACTTTGAGCCGCTCACGATCGAGGACGTGCTAAGTATCTATGAGAAGGAAAAGCCCGAGGGCGTGATCGTGCAGTTCGGTGGACAGACGCCGCTCAATATCGCGGGTGAGCTGGCAGCAGCAGGCGTAAACATCCTGGGCACCTCGCCCGAGATCATCGCCCTGGCGGGAGGCCGCGGCCAATTTCGCCAGATGATGGAAAAGTTGGACATTCCCATGCCCGAAGCAGGCACGGCGAGCACGATAGCGCAGGCGCTCGAGATCGCCGCGCGCATCGGCTACCCGCTCATCGTCCGGCCCTCGTACGTGTTGGGCGGGCGCGGCATGGAGGTCGTCTACGACGAGGACATGCTGCGAGAGTACGTAACGGCCGCCATCGCGGTCACACCCGACCAACCGATTCTCATCGACCGGTTCCTCGAAAACGCGCTTGAGGCGGAGGCGGACGCGCTTTCGGATGGGCAGGACACTTTCGTGCCGACAGTGATGGAACACATCGAGCAGGCCGGCATCCACTCTGGCGATTCGGCGTGCGTGATCCCGCCGGTTTCCATTCCGCCCAAGCACCTGGAGACGATCCGCGAGTACACGCACAAGATCGCCCGCGAGCTGGGCGTGGTGGGCCTGATGAACATGCAGTACGCCATTGCAGATGATACGGTGTACGTACTCGAGGCCAATCCACGCGCCTCGCGCACGGTCCCCCTCGTCTCAAAAGTCTGCAACATCTCTATGGCGCGTATCGCCACGCAGCTCATGCTGGGACAAAAACTCGCCGATCTCGACCTGGAGGAGAAAACAATCCCTCACTTTGGGGTTAAAGAAGCCGTCCTGCCATTTGCAATGTTCCCCGAGGTAGACCCACTCCTGGGACCGGAGATGCGCTCCACCGGCGAGGTCTTGGGGTTGGACCGGTCGTTCGGCCTGGCCTATTTCAAGGCCGAGGAGGCCGCGCAGCAGATCCTGCCGCTGGAAGGCGCCGTATTGATCAGCGTTTGCGATAGGGAAAAGTCGCTGGCCCTGGAAGTGGCTCAAGAATTCGATAATCTTGGGTTCAAGATCAAGGCCACCGAGGGAACCCAAAAGTTCCTGGCTGGCCACGGCATCGAGAGCGAGTTCATCAAGAAGCAGCATGAAGGGCGACCGAACATCGTGGACGGCATTATGAACAAAGAGATCCACCTGGTGATCAACACGCCGGTCGGCAAGCTCAGCCAGTTCGACGACTCGTACATCCGCAAGGCTGCGATCAAGTACAAGGTCCCCTACATCACGACCATGCCCGCCGCCCTGGCCGCAGCCAAGGGCATCACCGAGCGCAGAGGCTCACACATACAGGTGCACTCGCTGCAGGGGTATCACGAAGAGATCGAATAAAAATCCGTGTCCATCCGTGTTATTCCGTGTCCTACAAAATCGGAGGATTGTTTTGCCCAGACGCACAGACATCGAAAAGATTCTCATCATCGGCTCGGGTCCCATCGTCATCGGCCAGGCCGCCGAGTTCGATTACTCCGGCACGCAGGCGCTCAAGGCGCTCAAGCGGGCCGGGTACAAGCTCGTCGTCGTCAACTCCAACTCGGCCACGATCATGACCGACCCGGAACTCTCCGACGCGGTCTATGTCGAGCCGCTGACGGTCGAGTTCCTGGAAGCGATCATCGCCAAGGAGCGCCCCGACGCGCTGCTGCCCACCCTGGGCGGCCAGACCGGCCTCAACCTAGCCGTCGAACTGGCCCAGGCGGGCATCACGGATAAATACGGCGTCGAGATCATCGGCGCGCCCTTCGAGGCCATCCAAAAGGCCGAGGACCGGCAGTTGTTCAAGGAGACGATGTTGAACATCGGCCTGGAGGTGCCGCGCAGCCAGCAGGTCGCCAGCCTGACCGAGGCGCTGGATGTGGCCGAGGAGCTGGGCTATCCGCTCATCGCCCGCCCCAGCTTTACGCTGGGCGGCACCGGAGGCGGCATCGCCTACAACGTCGAGGAGCTGAGCCACATCGTGACCCAGGGCCTGATCGAGAGCCCGTCCCACACCGTGCTGCTGGAGGAATCCGTCATCGGCTGGAAAGAGTACGAGCTGGAGGTGATGCGCGATCACGCCGATAACGGCGTCATCATCTGCTCCATCGAGAATCTGGATCCGATGGGCGTGCACACCGGCGACTCGATCACCGTCGCCCCGGCGCAGACACTGACCGACGTCGAGTATCAAAAGATGCGCGACGCCGCCATCGCCGTCCTGCGCGCTATCGGCGTCGACACCGGCGGGTCGAACATCCAGTTCGCCGTGGAACCCGAGACCGGGCGCATGGTCGTCATCGAGATGAACCCGCGCGTCTCCCGCTCGTCGGCGCTGGCCTCCAAGGCCACCGGCTATCCCATCGCCAAGGTGGCAGCGCTGCTGGCCGTGGGCTACCGCCTGGACGAGATCCCCAACGACATCACCCTGCGCACCACAGCGGCGTTCGAGCCGACGCTGGATTACGTCGTGGTCAAGATCCCGCGCTTCCAGCTGGAAAAGTTCCCCGGCGCCGACCCCCTGCTGCACACGCAGATGAAATCGGTGGGCGAGGTCATGGCCATCGGGCGCACGTTCAAGGAAGCGCTGGGCAAGGCGCTGCGCTCGCTGGAGCTGGACGCCACACCAAAGCTGGACTTTGGTCACGTCCGCCAGTACCTGGCAAACCCCACGCCGGAGCGGCTGGCCTACATCTTTGCCGCGCTGCGGCGCGGATACTCGGTCGAAGAGATCAACGAGATCACGCACATCGACCGCTGGTTCCTGAGCGAGCTCGATCGGTTCATCAAGTTCGAGGACCGGCTGCGCCACACCACCTGGGAGGAATTGGACCAAGGCATGCTGCTTCAGGCAAAGGAACTGGGCATGTCCGACCGCGAGCTCGGCGAGTGGTTCGACCTACCCGAAAAAGAGGTCCGAGAGCGCAGGGAAACACTGGACGTGAAACCCGTTTTCAAGATGGTCGATACCTGCGCCGCCGAGTTCGAAGCAGCCACGCCGTACTTTTACTCCACCTACGGCGGTGAGGAAAACGAGGCGCTTGCTTCCGGTCGGCGCAAGGTCATGATTCTCGGCTCCGGCCCCAATCGCATCGGCCAGGGCATCGAATTCGACTATGCCAACGTCCACGCCGCCTGGGCGCTCCAGGAGGAGGGGTACGAGGTGATCATGGTCAATTCCAACCCCGAGACCGTGTCGACCGATTACGACACCTCCGACCGGCTCTACTTTGAGCCGCTGACCGACGAGGACGTGCTGACCATTGTCAAGAACGAAGGACCC